>DATAOO010000120.1:0-18389 GCA_036265695.1 Pseudonocardia sp. | reverse complement strand
AGCGGCCCGGCTGGGGCGCGTACCGCGGCGATGATCGCGGCCGCGCCCTTGGCCGGGTCGTTCGGCTGCACGCCGTCCTGGTCGCGGAACCGATCGCGGGCCGCCCGCGCGGGGGTGCCCGCGTAGGCGGCCATCGGGGTGGACGGCAGCATCGAGCGGCCCGCGAAGTCGGTGCGGAACGGGCCCGGCTCGACGATCGTCACCCGGATCCCGAACGGCGCCACCTCGCCCGCGAGCGCCTCGGACGCGCCTTCGATGGCGAACTTCGACGTCGCGTACACGGCGTGGCCTGGATTGGCGCTCACCCCGCCCATGGAGCTCATCTGCACGATGTGCCCGCTGCCCCGTTCGCGCATGTGCGGCAGCACGGCCTTCGTCACGGCCAGCGCGCCGAACAGGTTCGTCTCCATGACGCCTCGGAACTCGGCGTCGGTCAGCTCTTCGAGCGCGCCGATCAGACCATGGCCCGCGCAGTTGACGAGCACGTCGACGCCGCCCGTCGCGACGGCCTCGGCGACGACCTCGCGCACTTGCCCCCCGTCGGTCACATCAAGGGCGCGCACCGTGGCGCCGCGTCGTTCGGCGAGGTCGGCGAGCGCGGCCGGGCGCCTGGCCGTCGCCACCACGGCGTCGCCCTCGGCCAGCACCGCCTCAGCGATGGCGCGGCCGAACCCCGAGGACGCGCCGGTGATCAACCAACGTCGGTGTAGTGCTTCCATGGCTCCAGCGTCCGCGCGCCGGAACCCCGTGTCCAAGACATGGTTGTGCTGAGACTCATAAGCTCGCGCTATGGAACTGCGCCAGCTCGCCTACCTCGACGCGGTCGTGCGGGAAGGCGGCTTCGGCCGGGCCGCAGCGCTCCTGCACGTCGCCCAGCCCGCCGTGTCGGTACAGATCCGCAAGCTCGAGACGGAGCTGGGCACGACGCTGCTCACCCGCAGCACCCGGCGCCTGGCCCTCACCCACGCGGGCGAGCTGTTCCTGGCCAGGACCCGCCGCGTGCTCGCCGAGCTGGAGGCGGCGCGGGCCGACCTCGCCGCGCTGTCCGGCGCGGTCATCGGTCGCGTCCGCATCGGCGCGATACAGGCGCTCGACCCGTACGACCTCTCCGGCGCGCTCGCCGCGTTCCACGCCCGACACCCGGACGTGCAGCTCGGCCTGCGTTCCGGCGGTGTGCGAGCCCTGCTGGACGACCTCGCCCACGACCGCATCGACATCGCGCTGGGCCCGGCGCCCGCCGAGGTGCCCGAGGGCGTCGTCGTCGCACCGCTCTTCTCCGACGAGCTCGTGCTGGCCACCGCGCCCGGTCACCCGACCGCGGACGCGGGGCCGCTCGGCCTGGCCGCGCTGCGCGACGACCCGTTCGTCTGCCTGCCCACGGGCACGGGCCTGCGCACCGTGCTGCACCGGCACGCCGAGGCGGCGGGCTTCACCCCGCGCGTCCCGTTCGAGACGACGAACCTGCCGCGCCTGCGCGACCTGGTGGCCCACGGCCTCGGGGTGGCGCTCGTCGCCCGTTCGGTGGCCGAGGCGCCGGGCCCGCGGGTGGTCGTGCACCCGGTGGCGCCCGCGCCGATCCTGCGACCCGTCGGACTCCTGCACCGCGAGCCGCTCGGCCCCGCGGCCGCCGCCTGCCGCGCGTTCCTACTGGAGCGGGCCCGCTAGGAAGCCTTGGAGCAGGTCCAACGTCTCGGTCGGGCGCTCCTCCACGAGGAAGTGCCCGGCGTCGACGGCGGTGCCGCGCACGTCGATGGCCCGCTCGGACCAGACGTCGAGCGGGCTCTCCGGTCGCCGCCCGACCACGCCGTTCGCGCCCCAGACGACCAGCGTCGGCACCTCGACCTTCCGGTGGAGGTCGGCGCGGTCGTGCTCGAGGTCGATCGACGCGCCCGCGCGGTAGTCCTCCAGCATCGCGTGCCGCGCGTCGGCGTCGGCGAAGCAGCGCTCGTACTCGGCCAACGCCTCCGGCGCGAACACCGAGAGGCCGCTCCCCCACGCCCCGAGCAGGGCGTGCAGGTAGCCGATCGGGTCGCCGTCGATCAGCCGCTCCGGCACCGGCGCGGGCTGGATGAAGAAGAACCAGTGGTAGTAGGCGGTGGCCAGGGCCTTGTCGACGTGCTCGTACACGTGCAGCGTGGGCACGATGTCGAGCACGGCCAGCCGCGTGACCGCGTCGGGGTGGTCGAGCGTCATGCGGTGCGCCACCCGCGCGCCGCGGTCGTGTCCCACCACGGCGAACCGTTCGTGCCCCAGGGAGCGCATGAGCGCCACCTGGTCGGCGGCCATCGCGCGGAACGCGTAGCCGCCGTGGTCGTCGCCCTCCGCTGGGCGGGACGAGTCGCCGTAGCCGCGCAGGTCCGGCGCCACCACGGTGTGGTCGCGCGCGAGCTCGGGGGCGACCTCGTGCCACATCGCGTGGGTCTGCGGGAACCCGTGCAGCAACAGGACCGGTGGTCCGGAGCCGCCGTGCACGGCGTTGATCGTTGCTCCGCCGGTGTCGACGCGCGTCGTCGCGAACCCTTCGAACACGATCTGCACGTTATCCCAGCTGGGCGCGGCGGCGGGTGAGGAAGCGCCGTTCGCCGTCGGTCGTGGTGAGGGCGAGGGCGCGGTCGTAGGCGGCGCGGGCGGCCGGGAGGTCGCCGAGGCGGCGCAACAGCTCGGCGCGGGTCGAGTGGAAGTACCGGTAGCCGTGCAGGTCCAGCGCGTCGACGAGAGCCAGCGCCGGGCCCGGTCCCTCGGCCGCCGCGACGGCCACGGCCCGGTTCAGCGCGACCACCGGCGAGCCGGTCTGCGCGTGCAGGGTGTCGTAGAGCGCCACGACCGACGGCCAGTCGACCGGGTCTTCGGTCTGGAGCTCGGCGATGGCGGCCTGCACGGCGTAGGGGCCGCGGGCGCCCGCGGCGAGCGCGCGGTCGAGCAGGGCGCGGCCTTCG
This sequence comes from Pseudonocardia sp., assembly GCA_036265695.1. Classification (GTDB taxonomy): domain Bacteria; phylum Actinomycetota; class Actinomycetes; order Mycobacteriales; family Pseudonocardiaceae; genus Pseudonocardia. The sequence continues at coordinate 15,453 of DATAOO010000120.1, read as the reverse complement.
GCGATCCGGTCGTGGTCCCACGCGGCGCGGTCCTGCTCGGCTAGCGGTACGAGCTCGCCGTCGACGAAGCGGGCGGCGCGGCGGGAGTCGTGCAGCAGCATGAGCGCGAGCAGGGCGAGCACCCGCTCGGCGTCCGGCACCAGCTCGGCCAGGGTGCGGGTGAGGCGGATGGCTTCGGCGGCGAGGTCGACCCGGCCGTCCCCGTAGCCCTGGTTGAAGATCAGGTAGAGCACCGCGAGCACGGCGTCCAACCGGGCGGGGAGCGCGTCGGCGTCGGGCATGCGGAACGGGATCCCCGCCTCGCGGATCTTCGTGCGGGCCCTGGTGAGCCTGCGTTTCATGGTCTCCTCGCCGACCAGGAACGCCCGCGCGATCTCCGGGGTGGACAGCCCGCCGAGCGCGCGCAGGGTGAGCGCCACGCGAGCCTCCGGGGCGAGCGCGGGGTGGCAGCACAGGAAGATCAGCTCAAGGCGTTCGTCGGGGATGGTGGTCACGGGGATCTCCGCGGGTTGCGGGAGTCGGCGGAGCTTCTCGGCGAGGGTGCGGTCGCGGCGGAGGCGGTCGACGGCCCGGTTGCGGCCGGTCGTCACCAGCCACGCGCGGGGGTTGTCCGGCGTCCCGTCGACGGGCCAGCGGCGGGCGGCGATCGCGAACGCCTCCTGGGCGGCGTCCTCCGCGACGTCCACGTCGCGGCAGAAGCCGACCAGGGCGGCGAGGACGCGCGCCCACTCGGCGCGGAAGACCTCGTCGAGCATCAGGTGCCTGCGACCGGCCGCACCTCGACGGAGCCGCCCATCCGCAGGGCGGGGATCCGCGCGGCGAGGGCGAGCGCGGCGTCCAGGTCGTCGGCCTCGACGAGGTAGAAGCCGCCGAACACCTCCTTGGTCTCGGCGAACGGGCCGTCGGTGAGCAGCAGCTCGCCCTCGACCGCGCGCACCGTGGTGGCGGTGTCGGCGGATGCGAGCCGGGCGCCGTCGAGCACCCGTTCGTCGTCGCGCAGCGCGAGGTACTCGGCGGTGATCGCGGCCCGCTGCCCGTCGTCGAGGCCGTCGTAGGCGCCGGGTCGTTCGTTGATCAGCAGCGCGTAGCGCACGGTGGCTCCCCCCTAGTCGCGATCGTAGATCTGGCGCAGCACGCCGCCGCCGACGTCCTCGGACTCGACGAGCCGGAGGTCGACGGCCGCGTCCGTCGCGTCGAAGAGCCTGCGGCCCTTGCCGAGCACGGTCGGGAAGACCAGGAGCCGGTACTGGTCGACGAGGCCGCGGGCCACGAGCGCGTCGACGACGCTGCCGCTGCCGGTGACGACCACGTCCTGCGTCGCGCGGCGGCGTTGTACCTCCGCGGCGAGGTCGCCGTCCAGGAGGGTGGAGTGCGCCCAGGCGTCGACCCGCTCGAGCGAGCGGGAGGCGACGAGCTTCTCCATCGCCGTCAGCTTCCGTGAGAAGTCGTCGGTGCGCGGCGGGAAGAGGCCTGCGAACAGCTGCCAGGTCGTGCGGCCGAGCAGCATGACGCCGGTGTCGAGCACCGGCCCGAGCCGGAACTTGTCCCCCGCCACCGCGCCGGGGTTGCGGAACGCCCAGCCACCGTACGGCGTGCCGCCGGAGCCGTCGGGGTCCTCGGTCACGCCGTCCAGCGACACGAACTGCGCCACGATGATCTTGCCCATCTCGTCCTCCTCGGTCGGTCGGCAGGGGGACGAGCAGGCGAGGCCCACGGGGACAGCCCAAGCATGTGATCTGGGCCACTATGTGCTCGGCGCCTCGCGGACTCGGAACGTGCAGCGAGGCTGACCGCGGTGGATCTCAGCCAGGGCGCGAGATCGACACCAGCGGGGTTCATCCATGATCGAACCCCGCTGGTGTCGCGCTCGCGCCCGAGGCGGGGTCGGCTCAGCGGTGACGAGCCAGAAGTTCCCGGATCTCGGCCGCGGTCGGTTGTGCCCGGGCCAGCTCGGCCCGCAGCCGTTCAACCTCGGCCTCCGCGCGAGCCCGCAGCGCGGCCTCGACCGCCACCGAGTCCGCGGCGGACCGCAGCCCGGGCGCCGCGGAGCGCTCGTCTGCGACCTGCGCGAGCGCGTTATCGCGCTCCCCTCGCGCCGCAGCCCGCTCCACCACCGCCGTGTCCCGCTCCGCTACTGGCACATTCGGCGCCGCCACCGCCGCCTCCCGCTCTGCCACCTCCTTCGGCAGCGCATCCCGCGCCGCCACCGTTGCGTCCCGCTCGGCCACCGCCGCATCCCGCTCGGCCACCGCCGCATCCCGCTCCTCCGACAGCGCATCCCGCGCCGCCGCCGTTGCAGCCCGATCCGCCGCTAGCCCGTCCCGCTCTGCCACCGCCGTGTCCCGCTCGGTTGCCAGTGCATCCCGCTCCGTTGTCAGTGCATCCCGCTCGGTTGCCAGTGCGTCCCGCTCGGTTGCCAGTGCGTCCCGCTCGGTTGTCAGTGCGTCCCGCTCGGTTGTCAGTGCATCCCGCTCGGTTGCCAGTGCATCCCGCTCGGTTGCCAGTGCATCCCGCTCGGTTGCCAGTGCATCCCGCTCTGCCGCCGCCGCGTCCCGCTCGGTTGCCAGTGCATCGCGCTCCGCGATGGCGGAGCCGTGTGCGGCCACCGCCGCGTCCCGCTCGGCCACGGCCGCGGCCAGTCGGTCAGCGAGGGTTTTGCGTTCGGCCGCGAGGCGGTCCCGGCTCTCGGCCGCCGCGATCGACTGGGCGGCCGCGCGATCCCGCTCCCCCTCCGCCACCGTGACGGCGCGCCGGGCCGCGGCCAGGTCGGCGTCGAGCGCCCGGGTGCGCTCCCGTTCGGCGGCGAGCGTCGCCCCGGCCTGCGCCGCGACCAACTGCGCCGCCCGCGCCTCGCGTTCGGCGTCGGCTGCCCGGGCCGTCGCGGTCGACGCGGTCGCGTCGGCCTGCTCGGCTCGGCTGCGCGCGGCGCCGAGCGCCTCGGTCGCGCCCAGGGCCTGGCGGGCCGCCGCCTCCGCCCGGTCGACGGCCTCGGCCCGCTCCTTGCCCGCCCGCTCGGCCTGCTCCTTTGCCCGTCGTGCCACGCCCTCGGCCCGTTCCTGCCCCTCCTGGGCCGCCACCCGCGCGGCCTCGGCGTCCGCCGCCCGGCGGTTGGCCGCCTCGACCGCGCTCACGGCGTGTGCCTCGACCTCCGTCAGCCGCGAGGTCACCCCGGCCAGCGCCGCGACCAGCGCCTCCACCGGCTCCCGCACGGCCTCCACGTGCTCGCGGAGGCGTTCGGCGTCGAGCGCGAAGGCCGTGCGCGACGAGTCGAGGCCCAGCGCGTCGAGCGCATCCCGCTCGGCCCGCGCCATCTGGGCGCACGTGCGGTCGCCATCCCATCGGGTATTCCGACAAAACGTACGGCGGCGTCCGCCCTGCGGTCCCGGCGGCGGCAGCGGAGCCCGGCATCGGCTATATCCGCAGCGTACGGCGGTGTCCTCCATGTCGATCACCGTAGCAGTTCAACGTTGCAAAACCGTTGAACCAGTTTTGAGTTGTGTACGGCGATCTCTGCACCAACGAAACTGGCGTTTCGTTGGTGTGCCTCGCGACAGCCGAGATCCCGACGCCGATAGAGTCGGTATATGCGGGGGCGGATCATCCAGCTGACCGCGCGGTGGTCGGCACGGTTCCGACGGGGGCGCGGCGGCTCGGCCGACGCGCTTCTCTCGCTCCTGCCGGACGAGGCGCTGCTGCCGCTGAAGCGCATCGGGCTCGACCCGGTGCCCGAGATGGCGGCGTTGCGCGACCGTGAGCCGGTGAGCCTGCTCAAGCTGCCCTTCGGCATCCGCGGCTGGCTCGTGAGCGGCTATGAGGAGTCGAAGGCCGTCCTCGGCGCGGCGGGCGCGTTCTCGAGCGACTTCACCCACCTCGTCGGGAAGGCGGGCATCACCGCCGAGCAGAACCCGGGCGGCCTGGGCTTCGCCGACCCGCCCGCGCACACGCGCCTGCGGAAGATGCTCACCCCGGAGTTCACCGGGCACCGGCTGCGCCGCCTCGCCCCCCGGATCGACGCGATCGTCGCGGGCCAGCTCGACGAGATGGCCCAGATCGCCGCCGAACGCGGTCAGGTCGACCTGGTGCAGAGCTTCGCGCTCCCGATCCCCTCGCTGGCGATCTGCGAGTTGCTGGGCGTGCCGTACGAGGACCGCGCCGATTTCCAGCGCCTGTCCACCACCCGCTTCGACTTCCTCGGCGGCATCGAAGGCTCGCTCGGCGCGATCTCGGAGTCCCTCACCTACCTGCTCGACATGGTCAAGCGCCAGCGGGCGGAGCCCGGCGACGGCATGCTCGGCATGCTGGTGCGCCAGCACGGCGACGACATCTCCGACCACGAGCTCGCGGGCCTCGCGGACGGTCTGCTCACCGGCGGCTTGGAAACCACGACGAGCATGCTGGCGCTCGGCGCGATCGTCCTGCTCCGCGACCCCGAGCTGCGGCGCACGCTGATCGCCCACGACGCCGCAGTCGACCCGTTCGTCGACGAGCTGCTCCGCTACCTCACCGTCGTGCAGGTAGCGTTCCCGCGCATCGCGCGCGCCGACATCACGGTCGGGGACCGCCGCATCGAGGCGGGCGACCTCGTCTTCTGCTCGCTCTCCGCGGCCAACCGCAGCGGCGATCCCGATCTCGACCGCTTCGACCCCACCCGCGCCAGCCGCCCCCACCTGGCGTTCGGGCACGGCATCCACCGGTGCGTCGGCGCGGAGCTCGCCCGCATGGAGCTGCGCACCGCCTACCCCGCCCTGCTGCGCCGGTTCCCCGACATCACCCAGGCCACCGACCTCGACACCCTCGACTACCGCAAGCTGTCCTTCGTGTTCGGCGTCGAGTCGCTCCCGGTGACGCTCTGAACGGCGCCCTCGCCGTCGTCACCTCCCTCCCGCAGGAGTGGCCGGGCGTCGCCGACCCGGTGGAGCTGCGCGAGCAGATCGCCGAGTGGCTGTCGCAGTACGCCAACGCAGGCACGCGACGCACGTACGCGTACGCCCTCGGCCTGCCAGTCGCGTGGGTGGATCCGGCCGCGGCACCCGCCCGTGGGCGCCCGCCCGCCGCTGCCCCCGGCCCGCTGCACCACCTCGCCTGGTTCCGCTGGTGCGCCGCGCGTGATCTCGACCCCCGCGCGGCGACCGCCACGCACGTCAAGGCATGGCTGCACGCGCTCGACGCCGCGGGTGCCCGACCCCGAACCCGGCGGCGGATGCTGTCCACCCTGTCCGCGCTCTACGGCCACCTCACAGAGTCCGGCGTGATCGCCGCCAACCCGGCGGCGCTCAGCCGCTCGCGGCTCGGCCTCGGTGCGCGGGACGCCTCGCCGACGGTACGACTCACCGCCGAGCAGGTCGCCGCCCTGCTCACGGCGGCGGCCCGGCCCACCGTCCGCGGCCGGTACGCGCGCCTGTACGTCACCCGCTCGGTGGCCTACGTCGCCCTGCTCACCCTCGGCCTGCGGGTCTCGGAGATCACCGGGCTCGATCGCGGTGACCGCTACCGCTCCGGCGGCGACGACGTGCTGCGCGTCCTGGGCAAGGGCGGCCTGCACCGCGAGGTGTACGTCACCGCGCTCGTCCGCGAGGCACTGGCCGCCTACCTCGCCGAACGCGACCGCCTGACGGGCGCGGCGATCCCGGCCCGTCGCGGGCGCTCCGGCTCGGGCACGTCTCCGCTCCTGGCCACCCGCGCGGGCGGCCGCTGTTCGCGGATCGACCTCTACACCCAGCTGCGCCGCATCGCCGCGGACGCCGGACCCGCGCTCGACGCCGTCGCCGACCGGGTGCACCCGCACGCCCTCCGCCACGCTTACGTGACGATCGCCCTGGAGCACGACGCCCCGATCCAGCACGTCCGCGCCGACGTCGGGCACGCGACGATCGCCACCACCCAGCACTACGACCGGGGGCTGCGCCACCGGTCGGCCAGCGCGGCCGACGTCGTCGCCAAAGCTCTTGACTTATACAAGAGTTAGCTTATATTAGCCCGGTGCACGCGTTCGACGTCCTGGGCGATCCCGTACGTCGGCGGATCCTGGAGCTGCTCGCCGCGGGCGAGCTCACCTCGGGAGACCTCACCGCCGCCGTCCGGGCCGAGTTCGGGATCTCGCAGCCCGCGGTCTCCCAGCACCTGCGCGTGCTGCGCGAGCACGGCTTCGCCTCCGTGCGGCCGGAGGGGGCGCGGCGGCTCTACGCCGTGCGCCCCGAGCCGTTCCAGGAGGTCGACGCCTGGCTCGACGCGTTCCGCCGCTTCTGGACTCCCCCGCTCGACGCGCTGGCCACCGAGCTGGCGCGCGGCCGACGAAAGGATCGTTCATGATCGACGTCACCCACCGGATCAGCGCCGTCGCCCGCACGGTCGGCACGCGCACGCTCGAGGCGGGCGAGGCCCGCGTGATCACCGTCGCCCGGAGCTTCCCGGATCCGGTCGCGGAGGTGTGGGACGCGTGCACGACCGCCGAACGCATCCAGCGCTGGCTGATGCCGGTGAGCGGCGAGCTGCGCCTGGGCGGGCGGTACCAGCTGGAGGGCAACGCGGGCGGAACCGTGGAGCGGTGCGACCCGCCGCGTTCGTTCAGCGCGACGTGGGAGTACGGCGGCGAGGTGAGCTGGATCGAGCTGCGCCTCGAACCGGAGGGCGGCCCCGACAACCCAGGCACGCGGTTCACGTTGGAGCACGTCGCGCACGTGGACGACGCGCGGTGGACCGAGTTCGGGCCCGGCGCGGTCGGCGTCGGCTGGGACTCGATGCTCCTGGGTCTGGTCCTGCACCTCGAGGGCGACACCTCGATCACCCCGGCCGAGGCCATGGCGTGGCTGGTCAGCCCGGAGGGCGTGCGGTTCGTCACGGAGTCGAGCGAGGCCTGGTGCGCGGCCGCGATCGCCGCGGGCGAGGACCCCGCAGCCGCCGAGGCCGCCGCGAAGCGCACCACGGCCGCGTACACGGCGACGGAGTAACCGCCGGCCTCGTCCGCCCGGATACCGCGCTTCGCCGTCCGGAACCTCGGGCGCGACGGGCGGCTCGCACGACTCACCGCGGCGAAACGCCCAACTCACCGGGGTGGAACGTACGACTCACCGGGGTGGAACGTACGACTCACCGCGGGGGTGGGCGGCGGGTGGCGCAGCAGTCGGGGGCGCACGGGGCGCCGTTCACCGTGCAGCCCGCGCTCGGCAGCGTGCTCAACCGACGGGCGGGTGCGTCGCCCGTGTGCTCGGCCATGAGCTCGACCACCATGTCCGCGAACCGCGGGTCGGGGCCCGCGGTGGCCGCTCGGGCGAAGCCCATGCCCAGCTCGGCGGCCCGGTCGCGGGCCTCGGTGTCGAGGTCCCACACCACCTCGACGTGGTCGGACACGAACCCCACCGGCGCGACGACCACCGCCGCCGTGCCCGCCGCGTGCAGCGCGTCGAGGTGGTCGAGGATGTCCGGGGCCAGCCACGGCACCTGCGGCGGCCCCGAGCGCGACTGCCACACCACGTCGTACTGCTCGACGCCCACATCCGCCGCGACGAGCCGCGCCGCCTCGGCCACCTGCCGCGAGTACCGGTGTCCGCCCTCCGCGGGCGGCCCGGCCGCCGCGTCCGCCGCCGTCGGCACCGAATGCGCGGTGAACACCAGCCGCGCCTCCGGCCCGACCTGCGCGAACGCGGCGCGCACCGCATCGGCGTTCGCCGCGACGAACAGCGGGTGGTCGAAGAAGTGCCGCAGCCGCACCAGCTCCGGCGCGCCCTCGCCGACGGACTTGCGGGCGCGGGCGATGTCCTCGTGGTACTGACGGCATGCCGAGAACCCGCCGTACGCGCTCGTGGCGAACACCAGGGCGTGCCGAATGCCGTCGCGGGCCATCTCCGCGACGGTGTCCTCGACCATCGGGTGCCAGTTGCGGTTGCCGAGGTAAACGGGCAACTCCACCCGGGAACGGACCGCCGCGATCAGCTCGCGGTTGCGCGCGTTCAACGGGCTCACCCCACCGAAGTGCCTGTAGTGCTCCTCGACGGCGTCCAGCCGCTCGGGCGGCACCCCCCGCCCGCGGGTGACGTTCTCCAGGAACGGCCGCACGTCCGCGGGCCCCTCCGGCCCCCCGAAGGAGAGGACCAGCAGTGCGTCAAACACCGATGGCATGGAACCCACCGTCGGCCCAGACCATCGAGCCGGTGGTGACGGGCAGCCAGTCCGAGAGCAGCGCGCACACCGTCTTGGCCACCGGCACCGGGTCGTCGACGTTCCAGCCCAGCGGCGCCCGCCCGTCCCAGGCGTCCTCGAAGGCGGCGAACCCGGGGATCGACTTGGCCGCCATCGTGCGCACCGGCCCCGCCGCGCACAGGTTCACCCGGATCCCCTTCGGCCCGAGGTCGCGTGCGAGGTAGCGGGTGACCGACTCCAGCGTGGACTTCGCGACGCCCATCCAGTCGTAGGCGGGCCAGGCCTGCCGGTTGTCGAAGTCCATGCCCACGATCGACGAGCCGGGCCCGAGCAGCGGCAGCAGCGCGGTGGCGAGCGACTTGAACGAGTACGCGCTCACCTGGATCGTCGTCGCGACGTCCTCCCAGGGCGCCGCCAAGAACGCGCCGTCGCCCAGGCACGACGCGGGCGCGAAGCCGATCGAGTGCAGCACCCCGTCGAGGCCGGGATCGTCGCCGAGATGGGGCGACACCCGCTCGACGAGGCTGTCGAGCTGCGACTGGTCGGAGACGTCGAGCTCGACGACGGGCGCACCCTCGGGCAGCCGCTGCGCGATCCGCTCGACCAGCCGCATGCGGCCGAACCCGGTGAGCACCACCTGCGCGCCCTGCTCCTGCGCGATCTTCGCGGCGTGGAAGGCCAGCGACGCGTCGGTGATCACACCAGTGATCAACAGGCGCTTGCCGTCGAGAAGTCCCATGGTCAAAGGCTAGTGGCCCATGCCGAGGCCGCCGTCGACCGGGATCACCGCGCCTGTCACGTAGGACGCGGCATCCGAGGCCAGCCACGTGACCGTGGCGGCGATCTCCTCCACCGTGCCGTAGCGGCCCAACGGCACCTGCGCCTTGTACTCCGCGCGCTTGGCGTCGGGCAGCGCGCGGGTCATGTCGGTGTCGATGAACCCCGGCGCGACGACGTTGGCCGTGATCCCCCGCGACCCCAGCTCGCGGCTGATCGACCGGGCCAGCCCGATCAGCCCGGACTTCGACGCGGCGTAGTTGACCTGTCCCGCCGAGCCGAGCAGCCCCACCACGGACGAGATGAAGATCATCCGACCGACGCGGGCCTTCAGCATCGCCCGCGTGGCCCGCTTGGCGACCCGGTAGGCGCCGCTGAGGTTGGCGTCGATCACCCTGGTGAACGATTCCTCGCTCATCCGCATGAGCAGCGCGTCGTCGGTGACGCCCGCGTTGGACACGAGCACCTGCACCGGCCCGTGCTTCTCCTCCACCTCGGTGAAGGCGGCGTCGACGGCCTCGGCGTCGGTGACGTCGCACCGCACCGGCAGGAGCTCCCCCGGCAGCCCGTCGGTCGGCCCGCGATGGGTCACCGCCACCTTGTCCCCCGCCGCGGCGAACGCCGTGGCGATGGCCAGGCCGATCCCGCGGTTGCCTCCGGTCACCAGCACGCTGCGCGTCACGGGCGCACCCTACGGCAGCCGTCTGCCCAGTCCGATGCCCGCGCCGACGCCCACGAACAGCGCCAGGGCACCGCCCGCGAGCCACGGCCTGCTGGTGTCGACCTTGCGCATCTCGTAGCCGATCTGCTCGCCGAGCTGGGCGTACACCTGGCGCAGCTCCGTCTCGCTCGCCGCGGTGAAGAACTGCCCGTTCGACAGCTCGGCGATGCGCCGCATGGCCTCGTCGTCGACCGCGACCGACACCGGCGGCTTGTCCGCGTCCAGCTCGATCGTGCCGTACTCGGTGCCGAAGGAGATCGTCGACACCGGCACGTGCACCTCGGCGGCTTTGCGCGCCGCGGTGAACGACCCGCGCGGCTGGTCCTCGGCACCCGGGCCGCCCGGGACCGTCTGCCCGCCGTCGGACATCAGCACGATCCGGGCGGGCGGCGGCCCTTCGCCTGAGGCGCCGACGAGGGCCTGCGAGAACGTCTCGATCGACTGCAGCGCCGCGAGGATCGCGTCGCCGGTGGCGGTGGACTCGGCGAGCTTCAGCCCGTCGACGGCGCGCTTGATCGGCTCCCGGTCGGTGGTGGGCGACACCAGCACCGCGGCGGTGCCCGCGAACGACACCAGCCCGAGGTTGACCCCGGGCGTGAGCTGGTCGGCGAACGACTTGGCCGCCGCCTGCGCCGCCGCGAGCCTGCTGGGCGCGACGTCGGTGGCCTGCATCGACAGCGACACGTCGATCACGAGGACGACCGTGGCCCGGTTGCGCGGCACCCGCGCCTCGGCCTGCGGGCCCGCCAGCGCCACCGTGAGCAGGGCCAGCGCGACGAGCAGCGCGGCCGCCGGGATGTGCCGGTACCAGCCGGGCCGCTTCGGCGCGATCTTGTCGAGCAGCTCGAGGTTGGTGAACGCCAGCGTGTCGCGACGGCGGCGGCGCAGCAGCAGGACGTAGGCCACGGCGAGCCCGGCCACGACGGCCAGGCCGACGAGCCACCACGGGTCGGTGAAGACGCCGTTCACCGGCCCCCACCCGACCAGGCCCGCTTGCGGGTGAGGGCGAACCGGACGACGTCGGCGATCCAGTCGGAGTCGGTGCGCAGCCGCAGGTGCGCCGCCCCGGCGCGACGCAGGGCGAGCGCCACCCGATCCCGGTGCGCGGCGGCGGCCGCGGCGAACTCCCGGCACAGCAGCGGCGTCGTGACGACCTCGCGCTGGCGGCCGGACTCCGGGTCGGCCAGCACGACCGTGCCGACCTCGGGCAGCTCCAGCTCGCGTGGGTCGAGCACCTCGACGGCCAACAGCTCGTGGCGGCCGGACAGCGCGCGCAGCGTGGACTCCCAGACGGGCTCGCCGAGGAAGTCCGAGACCACGACCGCGAGGCCGCGGCGGCGCGGTGGGCGGCGCAGCTGTTCGATCGCCGCGGTGAGGTCGCCACGGGTGCCGCTGGGCGCGCTGGGCACCTGCGCGACGTTGCGGACCAGCCCGCGCGCGTAGGCCAGGCCACCGCGGGCCGGGAACCGCACCACCTGCTCCCCGGTGGCGACGAGCGCGCCGATCCGGTTGCCGCCCCCCCGCGTGAGGTGCGCGACGGCGGCGAGCGCCGCGATGGCCAGATCGCGCTTCTCGCACGCGGCGGTGCCGAAGTCGAGGCTGGGCGACAGGTCCACCAGCACCCACGTCTCCAGCTCGCGGTCGGCCACGGTCTGGCGCACGTGCGCCTCGCTGGTGCGGGCGGTGACCGCCCAGTCGATGCGCCGCACGTCGTCACCGGGCTGGTAGGCGCGGGCCTCGCCGAGCTCGGAGCCCGGGCCGGGGACGAGGCCGAGGTGGTTGCCCTGCAGCAGCCCGTCCAACCGGATGCGCACCGTGAGCTCGAGCGCCTTGAGCGCGGCCTCCAGCCGTCCCTCGCGCAACGACGGTGGCGCGGTGTTCATGGCGTCGCGGGCACCGCAGGCGCCTGGGGCCGGGCGGTGACCTGCGGCAACGGCACCGTGGCGAGCACCCGGGAGATGATGTGGTCGATCGGCACCTGGTCGGCCACCGCGTCGTAGGAGAGCACGAGCCGGTGCCGCAGCACGTCGGGCGCGACGTCCAGCACGTCCTGGGGCAGCACGTAGTCGCGGCCGCGGATGAGCGCGAGCGCGCGTGCGGCGGCGACGATGCCGAGCGTGGCCCGCGGCGAGGCGCCGTAGGCCACCCACCCCGCGACGTCGGCGAGTCCGTGCTCGGCGGGGGTGCGGGTGGCCACGACCAGCCGCACGACGTAGTCGACGAGCGCGTGGTGCACGAACACCCGGGTGGCCACGGTCTGCAGGCGCGACAGCTCGGTGGGCTGCAACACCTGCTGGGCGACCGGCGGCTCGGCGCCCATCCGGTAGACGATCTCGCGCTCCTCCTCGACGCCCGGGTACTCGACGATGATCTTGAAGAGGAACCGGTCGCGCTGGGCTTCCGGGAGCGGGTAGACGCCCTCGTTCTCGATGGGGTTCTGCGTGGCGAGCACGAGGAACGGGTCGGGCATGGGGAAGGTCTGACCGCCGATCGACAGGTGCCGTTCGGCCATCACCTCCAGCAGCGCCGACTGCACCTTCGCGGGCGCGCGGTTGATCTCGTCGGCCAGCACGAAGTTGGCGACGACCGGGCCGAGCTCGACGTCGAACTCCTCGCGGCCCTGCCGGTAGATGCGGGTGCCGAGGATGTCGGACGGCACGAGGTCCGGGGTGAACTGCAGGCGCGCGAACGTGCCGCCGACGACCTTCGCGACCGTCTCGACGGCGAGGGTCTTCGCCACGCCCGGCACGCCCTCCAGCAGCAGGTGCCCGCGGGCGAGCAGCCCGACCAGCATCCGCTCGACGAGCCGGTCCTGCCCGACGATGACCTTCTTGATCTCGAAGACGGCGCGCTCGAGGCGCTCACCTTCGGCGGCCGGGCTGGGCACGGCATCTTGCGCACTCACGCTCGGCATCCAACACGGAGCACGGTGAGACGCGGGTGAGGGAGGTCAGATCACAGCATGCGGGTGGCGAACGGCATGAGGCCCGCGGTGCGCATCGGCACCAGCCGCACCGCCGAGCCGGAGTACGGCGCCTCGATCATCATCCCGTTGCCGACGTACAGCGCGACGTGCCCGATCACGCCGTCGTTGGCGAAGAAGAGCATGTCGCCGGGCTGGCGGGCGCCCACCGGCACCTGCCGTCCCGAGTTGTACTGGTAGCCGCTGTAGTGCGGCAACGACACCCCGGCGCCGGCGAAGGCGTAGATCATCAGGCCGGAGCAGTCGAAGCCGACGCGGCGGAAGTCGCCGAACGCGTCGGCCACGCCACCGTCGCGCACGCCGAGCGTCGGCCCCCGGCCGTTGCCGCCGCCCCAGGCGTACTGCACGCCCAGCTGCGACATCGCCCGGTCGATGACCCGGCGCACGGCGCCCGCGCCGCGGACGATGCCGCCGCCCCCCACGCGGCCCGCGGCCGCCTGGGCCTGCGCCCGCTCGGCCGCCGCCACCTGCTCCTGCCAGGAGACGAACCGGTCGCGTTGGGCGCGCAGGCCTGCGTCGCTCGCGATCGCCGCGGCCAGTTGGGCGTTGACCTGCTCGCGCTGCGCCCGCACCTGGGCGAGCAACGCGGCCTGCGCGGCCGCCTTCGCCTGCACGTTCGCGACGGTGGCCGCGGCGGCTTCGCTCGCCTGCTGGGCGCGCGCGGCGGCGGCGCGCGCGTCGTCATCGGCCTTGCGGGCCAGCGAATCGGCGTTCACCCGGGCCACGAGGGCGCGGTGCAGGCTGTCCAGCGCCTGCTGCTGCTGCTCGGCGACCAGGTCCGCGAACGCCGACCGGTCGAGCACCCCCTGCGGGCCGCCCGGCGCGGTGAGCAGGCCGAGCGGACCGATGTCGAGGCCCTGCTGGTAGCGCGCGGCCAGGAACTCGTCGACCCGCGTCCGCAACGCCTCGACGTCGGCGCCGGCGACGGTGGTGGCCTGCCGGGCGGCGTCGGCTGCCGCTTTGGCCTCGTCGGCCGCCGCGCGCGCGTTCTGCAGGTCGACGAGCGCGCGGTTGGCCTGCTCCTGGCGGGCGGACAGCTCCAGCGCGATCGCCGCCGCCCGGTCGTCGAGCGCGGAGAGCTGCGTGGTGAGCCCGGCGACCTGCGCCGTGCGCGCGTTGACGGCCGCCCGGCTCGCCCCGAGCTGGCTGTCGGTCGGGTTCGGCGGCGGCGGTGGGGGTGGCGGGGCAGCCTGCGCCGGGACCGCGATCCCGACGAGCAGCGTCACCGCGACCGCGAGCAGGGCTGTCGCCCGACCGAGCCGCCGCACCGCACCTCCCCATCACGACCTGCTGGTGGGCGAACTGTCGCACTCCGGGTACCGCGCGCCCGGGAGCGACACAGCGACCTCCCCCACATGGGCTATCTCTCGCCGTTTTAACAGGACAAGCGTACTGTTAGCGCGACCGGGGTCCGCCATGCTCGACGTGTCCGGGTGCGCGAGACTCCCGACAACCACGGCCTACCGTTCGAGGAGAAGTCCAGTGACCAGCACCGACAGCTTCGGCGCGAAAGGAACGATCGCAGCAGGCGGGAGCGAGTACGAGATCTTCCGGCTCGCCGCCGTCGAAGGGTCCGAGCGCCTGCCGTTCAGCCTGAAAGTGCTCCTGGAGAACCTGCTGCGCACCGAGGACGGCGTCAACGTCACCGCCGACCATATCCGCGCGCTCGCGGGCTGGGACCCCACCGCCGAGCCGGACACGGAGATCCAGTTCACGCCGGCCCGGGTGATCATGCAGGACTTCACGGGCGTGCCCTGCGTGGTGGACCTCGCGACCATGCGCGAGGCCGTCACCGAGCTCGGCGGCGACCCGGCCAAGGTCAACCCGCTCGCGCCCGCCGAGCTCGTCATCGACCACTCGGTGATCATCGACGTGTTCGGCACGGCCGACGCGTTCGAGCGCAACGTCGACTTCGAGTACGGCCGCAACAAGGAGCGCTACCAGTTCCTGCGCTGGGGCCAGGGCGCCTTCGACGAGTTCAAGGTGGTGCCGCCGGGCACGGGCATCGTGCACCAGGTCAACCTGGAGCACCTCGCCCGCGTGGTGATGACCCGCGACGGTCGCGCCTACCCGGACACGCTCGTCGGCACCGACTCGCACACCACCATGGTCAACGGGCTGGGCGTGCTCGGCTGGGGTGTCGGCGGCATCGAGGCCGAGGCGGCCATGCTGGGCCAGCCCGTCTCGATGCTCATCCCCCGGGTGGTCGGCTTCAAGCTCACCGGCGAGATCCCCGCAGGCGCGACGGCCACCGACGTCGTGCTGACGATCACCGAGATGCTGCGGCGGCACGGCGTGGTCGGCAAGTTCGTCGAGTTCTACGGCGAGGGCGTGGGCGCGGTGCCGCTCGCCAACCGGGCGACCATCGGCAACATGAGCCCCGAGTTCGGCTCCACGGCCGCCATCTTCCCGATCGACGAGGAGACCGTCCGCTACCTCAAGTTCACCGGCCGAACCCCCGAGCTGATCGCGCTCGTCGAGGCGTACGCGAAGGAGCAGGGTCTCTGGCACGACCCGGCCCACGAGCGCATCTACTCCGAGACGCTCGAGCTCGACCTCGGCACCGTCGTCCCGTCGATCGCCGGTCCCAAGCGCCCGCAGGACCGCATCGCGCTGTCGGACGCCAAGTCCGCCTGGCGCACCTCGGTCCGCGACTACGTGCCGGACAACGGCATCGGGGGACCGACCGACGAGTCGTCCGCCGAGTCGTTCCCGGCTTCGGACCCGCCCGGAAACTCGCCCGACGACGAGTACAGCGCGCACGCGCACCACCACCGCAGCCACGCACCCGAGAAGGGCTCGAAGCCGACACCCGTCGTGCTCGGAGATGGCCAGG
>DATAOO010000119.1:0-11425 GCA_036265695.1 Pseudonocardia sp. | reverse complement strand
GAGCGCGCGGTCCTTGGCGCTCGACGGGTCGCCCTCACAGCCGTTCGCGAGCACGATCGCGTGCTTGCGGTGCTCGTAGGCCAGCGCCATCTTCTCCGCCATCGGGTAGCCAGCGCCGCCGCGTCCGCGCAGCCCGGCCCGCGCCACCTTCTCGACGAGCAGGCGCTTGCCCGCGCCGCTGGGGTAGTCGGCGAGCGGGAGCGGGCCGAAGCGGGCCAGGTGGGCGTCGAGGTCGGCGGTGACCCACTCCTGCGGCGCGGCCGCGAAGAGCCGCTGCGACTCCACCGCGGTCGGGCTGACGATCGGGATGGGGCCGGTGTCGATCATGGCGTCGAAGCCGGGGAACGAGGGTTGGAACACGGCCGTGGCTATTGCGTCGTCGAGTGCGGTCATCGGGTCCCTGCCATCGCGCGTCGGGCCTTCGTGTCGGGGTGGCGCACGAGGAGGCGGCGGGTGACCGACGCGGCGACGGCGGCGGCGCACGCCCCGTTCATCGCGATCACCCAGGTCAGGTCGCTGTCGGAGCCGGGGATGCCCAGGCCGTGGATCATCGCGACCGGCCACATCGCGTACGAGGCGACGTGCACCGCGCGCCACAGCCGCTGCGACAGCCGGTGCCGCAGCAGGCTCGTCACCAGCACCGCGAGCAGCAGGTCGAACGCGATCGCGCCGAGGCCCAGCCAGACCGGGTGGTAGTCGGAGATGAACGGCACGACGGCGTCGACCCACTGCAGCGGGACGTAGCCGTCCAGGATCGCGGACCCGATGTGCACCATCAGGAACACCAGCGCCAGCAGCGACAGGTTGCGGTGCAGCGCGTGCAGCGCGAACCGCTGCCAGCCGCCGGTGCTGGCCCGCGTCGCGTGCGCGCAGCCCAGCACCACGGTGCCGGTGAGCATCAGCAGCGAGACGAGCCCGGCGGCCCGGCTCACGAACCAGAGGATCTCTTCCATCTACGCGGCTCTCCTCTCGGGCCAGCCCGCGGTCGTGATGACGGCGCCGTCGACGTCCACGAGGCGGGCGGGGAGTCGGCGGTCGGCCAGCCAGCCGGGGGCGGCGTCGCCGAGCACGACGGCGGCGGTACTTGCGGTGTTGGCGTCGACGCAGGTGGCGGCGGCGACCGACACGGTGCGCCAACGGCTCACCGGGACGTCGCCCGTCCGCGGGTCGACGATGTGGTGCACGGTGCGGCCCGCGCGCCGCCAGGTGCGGCGGGCGGTGCTGGAGGTGGCGAGGCCACCCCCGGCGATGCTGACGACCAGGTCGGGGTCGGCGAGGGCGCGCTCGTGGTCGTCGCCGACCGCGATGCGCCAGCCGTCCTCGGGGGTCGGCCCGGCGACCCGGACGTCGCCGCCGAGGCTCACCAGCACCCCCGTGCCGGTCGCGGCGGCGGCCCGGGTGGCGATGCGGTCGGCCGACAGCGCCTTGGCGGTCGCGCCGAGGTCGAGGGCCAGACCGCGCGGGAGCAGCACGGTGTGGCCGTCCCAGCCGACGCGCCACCAGCCGGGGGCGGCCTGCGGCGCCGGGAGCGGGTCGGCGCCGTCGAGGTCGATCTCGGCGAAGTCGCGGTCGTAGCCGATCGCGCGCACGGCGTGCCCGACGGTCGGGTCGACCATCCCGTCGGTCTGTTGGGCGGCCTGCAGCGCGACGGCGATGGCCTCCCCGAGCAGGGGGCTCACGGGGGCGGCGGTGCCCGCGGGCAGCCGGGAGATCTCCGAGTCGGGGCGGAACCGGCTGCAGGCGAGGTCGATCGCGGCCAGCTCGGCGTGCATCAACCGCTCGGCCGCCGCGAGGGCGTCCGGCTCGAGCACGGCGAGCAGGGCCGTCGTCCCCAGAGCGGTGACGACGGTCCGGGCCGGGCTTTCCGTGCGGGTCATGACCCGCCGGAGGACCCGACCGGTGCACCGTGGGCGGGTTGGGGAGCGCTGGCGGGGGGCTTGGGGGCGCTGTGCTTCGCGTCGGTCGTCTTCTCGGGGACGGTCAGCGCCGCCTGCACGGGAGCGGCGGGCGCGGTCTTCGGTGCGGCCGACTCCTCGGCGAAGGCCTGGGCGAACAGGGAGCCGAAGAAGACGGCGAGCGCGGTGCCGCCGACGGCGGTGACGGTCGTGGCCCCGACGACCCGGCGGCGCCCTGCCGCCCGTGGATCGACGGCGTAGGCCCGCCTTGATCGGTGACTGCTCATGGCCGGGGACGCTAACCGCTGCGGCCCACCCCGTCGGGCAGCCTGAGAGGGGAGGTTGCCAGCGGTCCTCCGTGCGGCGACGAGCCGTCGACGAGCGGCCACGGAGAGGCTGAACGCCGAATTTCACTGCTCCGTACGGCGCAGCCGCGTTCTCAGCTCCGGCGCCCGTGCGTCGAGCGGTCGTTATGCGGGGGTCAGGCTGTCGAAGCCGGCGTAGGGCACGAGCGCCGCGGGCAGCGCGACGCTGCCGTCCGCCCGTTGACCTTGCTCGAGAACGGCGACGAGCGTGCGCCCGACGGGCAGCCCCGAGGAGTTGAGCGTGCCCGCGAACCCGCGCGCGCCGTCCTTGGCCTTCGTGCGGATGCCCGCCCGGCGGGCCTGGAACGTGCCGAAGTCCGACGCCGACGCGATCTCCCGGTAGGCGTCCTGCCCGGGCAGCCACACCTCGAGGTCGAACGTGAGCCGCGCCGAGAAGCCGGTGTCGCCCGCCGCGAGCTTGATGACCCGGTAGTGCAGCCCGAGCCCCTGCAGCACGGCCTCGGCGTGCCCGATCAGCACGTCGAGCTCGGCGCGTGCGCGCTCGGCGTCGACGATGCGCACGAGCTCCACCTTCGAGAACTCGTGCATGCGGATCAGGCCGCGGGTGTCCTTGCCGTACGAGCCCGCCTCCGAGCGGTAGCACGGCGTGTGGGCGGTGTAGGCGTACGGGAGGCTCTCCAGGGGGAGCGTCTCGCCCGCGTGCAGGTTGGTGAGCGGCACCTCGGCAGTGGGGATGAGGAACAGCTCGCGGTCGCCGACGCTCGTGCGGAACAAGTCGCTCTCGAACTTCGGCAGCTGCCCCGTGCCCGTCATCGTGGGCCGGTTGACCAGCGACGGCACCGAGTACTCGGTGTAGCCGTTGGCCTCGGCGACGTCGAGGAAGTAGCGCGCCAGCGCCCGCTCCAGCTTCGCGCCCTGCCCGCGCAGCACCGCGAACCGCGGGCCCGCGAGCTTCGTGGCGCGGGCCAGGTCGAGGATGCCGAGGGCCTCGCCGATGTCGATGTGGTCGCGCGGCGCGGCGATCTCGGGCTTCTCGCCCCACACGCGCACGAGCTCGGCGTCGGCCTCGCTGGTGCCTTCGGGCGCCTCGTCGGCGGGAAGGTTCGGGATGCCGAGCAGGAGGTCCTGCAGCTCGGCGTCGAGCGCCTTCTGGTCGTCGTCGGCCGCCGCGACCACGGCCTTCAGCTCGCGGGCGCGCTCGACCAGCGCGGGCCGCTCCTCGGCGCTCGCGCCCTTCACCGACTGGGCCACGCGCTTGCTCTCCGCGCGCGCCTCGTCGCCGCGCTGGATCGCCGCGTTGCGCCCGGAGAACAGCTTCTCCAGTGCGGACACGTCCAGGGTGTAGCCCCGGCGGGCCAGCTTGCGGACGGCGTCGGTGGCGGGATCGAGCAGGACGCGGGGGTCGTGCATCACTCCAGGGTATCGGCCGGTCGCGAACGGGTTTCCCGCGCCGCCTACCCGTCGGGGGGTGGCGTCGCGGGCCGAGATCGTCGGAGGATGGGCGGCAGCTCACCGAGAGAGGTCGTCGCCGTGTCCACTGCCGAATCCGCTGCAGCCCCCGTCGTCCCGTCGTACGCCTCCGGCACGTCCGACGTCCCGCTGCTCGGCGACACCATCGGCGACAACTTCGACCGCGTGGTCGCCGCCCAGCCCGACCACGAGGCGATGGTGGACGTGCCCAGCGGGCGCCGCTGGACGTACGCCCAGATGCGCGAGGACGTCGACACGGTGGCGCTCGGCCTCCTGGCCGCGGGCCTCGGGAAGGGCGACCGGGTGGGGATCTGGGCGCCCAACGTCGCGGAGTGGACGCTCGTGCAGTACGCCACCGCGAAGCTCGGCGTCATCCTCGTCAACATCAACCCGGCCTACCGCACGCACGAGCTGGAGTACGTGCTGAACCAGGCCGGCATATCGGTGCTGGTCGCGGCCACGAGCTTCAAGACGTCCGACTACGCGGCGATGATCAAGGAGGTCCGGCCGAACTGCCCCGGGCTGCGCGAGGTGGTGCTGCTGGGCACGCCGGACTGGGACGCGCTCGTCGAGGCGGGTGGGCGCGGCGACCGCGCGGAGCTGGCCCGCCTGCAGACCGAGCTGTCGCCCGACGACCCGATCAACATCCAGTACACGTCGGGCACCACGGGCTTCCCCAAGGGCGCCACGCTCTCGCACCACAACATCCTCAACAACGGGTACTTCGTCGGACGGCTGTGCGGCTACGGCCCCGACGACCGCGTCTGCATCCCCGTGCCCTTCTACCACTGCTTCGGCATGGTGATGGGCAACCTCGGGTCCACGACGAACGGCTCGACGATGGTCATCCCCGGCCCCGGGTTCGACCCGAAAGCCACCCTGGAGGCCGTCCAGCAGGAGCGCTGCACGTCGCTGTACGGCGTGCCGACCATGTTCATCGCCGAGCTCAACCACCCGGACTTCGAGTCCTACGACCTCTCGTCGCTGCGCACCGGGATCATGGCGGGCTCGCCGTGCCCGGTGGAGGTGATGAAGCAGGTCGTCGAGCGGATGGGCATGACCGAGGTGACGATCTGCTACGGCATGACCGAGACCTCGCCCGTGTCGACCCAGACCCGGGCCGACGACACGCTGGACCGCCGCGTCTCCACCGTCGGCCGGGTGCACCCGCACGTCGAGGTCAAGATCGTCGATCCGGAGAACGGCCTCACGCTGCCCCGCGGCGAGCCGGGCGAGCTGTGCACGCGGGGCTACTCGGTGATGCTCGGCTACTGGGACGAGCCCGAGAAGACCGCCGACGCCATCGACCGGGCCCGCTGGATGCACACCGGCGACATCGGTGTGATGGACGACGAGGGCTACGTCAACATCACCGGCCGCATCAAGGACATGGTCATCCGCGGCGGCGAGAACGTGTACCCGCGGGAGATCGAGGAGTTCCTCTACACCCACCCGGACGTCCTGGACGCGCAGGTGATCGGCGTGCCGGACGCCAAGTACGGCGAGGAGCTCTGCGTGTGGGTGAAGCTGCGCGAGGGCGCCCCCGAGCTGACGTCCGAGTCGGTGCGGGAGTTCGCCAGGGGCAAGCTCGCGCACTACAAGATCCCGCGGTACGTGGTGGTCGTGGAGGACTTCCCGATGACCGTCACCGGCAAGGTCCGGAAGGTCGAGATGCGCGAGAAGAGCGTCGCCCTGCTCCACCTGGAGGACGCCGCGGCGATCCGAAACGCCTAACCCGGACGGGGCGCCCGCATTCGGCTGCGGTCCGGCGTGTCGCGCAGTAGAGTGACGAACCTGCGCGTCCCGGGTGTCGCCCGAGGGCGCGTTCGTCGTGAGTAGAGAACGGGTGAAATAGCGTGCCGACCGGCAGGGTCAAGTGGTTCGACGCCGACAAGGGATTCGGGTTCCTCGCTCAGGACGGCGGAGAGGACGTGTACGTCCGGCGCAACGCGTTGCCGAGCGGCGTCGAGGCGCTCAAACCCGGTCAGCGCGTCGAGTTCGGGATGGCGGAGGGCAGGCGGGGGCCGCAGGCGCTGCAGGTGCGGCTGCTGGAGTCGCCGCCGTCCGCGGTGGAGGCGGCCCGGCGTCCGGCCGAGGACCTGCACAGCCTCATCGAGGACATGATCCGGCTGCTGGAGACGCGCGTGCAGCCCGACCTGCGCCGCGGCCGCTACCCCGACCGGCGCACGGCCAAGCTCGCCGCCGACGCCGTCCGCGCGGTGGCCCGGGACCTGGACGGCTGACCCCCACCCCACCGCCCCGGGTGAGTCGTACGATCCGCCGCGGTGAGTCGGGCATCTCGACGGCGCGAGTTGGCGGTTTGCGCGGGTGATCGCGTCGAGACGCACACCACGACGGTCGCGAGCCGTCTGGTGTGCGTCTCGCGGCGATCTTCGGCGGCTCAGCCCGCGGTGGTGAGCACCCAGGTGGCGCGGATCGGGAACTCGAGCTCACCGGTGGCGGCGTTGGCCTGCGGCGGCGGACCGTACTGCTGCACCTCGGCGGTGACGAGCGCGTCGGTCGCGGCGGGCAGTTGCAGGGTGTAGTCCGGGTGCTGGTCGGGCGTGAGCACGGGGCTGCGGCCGTCGGTCTGGCTGCCGTTGGCGCTGCGGTAGGTGAACACGACCTGCCACGGCGTCGACGAGATCTCCGCGGGCACGCTCACCTTGAGCGCCGTGCCCGCGGGCACCGCGAGCCGCACGGGGGCGTTCGCGTCGCTCTGACAGTCCTGCAGCTTCAGGTCGCAGTACTGCGTGGGCTTGGCGACCACGCTCGCCGCGCCCGCCGCGAACGTCACCTCGGGCGGGCCGCCACTGCCGCACCCGGCGAGCAACGCCGCCGAGGCGCAGAGGAGGACGAGGCGGCGCACCGGTGCAGCCTATGACCCCCGCGCCGCGGGCACGGTCGGCACCACCGGCCGGTCCTGCACCGCGAGGAACGGGGCGATGCTGCGGCCGTAGTACAGCAGCGCGGTCTGCACCCCGACCAGCGCGACAACGCAGGCCACGACGGTGAAGCCGACCCAGAACGTGTCGTGCGGCAGCAGCACGCCGAGCGCGCCGCCCGTGACCCAGGCGAGCTGCAGCACGGTCTCCGAGCGGCCGAACGCCGAAGCGCGCGACTCCTCCGGGAGGTCGCGCTGGATCGCCGCGTCCAGGCTGACCTTGGCGAGCGCGCTCGCCGCCGCCCCGACGAGCCCGACGACCGCGGCCGTGGCGATGCCCGGCAGCGCCGCCGCCACGGCCGCCACGACGACCGCCGCCCCCACACACCACAGCACGACCACGCCGGACAGCGACCGCGGCCGCGATCCCGCCCCGTTCCCCGCGAACGAGCCGACCCCGGCCGCGGCGCCGACGATCCCGATGAGCAGGAGCTGCTGGGTGGGCTGCGCGTCGGTCTGCTTGATGACGAACGCGACGAACAACGTGAGGAAGCCGGTGAGCACGCGGATCGCGCCGTTGCCCCACAGCGCGACCACGACGCTGCGGCTCATCGGCATGCGCCTGCCCCGGCGGGTGGCGCGCAGTGCGGCGGGCACCTCGCCCGCCGTCGACTCGACCCACTTCGGGATCCGCAGGCACAGCACGGTGCCCGCGACGGCGAGCAGCGCCGTGTACAGGAGCGCGCCCTCCGAGCCCCACAGCCACGCGACGCCCGCGGCGATCCCGCCGAAGACGCCGCCCGCCGCAAGGCCGAACGTGGTGAGGCGCGAGTTGGTGGTGACCAGCGTGATCGCGGAGGGCAGCACCCGGGGCGTGACCGCCGCCTTGAGCACGACGAACGACTTCGACAGCACCAGCGTGCCCAGCGCGGCCGGGTAGAGCAGCCAGGTGTGGTACTGGAACGCCATCACGACGGCGAGCACCGCACGCAGGGCGAAGGTGAGGGCGAGCGCGGCCCGGCGGCCGCGCTGCACGCGGTCCAGCAGCGGCCCGATCACCGGTGCGACCACGGCGAACGGGGCCGCGGTGATCGCGAGGTACAGGGCGACGTTCGTGACGCTCTCGGCCCGCGCCGCGGCGAAGAACAGCGTGTTGGCCAACGCGACGGCGACCGCCGCGTCCACCGCTTAGGTCATCATCGTGGCGTAGGTGAGGGCGGTGAGGCCCGAGCGGTCGGCGCCGTCCGCGGTGGCGGCGCGGTGAAACGCCCGCACCGAACCCTCGGCGAACTGCCTGCCCCGCATGGCGGCGACGCGTGTGACGGTGAGCTTGCGGGGGAGCTTCGCGCCGGGCGGCGGCGGGGGTGCGGGCGTCGCCGGGCCCTGGTCCGCGGCAGGGGGTGTGGCGCCGGGGTGCGCGCTCTGGTCGGGGTAGGCGGCGGTCGACGGCGGCGGGTGGCCGACCGGCGTGGTGCCGGGGTGCGCGCTCTGGTCGGGGTAGGCGGCCGTCGACGGCGCCGCGTGGCCGACCGGCGTGGTGCGGGTGGGCTCGCCGCGGGGTGGGGTCGGGTGCGGTCCGGCGTTCGGGTGGCCCGAGGGTCCGACGCGGGTGGTCGGCGCGGCGGCCAGGGGCGAGCGGGCCGTGGGGTCGGGCGGGGCGGCGGGCCAGGGGGCCGTGGTGTCGACGCCGGCCGGGGCGGCGGGTCCCGAGTACGCGGGGTACGGCGGCGCCGGGGGCGGTGGCGGTGGCGTCCACTGCCCCGGGGCGCGACGGTAGGCCGCCGGGTCGTAGTTCGGGTCGTCGTGCCAGGGGTAGCGACGGCGGGGGGCGTACGGGTCGGGGCGAGCCGCGGGCTCCGGTGCCGGGCGGGGCGCGGTCGGCGGCTCCTCGGGCGGCCGGGCCGCCGCGGCGTCGGGCACCCACGAGCGGCGCGCGCCAGGTCGGGACGATCGGAAGCGCCGCACCCGTCCATTCTGACCCATCGCAGCGCGCAACCGGGGAAAGCCGGGCTCAGCCGTCCGGGACCACGATCCGCACCCGCAGCATGACCGGCCAGTACTTGCCGGTGACGAGGTACTCGTCGCCGCCGAGCCAGGTGATGCCGTTCATCACGTCCGTGCCCTGCGCCTGCTCGGGGGTGAGGAGGCCGCCGCCGTCGACCTTCGCCGTCACGCGGCCGCTCGCCGGGTTGATGCGCACGAGTTGCGTCGTCGGCCAGACGTTCGCCCACACCTGCCCGCCCGCGCACTCCAGCTCGTTCAGCTGGGGCACCGGCTTGCCGTCGAGGGTCACGGTGACGGCGCCGGTCTGGGCGAACGTGGCGGGGTTGCGGAAGCGGAGGGTGGCCGAGCCGTCGCTCTGGACCAGCCGGTTGCCGTCGTAGCAGAGCCCCCAGCCCTCGCCGGTCAGCGCGACCTGCTTCTTCACCTTCAGCGTGGCCTTGTCCCACCGCAGCGCGACGCCGTCCTGGTAGGTGAGCTGCCAGATCGTGTCGCCGGTGACCGCGATGCCCTCGCCCCAGAGCTTCCCCGGCAACGGCGCCGACCGGACCAGCGCTCCCGTATCGGGGTCCAGCTCGCGGAGCTCGGACATCCCGGCGAGCCCGGTGCCCTCCCACAGCGTGGTGCCGTCGCGCTGGAGGCCTTCGGTGAACGACGTCGTGTCGTGGGGGAGCGAGGCGAGCACCTGCGGGCGGACCTCGGGAACGGTCGGTGGGGGTGGGCTGCAGGCGGTGAGCAGCGCCGCGAGCAAGGCCGTCGCGCAGAGGGTGGCACAATGCGACCGGTGAGGGATGCGAGCGTGCTGGCGAACGCCGTCGACGAGGCCCGCGCGGCAGCGGTGTCGGAAGCGGCGGCCGATCTTCCGGACGGGCCCGCGGCGGTCGGCGCGCACCTGGAGAGCCTGCCAGAGGACGACGGCTCCGTCACCCACTACTTCGCCGCCGAGCAGGGCGGCTACCTGGGCTGGCGATGGGCGGTCACGCTGGCCGCGGCGTCGCCGGAGGACCCGGTCACGGTGAGCGAGGTCGTGCTGATCCCGGGCCCGGAGGCGCTGGTCGCGCCCGGTTGGGTGCCGTGGGAGCTGCGGATCCGGCCGGGCGACCTCGGCGTCGGCGATCTCCTGCCCGCGCCGGAGGACGACCCGCGCCTCGTGCCGGGCTACGTCGCGTCCGACGACCCGGCGGTCGAGGACGTCGCGCGCGAGATCGGGCTGGGACGGGAGCGGGTGCTGTCGCGCGAAGGCCGCGAGCAGGCGGCCGAGCGGTGGCAGGAGGGTCCGCGCGGGCCGGGCTCCGACATGGCCCGCTCCGCCCCCGGCTCGTGCGGCACCTGCGGCTTCTTCCTGCCGCTCGCGGGGTCGCTGCGCGCGTCGTTCGGCGTGTGCGGCAACGCGTACGCGCCCGCCGACGGCGCGGTCGTCGCGGTCGGCTTCGGCTGCGGGGCGCATTCGGACGTCCGGGTCGAGGTGACGAGCCCGGTGGCGGTCGCGGAGCTGGTCTACGACGACGGCGTCGACTTGGAGCCCGCGGAGTAAGTGGAAGACCCGTTCGGCACCGCGGCACTGCGCAAGTCGGTCCTCGACGCCTGGGCCGCGTCGCCCACCCGGTTCCGGGAGGACGCCAACGCCGAAGAGGACCTGCGCCTCGGCGGATACGCCGACACGTGGTTCGTCGAGCTGGCCCAGAACGCCGCCGACGCCGCGGGAGGTGCGGGACGGCTGCGGGTCACGCTCGTCCCGGACGGCTCCGCGCCTGCCGGGGGAGTTGGTAGCGCGGGGTCGGCCGGGTGGCCCGAGCTGCGGGTGGCGAACACCGGCGCGCCGCTGACCGCGGAGGGGGTGGCGGCGCTCGCGTCGTTGCGGGCGTCGGCCAAACGGCACGAGGCGGGCGCGGTCGGTCGATTCGGCGTCGGGTTCGCGGCGGTGCTTGCCGTCTCGGCCGAGCCGCGGGTGGTCAGCACGTCGGGGGCGGTGGCGTTCTCCGCAGACCGGACGGCGGCGGCGGTCGCCGACCTCCCCGGCCCCGCCGCCGAGCTGGCCCGCCGCGACACGCCACCCGTACTGCGGCTGGTCTGGCCGTCCGCGGAGCACCCGCCCGACGGCTACTCGACCGAGGTCCGCCTGCCGCTGCGCGACGGCGTGGACGGAACCGCACTGCTCGCCAACGCCCGTTCCACCGCAACCGACCTGCTGCTCGCGCTGCCCGCCCTCGTCGAGATCGACGTCGACGGGCACGTCGTGCGGCGCGAAGAGCGGGACGGCGTCGTCGAGATCGGGCCGCGGCGCTGGCGGCTGATGCGCCGCGCCGGTGTGCTCGCGGTAACCGACGTCGCCGTCGAGCAGCGCGACCGCCAGGAGTGGTCGGTGACCTGGGCGTTGCCCCTCTCCGGCCCGCTCGGCGCCGACGTCGCGCACGCCCCGACCGCCACCGCCGAAGCCCTCACGCTGCCCGCCCGGCTGATCGCGACCCTCCCGCTGGAGCCCGACCGCCGCCGCGTACGGCTCGGCCCGGTGACCGACGCCGTGCTCGACGGGGCGGCCGCCGCCTACGTCGACCTCGTGCGCTCGGTCGCCCCCGAGGAACGGCTCGCGCTCGTGCCCCGGCCCGACTTCCCCCGCTCGCCGCTGGACGGCGCGCTGCGCGCCCGGATCCTCGCCGCGCTCCGCACGGCGGCCTGGCTCCCGGCCGCGTCCCCTCCAGCGGAGCGGGGTGCGGCGGGGTTGGACGAGGGTGCCCTGGGTGCGGCGGGGTGGGAGCAGCGTGCGTCGGCCGGACGCGGTCAGGACGCTGCGGCGGCGGTGCGGGAGCAGGCAGCGCCCGCCGGATCGGAGCCGGGTGCCCCGGCAGCGG
>DATAOO010000118.1:0-5725 GCA_036265695.1 Pseudonocardia sp. | reverse complement strand
AACCCCTCCGCGGCGACGGCGGTGAGCAGCCCGGCCTTGTCGCGGAAGTGGTGGGTGGGCGCGGCGTGCGAGACGCCCGCCCGGCGCGCGAGGTCGCGCAGGCTGAGCGCGGCCGCCCCGCGCTCGGCGATCGTCACGACGGCCGCGTCCAGCAGCGCCCGGCGCAGATCGCCGTGGTGGTAGGGCTTCGCGTCCACCAGCCGAGCCTACCGGAATCTTTACGTTGACAAGACCGCATTAACTTGCCATCGTCAAGATATGCCGACACTGCCGTGGATCTCCGTCCGTCCGGCCGACGCGCCCGCCGTGGTGATGGCGTCCCGGTTCGAGCTGCGCCGCCTGCGCGACGTGCCGCGCTTCTTCCTCGACGCCATGCGCATCCACCGGCAGGTGCGGGCGGCCGACGGGGTGCTGGGCGTGTCGCTCGTGGCGCACCCGCTGCGCCGCGAGTTCTTCACGCTGAGCGCCTGGCGCGACCGGGCCGCCGTCGACGCGCTCGTCCGCGCCGAGCCGCACCGGTCGGCGATGGGGCGCTACCACGCCGTGATGGCCGCCGCGGCGTTCCGGTTCTGGGAGGTGCCGCCGGACGCCCTGCCGCCGAGCTGGGACGACGCCCGGAGCCGTCTCGCCTAGTTCACCCGGATCCCGTGCGCCGCGAGCCACGGCAGCGGGTTGATCTTGGTGCCGTCCGGGGCCCACACCTCGAAGTGCAGGTGCGGGCCGGTGGACTCGCCGCGGTTGCCGATCTCGGCGATCTTCTCGCCCGCCCGCACCTGCTGGCCGACCTGCACGAACATCCGGTTGACGTGCCCGTACACGGAGTGCGTGCCGTCGGGGTGGCGGAGCACGACCCAGAGCCCGAAGCCCGACGCGGGGCCTGCGTCCTCGACCACGCCGTCGGTGAACGCGTAGATCGGCGTGCCGATGGCGTTGGCGATGTCGATGCCGTAGTGGGTGACGCCCCACCGCGCGCCGAAGCCTGAGGTGAACGCGCCGATCGCGGGCCGGACGAAGGCGAAGCTGCCGATCACGTGGGCCTCGGCGGCCCCGCTCGACTCCGCGGCGTCGACGAGCGCGGCGTTGCGGGCTAGCTTCGCCCCGATGTCGGTGGCCTTGGCCAGGCTCTTCACGTCCACCTCGGACGCCGGGTCGAGCCGGTTCGCCAGTGACAGGACGTTGGGCGGGAGCTGGTCGCCGCCGATCGCGCGGACGAGCGGATCGGGCGTCTCGGCGGTGGTCTGGGCCACCGGCTGCAGCGCGCTCACCGGCTGCGGCGACCCGTCGGGGAGGAACGGCGCGAGCAGCGTCTGACCAGCCGCGACGACCGCGCCCGCGGCGACGGCGGCGACGGTTGCCCGGCCGCGCGCGGACGCGGCGGGTGGCGCCGGAAGACGGTGCACGGCGCGCAGGCGCGTCGTGCGTTCGGGGTCGTCTTCCTGGGCGCCGCTTGGGGAGCGGTGGCGCGCCAAGACCTGCCCTTCTCGATGCCGGTTGGCCGCCCGACTCGGTGCGTCCACCCACGGCCCGGGCTGGGGATCCGGTTGGTCGATTCGGGGTCGACCGGTCGCCGTCGGTGATCGTCCGTCAATCAGGCTCCGGCAACCTAGCGACCCCCGGGCGCACGATCAAATCCGGGGTCCGGCGTGTCGCTCAGGACGCCGGGTTGGCCACCGCTTCGAGCACGGGCGGGTCGTCGCGTTGCGACGGAGCGTCGCGACGACACAGCGCCTCGACGACCCAGCGCACCACCCGGCGGTCGATGGGCAGCGCCAGGTGGCCCACGTCGCGCATCTCCAGCTGGGCGACGTCGAGGTCGGGGTGCTGCAGCCGGGCGTTGCGCTGCGGCACGACCATCTGGTCCATCCGGCTCCACACGACCAGGAACCGCGTCGGGCAGCCGGGCGCGGGCGCCTCCAGCTCGGTGAGCGGCGGCGACCCCGGACGCAGCTGGTGGCCCAGCGCCGTGGGGATGAGGTAGGCGCCGAGCGTGCCGGAGTGCGGGCTGCCCAGCGTGACGAGCGTGTCGACGCGGGCCGAGCCGCCCAGCCGCTGCACGAAGTAGCGGGCGATGACGCCACCGAGTGAGTGGCCGACGATGTGGACCTTGTCGGCGCCGGTGGCCTCACACAGCTTCTCGACGTGGTCGCGCAGGTCGCGCGCCGCCTCGCGGAGGTCGCCGGTGAAGAGCCCGTAGTTGACGGCGTGCACCACTCCGAACCCGCGCCTGCGCAACGCGCGGCGGAACACGGTGAAGACGGAACGGTTGTCCATGATCCCGTGGATGAGCAGGATCGGGGTGCCCGCCGCCTCCGGATCGGTCACGACGAGGCTGCGGCGCAGCGGGCTGAGCGGATCGGTGCGGTAGCCGACCACGGGCTGCAACTGCTCCCGCACCGCGCCGCCGGGGTAGACGGCGATGTGCGCGGCGAGCCACGCCCCTTCCTTGACCAGGCCCCAGAGCCCGGCGCGCGTGCCGAACGTGCGCAGTGCGTACCGACAGGCACCCACCAGCTCGATCGACCCGTCCATGTGTTAACGGTAGGTGACATCCGGGCTTCACGCCGGTTCCGAAGCCGGTCCGTGACATCGCACGCGGGTGACGGGCGGTGACGCCGGAGCGTGACCGCAGTCACCAGACCAGGCCAGGGCGGGTGCCGTCGTGGTGGCTAATGTCCTACCAGGAGTCGCGGCGCAGCGGAGTGGAGAGCCAGTGGACCTGTACGAGTACCAGGCGAAGGAGCTCTTCGCCGCCCACGGAGTGCCGGTGCTGCCGGGTCGCACCGTGGAAGACGCGGACGCGGCGGCAGCGGCCGCGGCGGAGCTCGGTACGGCCGTCGTCGTCAAGGCCCAGGTGAAGACGGGCGGCCGCGGCAAGGCGGGCGGGGTGAAGCTCGCGAACACCCCGGAGGAGGCGCGCGAGAAGGCGGCCGCGATCCTCGGCATGGACATCAAGGGCCACACGGTGCACCGCGTGCTGGTCACCGAGGCCAGCGACATCGCCGAGGAGTACTACTTCTCCTTCCTGCTCGACCGCGGCAACCGCACCTTCTTGGCCATGTGCTCGGCCGAGGGCGGCATGGAGATCGAGCAGCTGGCCGTCGAGCGGCCCGACGCACTGGCGCGCATCCCGATCGACCCGATCGCAGGCGTCGACCGGGCGAAGGCCGCCGAGATCGTCGCCGCGGGCAAGATCCCGGCTGCGGTGGCCGACCAGGCCGCCGACGTGATCGTCAAGCTGTGGGAGACCTTCGTCGCGGAGGACGCCACGCTGGTGGAGGTCAACCCGCTGGTGCGCGACCCGCAGGACAAGGTCGTCGCCCTGGACGGCAAGGTCACCCTGGACGACAACGCGGGCTTCCGCCACCCCGGCCACGCCGAGCTGGTCGACCAGCGGACCGAGGACCCGCTCGAGGCGAAGGCGAAGGCCAAGCACCTCAACTACGTCAAGCTCGACGGGCAGGTCGGCATCATCGGCAACGGCGCCGGGCTGGTGATGTCCACCCTGGACGTCGTCGCGTACGCGGGTGAGAAGCACGGCGGGGTGAAGCCCGCCAACTTCCTCGACATCGGCGGCGGCGCGTCGGCCGAGATCATGGCCGCGGGCCTGGACGTCATCCTGCACGACCCGGCGGTCAAGAGCGTGTTCGTGAACGTGTTCGGGGGCATCACCGCGTGCGACGCGGTGGCCACCGGCATCGTGGAGGCGCTGAAGATCCTGGGCGACGAGGCGAGCAAGCCGCTGGTCGTGCGGCTGGACGGCAACAACGTGCTGGAGGGTCGGCGGATCCTCGACGAAGCCAACCACCCGCTGGTCACCCAGGTGGACACGATGGACAACGCGGCTGACAAGGCCGCCGAGCTCGCTGCGGCAGGGGCGTGAGATGGCGATCTTCCTCAACGAGAACAGCAAGATCATCGTGCAGGGCATCACCGGGTCGGAGGGCACGAAGCACTCGACCAAGATGCTGGCCGCGGGCACGAACATCGTCGGTGGGGTGAACGCGCGCAAGGCGGGCACCACGGTGACGATCGGTGG
Organism: Pseudonocardia sp.; assembly: GCA_036265695.1. Taxonomy (GTDB): domain Bacteria; phylum Actinomycetota; class Actinomycetes; order Mycobacteriales; family Pseudonocardiaceae; genus Pseudonocardia. The sequence continues at coordinate 1,689 of DATAOO010000118.1, read as the reverse complement.
GCGGGACCTCACGGTCTTCGGCGGCGTCGAGGAGGCGATGAAGGAGACCGCCGCTGACGTGTCGGTGGTCTTCGTGCCGCCGCCGTTCGCGAAGGACGCGGTGATCGAGGCGATCGACGCCGAGATCGGGCTCTGCGTCGTGATCACCGAGGGCATCCCGGTGCACGACTCGGCCTACTTCTGGGCGCACGCCTGCGCCAAGGGGAACAAGACGCGGATCATCGGCCCGAACTGCCCGGGGATCATCAGCCCCGGCAAGTCCAACGCCGGGATCATCCCGGCCGACATCACCGGGCCCGGCTCGATCGGGCTCGTGTCCAAGTCGGGCACGCTGACCTACCAGATGATGTACGAGCTGCGCGAGATCGGCTTCTCCACCGCGATCGGCATCGGCGGCGACCCGGTGGTGGGCACCACGCACATCGACGCGCTGGCCGCGTTCGAGTCCGATCCGGACACCGCGGCGGTGGTCATGATCGGCGAGATCGGCGGCGACGCCGAGGAGCGGGCCGCCGAGTTCATCCAGGCCAACGTCAGCAAGCCGGTGGTCGGCTACGTCGCCGGGTTCACCGCCCCGGAGGGCAAGACGATGGGGCACGCGGGCGCGATCGTCTCGGGCTCCGCGGGCACCGCACAGGCCAAAAAGGACGCTCTCGAAGCCGCCGGGGTGAAGGTCGGCAAGACGCCTAGCGAGACCGCCGCACTGATGCGCGAACTGATCACTACAAGTTAGTTACGAAGGGGCGGCTTCTCGGCGTGTCGCACGTGTGGGTTAGCGTTCCACCCCGCCAGGTGGAGGGAGACCCACATGACGCAGCGGCCGCAGGTACCAACCGAGGTCCCGAGTGACGCCCCGGTGTCGCCCGGAGGGCCGGTTCGCGGGCTCGCGCTCGCCTCGGCGGGAGCGGCCGTGGTGTTCGCGGTGCTGGGCTTCCTCGGGGCAGCTCCGGCGACCGGGCTCACCGGCGCGCTCGTGCTCGGCGGCGGCCTGCTGGTCGGCGCCGTCGCCCTGCCGGGGGCCGGGCGGGTGACGGTGCCCGGCGCCGTCGTCGCCACCGTCGGCATGGTCGGCGTGTTGCAGGCGGCCACGACCACCCGCGGCAGCGGGTTGCTGCTCGCGGCCGCGGCGGTCGCCGTCATCACGTGGCTGGCGGCGGTGATGGCAGCGCTGCTCGACGCGGGGGCCTTCGGGGCCCGCGCGCCGCGCCTCGCCGTCGCGCCGCCCGTGCCGGTCGCGCCGGTGCCGTGGGCGCCGGTCGAGGGCTGGCAGCAGCCGTCCGGGTACCCGGCCGATCCGACCATGACCTACGTCGGTGGGCAGCCGACGGGCCAGCAGCCCGTTCCCGCGCCGCAGGACCTCACGCTCGTCGGGCGCACGGCGGAGCCGGCCGCCGCCACGGCGGGTGCGCCGGAGCCGACCACGGTGTTCGGGCAGGCGCCAGGTGCGCCGGAGCCGACGGCCGTGTTCGGGCAGTCGCCGCAGCCGGGCGCGCCCGAGCCGACCGCGGTGTTCGGCAGCGTCGCCCAAGCCGGTGTCGTGTCCGAGCAGGCCGCGGCGTTCGGGCAGCCTCCGCAGGAGGTCAAGCCGGCGTTCGGGCAGGCGCTGCAGCCGCCCGGGCAGGACGGCAGGCCCGCGTTCGGGCAGGAGGCGCAGCCGTCGTTCGGTCAGGCGGGAGCGCCGGAGTCGAC
>DATAOO010000117.1:0-3465 GCA_036265695.1 Pseudonocardia sp. | reverse complement strand
CCGCCGATGTACCAGCTGTGCATGGGCATCCCGTACGGCGCCCCGCCCGAGCCCGCCCTGCTCGCGGCGATGGTGCCGCAGGTGCCACCGGGCGTGGTGTGGTCGTCGTTCGCGATCGGGCGCATGCAGATGCCGTGGGTGGCGCAGTCGGTGCTGCTGGGCGGGCACGTGCGGGTCGGGCTGGAGGACAACCTCTACCTCGGGCGGGGCAACAAGGTCACCAACGCCGACCTCGTCGCCAACGCCGTCACGATCGTCACGGCGATGGGCGCCGAGGTCGCCACGCCGGACGAGGCGCGCGAGATCCTCGCGCTACGCCGGTGAACGAGCGGGTCGCACCGGACGCGGTGCGGACGGTCGCCTGCGTGGGCGCCGGGGTCATCGGCGGTGGCTGGGTGGCGTACTTCCTCGCCCGGGGGTTCGCCGTGCGCGCCTGGGACCCGGCGCCCGACGCCGAGGCCCGGCTGCGCGGGCTCGTCGACGCCGCGTGGCCCGCGCTCACCGAGCTGGGACTCGCGCCCGGCGCGAGCGTGGACAACCTGACCGTGGCCGCGGAGCTCGCGCACGCGGTCGCCGAGGCCGACGTGGTCCAGGAGAGCGCGCCCGAGCAACTGGAGGTCAAACGGAGCCTGCTCGCCGCGATCGACGCCGCCACGCCCGCGCACGTGGTGATCGCCTCGTCCACCTCGGGTTTCGGCATGACGGAGATGGCCGTCGAGGCGCAGACGCCGGAACGGCTGGTCGTGGCCCACCCGTTCAACCCGCCGTACCTCATCCCGCTCGTCGAGGTCGTCGGCGGCGAGAAGACCGCGGCCGACGTCGTGGCGTGGACGGCGGCGTTCTTCCGGCACATCGGCAAGTCCGTGATCACCCTGGACCGCGAGGTGCCGGGCTTCATCGCCAACCGGCTGCAGGAGGCGCTGTGGCGCGAGGCGCTGCACATGGTGGCCAACGGCGAGGCCACCGTCGAGCAGATCGACGCGTCGATCACCGAAGGACCGGGCCTGCGGTGGGCGTTCCACGGCCCGATGCTCACGTTCCACCTCGCGGGCGGGCCCGGCGGCATGGCACACATGCTCAACCACTTCGGACCGTCGCTGCTCTCGCCGTGGACGCGGCTGGCGGCGCCCGAGCTCACCCCCGAGCTGCGCGACCGCGTCGTGAGCGGCTGCGCCGAGGAAGCGGGGGAGCGCAGCATCGCCGACCTCGTGCGCGAGCGCGACCGCGCGCTCGTCGACCTCCTCCGGATGAAGCATGCCTGAATGGGAGTGGTCGGAGGACGTCCGTCCGGAGTGGATCGACTACAACGGCCACCTCTCAGAGGCCTACTACGTGTTGGTGTTCGGGCACGCCAGCGACGCGGCGATGGTCGCGCTCGGCATGACCCCCGAGTACCTCGTCGCGACGCGCACATCGCTGTTCACCCTCGAAGCGCACGTCCGCTACCTCGACCAGATCCCGCCGGACGCGCACCTGACCGTGCGCTCGTCGGTGATCGGGGTCACCGGCAAGCTGCTGTGGATCTGGCACGAGATGTGGTGCGACGACCGGCTGCGGGCGACCGAGGAAGTGCTCATGGTGCACGTCGACACGGCCGCCGGGCGCGCCAGCCCGTTCCCCGACGATCTGCGGACACGCGCCGAGGCGCTGCTGGTGCCGCCGCCGGAGCACGCGTCGCGCCGCATCGCCGCGGGGTGACGGCATGGACCTCGAGCTGTCGGTCGAGCAGCGGGCCGTGGTGGAGACGACGCGGGCGTTCGTGCAGCGCGAGCTGGTGCCGCACGAGGACGAGGTGGAACGCGCGGGCGTGCTCGACCCCGCGCTGCTGGTGAAGCTGCGCGACACCGCGATCCGCGCCGGGCTCTACGCCGCCAACATGCCCGAGGAGCTGGGCGGCGGCGGGCTCGACACCCTCACCTGGATGTTGATGGAGCGCGAGCTCGGGCACACCGGCTACGCGCTGCAGATGCTGGCGGTCGCGCGGCCGTCGCGGATCCTGCTGGCCTGCACTGGCGACCAACGCGCGTCGTACCTCCTGCCGACCGTGGCAGGCGAGCGCACCGAGTGCCTGGCGATGACCGAGCCGGAGGCGGGCTCGGACCTGCGCGGCATGCGCACGCGCGCGGTGCGCGACGGCGCCGACTGGGTGATCACCGGCACGAAGCACTTCATCTCGCACGCCGACGCGGCCGACTTCGTGATCCTCTTCGCGGCGACGGGGGAGCAGGAGCTCACCGCGTTCCTCGTCGACGTCGACGCGCCGGGGCTCGCCGTGCTGCCCGGCTACCGCAGCGTGTCGCACCGCGGCTACGGCAACGCCGTGCTGGTGTTCGACGGCTGCCGGGTGCCCGGCGGCGCCGTGCTCGGCGAGGTCGGGCGCGGCTTCGACGTGGCCAACACCTGGCTCGGCACCACCCGGCTGCAGGTGGCCGCGAGCTGCCTCGGCCGGGCCCGGCGGGCGCTGGACCTGGCCGTGCGGCACGCCGCCACCCGGCGCCAGTTCGGCAAGACGATCGGCCGCAACCAGGGCGTCGCGTTCAAGCTCGCCGACATGGCGACGGCGCTGGAGTCGGCCACGTGGCTCACCTGGCGGGCGGCGTGGCTGGTCGACGCGGACAGGCCCGCCGACCCGGCGATCGCGATGGCGAAGCTCGCCGCCACCGAGATGCTCGCCACGGTCGCCGACGAGGCCCTGCAGATCCACGGCGGCATGGGCCTGATGGACGAGCTGGTGCTGGAACGGATCTGGCGCGACGCCCGCGTCGAGCGCATCTGGGACGGCACATCGGAGATCCAGCGGCACATCCTCTCGCGGTCGATGCTGCGGGCCCACGGTGGCTGAGCCGCCCCCCGACGCCGCGGCGGAGCGGCCTGTCGGTGCCGGGGCGGAGCGGCCTGTCGGCGCCCACCGCGGCGAAGGCGCGCCCGGGATCGGAGGGATGTGCCCCCGCTGCGGCGCAGGTGGGGACGCCCGCGCGGGCGGGGGCGGGCTCGGGCGGTTGCTCGCGCCGCGGACCATCGCCGTCGTCGGGAGTGCCCGGGAGTGCGGGCGGGTGGTGGCGCAGAACCGGGCGTTGGGCTTCACCGGTGAGCTCTGGCCGGTGCACCCGACCCGCTCCGCGGTGGCGGGGGAGCGGGCGTACGCCCGCCTGGCCGAGCTCCCCGGCGTGCCCGACGCGGCGTTCGTCGCCGTGCCCGCACCGGTGTGCGCGTCGGTGGTGGCCGAGCTGGCCGCGCTCGGCTGCGGGGGCGCGGTGGTCTACAGCTCTGGCTTCGCCGAGACCGGCCGGGCGGGCGCGGAGCGGCAGCGGGCGCTGGTCGCGGCGGCCGGGTCGATGCCGCTGCTCGGCCCGAACTGCTACGGGCTGGTCAACTACGCCGAACGGGCGCTGGTGTGGCCCGACCAGCACGGCGGGGTCGCGCTGGCCGAGGGTGAGCGCGGCGTCGCCGTCGTGTCCCAGTCGT
>DATAOO010000116.1:0-9346 GCA_036265695.1 Pseudonocardia sp. | reverse complement strand
GCAGGCGCCGCCCATGCCGTCGCGTTCGACGACCGTGACGTCGCCACCGTGCTGGGCCGCCACGAGCGCCGCCTCGTAGCCTGCCGGGCCGCCGCCCATAATCACGATGCGGGTCACCGAACGTAGCCTTCCCCTCGTCGCTCGCGCGTTCCCCGATCACGGTACGCGGCAGGCGGGGCTCTACTCTGGTGCGGTGCCGCTGTACGCCGCGTATGGGTCGAACATGGACCCGGAACAGATGAAGGAGCGCGCCCCGTACTCGCCCATGGCAGGAACCGGGTGGCTACAGGGCTGGCGGCTGACGTTCGGCGGCGAGGACTTCGCCTGGGAGGGCGCGCTCTCCACGGTGGTCGAGGAGGAGGGCGAGCAGGTCTTCGTCGTGCTCTACGACGTGCCCGACCACGACGCCGCCCGCCTCGACCGGTGGGAGGGCGGCGAGCTGGGGCTGCACAAGAAGCTCCGGCTGCGCGTGCACACCCTCGAGGGCGACGTCCTGGCGTGGATCTACGTGCTCGACGCGTACGAAGGCGGCGAACCCAGCGCCCGCTACCTCGGCGTGATCGCCGACGCGGCCGAGGCGGCGGGCGCCCCCGCCGACTACGTGGCCGCACTGCGCAACCGCCCGTCGCGCAAGTCCGTCTAGCGGTGAGTCGTACGTTTCGCCACCGCGAGTTGGCCGATTCACCAGGTGTAGCCGCGCTCACGGAACGCCCTCCGCAGGTCTGACACGAATCGATCGATGCTGCGCAGATCGCCGACGTCGACGCGCAGCACGATCCAGCCGTTCCGACGCAGTTCGGCGGCTCGAACGGCGTCTGCGGCGGCGCGGCCTGCGTGGGCCTCCCATCCGTCGTACTCCACGCAGATGCGCAACGACGGCCAGGCGAGGTCGAGCCGGACGATCTCCCGCCCGTCCGGGGTGCAGATGACCCAGTTGACCTCGGGTATCGGGAAACCCTTCTCGATCAGTCGTAGGCGCAGCCAACTCTCGGGCGGCGACTCGGCCCGCTCGGAGCCGAGGTCGAGCAGGCCGCGAGCCCGCACGGTGCCCCGGATGTCCGGCCGCTCCTCGAGCCGGGCGGCGACCGCCTTGCGGAACGTCTCGTGGGCGTCGCCCGCTTTGCGGAGCGCTTGGTCGAGCACGGCGATGGCGTCGGTCGCTCGGCCCCGCCACGGCAGGATGCAGAGCAGGTCGGCGATCACGCGGTCGAGCGGGAGGACCCGCAAGCCGACGACTTCCTCCACGTCCTCGGCGATGCCGCCGCCGTGGTGGACGACCAGACCGTTGCGCCCACGGACGTCGCGGCCGTAGGGCACGGCGACGTGGGTGCGCCGCGTGGCGACGCACCCACAGCCATGGAGGAACGCGGCGGTGGCGCCGCAGAGCGCGGACCGCGGGCCCGCGGTGAGCTGCGCGGCCGCGGCCCGGGTGAGCGGGTCGAGCAGACGCCCGGTCTCGACGACCGTGCCCGTCCACAGCGGGACGACCTCACCAGCGCTTAGCGCGGCCTCCAGCCGGGAGCGGCCGAGTTGCGCGACGAGGTCAGCGCGTCGGTGCGCGCCGTGGAGGCCGGGTAGGGGTAGTGGCATGCCGCCCACGGTGCGGCGCAGCACGTCGATCCGGGTGCGTTTCGGTCAACCTGTGGATAGCCGGTGCCGATGTGCACCAACGCGCCACACGGCGCGTCGTCGAGACGGCCGATTCGCGGTGGCGAAACGTACGACTCACCGGGGTGAGACGTACGACTCACCCCGGTCAGCGGAGGGCGGCCAAGGCCGAGCAGGTCAGGACGCGCACGCCGAAGGGGAGGGCGCGCTCGTCGAGGTCGAAGGTCGGGGCGTGGATGTCGCGCATCGGGCCGGTGCCCGACCACACGCCCAGCCGCGCCATGGCGCCGGGCACGTGCTCCAGGTACCAGGCGAAGTCCTCGCCGCCGCTCGACTGCTCGGTGCTCGTGGACGCCTCCGGCCCACCGATGGCGAGCGCGGCGTCGGCCAGCATGCCGGAGCTGACGGCCTCGTTCACGACCGGCGGGACCCCGCGCACGTGGTCGAGGGCGTAGCCGACCCCGAGGGGCGCGAGGATCGACGCCACGAGCGCCCGGACCTTCTCCTCCAGCCCGCCCCACGTGGCGTGGTCGGCGGTGCGGAGGGTGCCGCGCAGCACGCCGTGCTCCGGGATCGCGTTGGACGCCTCGCCCGCGTGCACGGCACCCCACACCAGCACGGTGCCCGACCGCGGGTCCACCTGCCGCGTGAGCAGCAGCGGCAGCTGGGTGATCAGCAGCCCGATGGCCTCGACGAGGTCGGCCGTGAGGTGCGGCCGCGACGTGTGCCCGCCCGGCGAGGTCAGCCGGACCTCCAGCACGTCGCACGCCGACGTGATCGGCCCGACCTTGGTGCCCAGCCGCCCCACGCGCAGCCGCGGGTCGCAGTGCAGCGCGAAGATCCGCTCGACGCCCTCCATCGCCCCGTCGGCGACCATGTCCATCGCGCCGCCGGGCTGGATCTCCTCGGCGGGCTGGAAGATCAGCCGCACCCTGCCGGGCAGGCTGGGCGCCGCGGCCAGCGCGAGCCCGGCGCCGAGCAGCATCGCGGTGTGCGCGTCGTGCCCGCAGGCGTGCATGACGCCCTCGACCGTGGACGCGAACGGCAGGCCGGTGTCCTCCTGCAACGGGAGTGCGTCGAGGTCGGCCCGCAGGGCCACGCAGCGCTCGCCGAAGCCGACATCGCAGACCAGCCCGCTGCCGCCCGGCAGGGTGCGCGGCTCGAGACCGGCCGCCATCAGCGCGGCGGCGACGAACGCGGTGGTGCGCCGCTCGGCGCGACCGAGCTCCGGCACCGCGTGCAGCGATCGCCGCCAGCCGACGAGCTCGCCCGCGTGGGCAGCGAGCCAGGCGTCGAGCCAGGCAGGCCCGCTACCCACGCCGAAATCCGCAGGCGCGGCAACGGGCAGGATGTCGTGGTGCTCGTCCAGCACGGTCATCGGGCACCTGCTGCTGCGGGGCCCGCCGAACCGGACGCAATCCTGTCGTGCATCTCCCCATGGTGCTCACCCGGACGGCGGTGTACCAACCCCAATCCCGCCTCTAGAGGCTCCACGCGCTGAGGGGTCGTCCGTCTGCTGCGGACGGACTCGGACCGACCGACAGGCGGGTGGGCGGTCCTGCGGCGAACGGGGTAACAGGCCGCTCGGCGCACCGCTCGGGTGATCGTCACATCGGTCATGAGGACGGATTCCCGCGCCGAGATACCGGGAACCGCACATCACCGGTTGGGGGGCTGCCCACCGTCCGTGACCGCCCGCTCGTCAGAATGGGCCCGTGCCCAGCACCGAGAACGACCAGGAGCGCCTCGTCGGAGGGCGCTACCGGCTGTCCTCCGAACTCGGCAGCGGGGCGATGGGCACCGTCTGGTCCGGCTACGACGACGTGCTGCAGCGCCGCGTCGCGGTCAAGGAGCTGAAGGTCCCGCCGGGCGTCCCCGAACAGGAGGCCCGCGACCTGCGCGAACGCATCATGCGGGAGGCGCGGGCGCTGGGCGGGCTGTCGCACCCCAACGTGATCACGGTGTTCGACGTCGTGGTGGACGACGGGCAGCCGGTCGTCGTCCTCGAGCTCGTCCCGTCCCGCAACCTGGCCACGATGATCGGCGAGAGCGGGGCGCTCACGGCCGGGCAGGCCGCGGTGGTCGGGTTCGCCACGGCGGGCGGGCTGCGCGCGGCGCACCGCGCGGGCATCACCCACCGCGACGTGAAGCCGGGCAACGTCCTCATCGCCGACGACGGCCGCGTCAAGCTCACCGACTTCGGCATCGCCCGCAACTCCGCCGATGCACCCATGACGAGCGTCGGCCTCGTCCTCGGCTCGCCCGCGTACATCGCGCCCGAGGTGGCGGCGGGCCAGCCGGTCACGCCCGCGGCCGACCTGTGGGGCCTCGGCGCCACGCTCTTCGCCGCCGTCGAGGGCCGCCCGCCCTACGACGTCCACGGCGACCCCGTCTCGACGATCACCGAGGTCGTCGACGGCGACGTGCCGCGGCCCCGCGGCTCGGGCCCGGTGGTGGACGTCATCGTCGCGCTGATGGTCAAGGACCCGGCCCGCCGCATGCCGCTGGAAGAGGTGCGCCAGCGGCTGCGCCCCCTGATCGACGACCCGGACGACCCGCTCTACCCCGGCTCCCCCGACGCGCCGACGATGGAGGCCGCGGCGATCACCCGGCCCGCCGCCGCACCCGCCCCGCCGCTCGCGCCGCCCCCCTCGCCGCCGCGGCACTCCGCGACCGCCTCCACCCGGATGTCGGCCGCCTCCCGCCACGCCGCGCCGCTCGCCGCCGACCCCGGGCCGCTGCCGGGCCGCGCGCCCCGCCCCGACCTCCCCGCGCCGCCGTCGCCGTGGCGGTCCACCGGGCTCGTCCTCGCGGGCGCCGCGCTCGTGGTGGCGGGGACCCTCGGCGGGTGGGGGCTCACGCGGTCGATCGGCGGGCAGTCGCCGTTCACCGCGCAGAACGTCACGACGTCGAGCCACACCACCTCGCTCAACCGCGACCCGCTCGGCTTCACCATCCCCGTGCCGACGGAGTGGACGCGGCACCCGACGGCCGACGCGGTCGCCTTCGTCAGCCCGAACGGCACCGAGGACCTCACGATCGCCCGCGCGACGAAAGCCGAGGACGCCGAGACCGTGCCGGGCACGGAGGTCGTGGAGCCCGCCGGGCCGTCCGCGGGCAACACCGTGTCCCTGGCCTACCGCACCGACACCCGCACGTCGTGGCGGCGGATCGTGCCCGGCACCGGCACGGTGTGGGTGATCACGCTGACCGTGCCGCGCTCGGCCGCCGGTTCGGCGTCGCAAGAGCTGTTCGAGTCGCTCGCGGGCGGGTTCTCGCCGACGGCATAGGGTCGGCGCATGGACGTCGCAGCCGAGGCAGCCGCCGCCGTCGCCGAACGCACCGGCGTCGCGAGCCACGACGTCGCCGTGGTGCTGGGCTCGGGCTGGCGGCCCGCGGCCGACGTCATCGGCCCGCCGGAGCACGAGTTCGCCATGGCCGAGCTGCCCGGCTTCGTCCCGCCGACGGTCGAGGGGCACGGCGGCACGATCCGCTCGGTGCGCGTCGGCGAGCGGCGGGTGCTGGTGCTGCTCGGCCGCACCCACCTGTACGAGGGGCACGGCGTCGGGCCGGTGGCGCACGGGGTGCGCACGGCCGCGGCGGCGGGCTGCGCCACGGTGGTGCTCACCAACGCCGCGGGCGGCATCCGGCAGGGGATGTCGGTCGGCGAGCCGGTGCTGATCGCCGACCACCTCAACCTGACGGCCACGTCCCCCCTCGTCGGGGCGGGCTTCGTCGACCTCACCGACCTCTACTCACCGGCCCTGCGCGCCCGGGCCCGACAGATCGACCCGACGCTCACCGAGGGCGTCTACGCGGGCCTGCCCGGGCCGCACTTCGAGACGCCTGCGGAGATCCGGATGCTGCGCGGGCTGGGCGCGGACCTGGTCGGCATGTCGACCGTGCTGGAAGCCATCGCCGCCCGAGCCGCGGGCCTCGACGTGTTCGGGCTGTCGCTCGTGACCAACCTCGCCGCGGGCATCACCGGCGAGCCGCTCGACCACCAGGAGGTGCTGGCCGCGGGCGCCGCCTCGGCGGGCCGCATGGGCGCGCTGCTGCGGGAGCTGGTGGCGTGACCGCGGGCCTGCCGTGCTGACCCCGGCCCTGCGGGACGCCGCCACCCGCTGGATCGCCGACGACCCCGACCCCGCCGCCCGCGACGAGCTCACCCGCGTGCTCGCGGGCGCGCTCGCGGGCACCCCGGGCGCGGCGGACGAGCTCGCCGGGCGCATGGCGGGCCCGCTGCGCTTCGGCACGGCCGGGCTGCGCGGGCCGGTGCGGGCGGGGCCGTCGGGGATGAACGTCGCCGTGGTGCGCCGCGCGACCGCCGGGCTCGCCGCCTGGCTCGCCCGCAACGGCAACCGCGGCACGGTGGTGGTCGGCCGCGACGCCCGCCACGGGTCGGAGGAGTTCGCCCGCGCCGCCGCCGAGGTGTTCGCGGGCGCGGGCTTCGCCACCCGGGTGCTGCCGGGGCCGCTGCCGACCCCGCTGTTGGCCTTCGCGGTGCGGCACCTCCACGCCGTCGCGGGCGTGCAGATCACCGCGTCGCACAACCCGCCCGCCGACAACGGCTACAAGGTCTACCTCGCCGACGGCGCCCAGCTCGCGCCCCCGTCCGACGCGGAGATCGAGGCGGCGATCACCGCGGCGCCCCCGGCGCGTTCCCTGCCCACGGCGGACACGGCGACGGTCACCGACGTCACCGACGCCTACCTCGAACGGGTGGGGCGGCTCCCCCGCGGCACCGCCCGCGACCTGCGGATCGCCCTCACCCCGATGCACGGCGTCGGCGGCGCCACGGCCGTGCACGCCCTGCGCGCGGCGGGCTTCACCGACGTCCACGTCGTGGCGGAGCAGGCCGCGCCGGACCCGGCGTTCCCGACGGTCGCGTTCCCCAACCCCGAAGAGCCCGGCGCCACCGACCTGCTGCTCGCCCTGGCCGCCGACGTCCACGCCGACCTCGCGATCGCCCTCGACCCGGACGCCGACCGGTGCGCGCTGGCTGTCGGCGGTCGGCAGCTCACCGGCGACGAGACCGGCGTGCTGCTCGGCGACCACCTCCTGCGCAGCGGCGGGTACACCGACCCGCTGGTCGCGACGACCGTCGTCTCCTCCTCGATGCTGCGCGCGGTGGCCGCGGCGCACGGGGCGCGCTACGCCGAGACGCTCACCGGGTTCAAATGGATCGTCCGCGGCGGCCCCGGGCTGGTGTACGGGTACGAGGAGGCGCTGGGCTACTGCGTCGACCCGGACGCGGTGCGCGACAAGGACGGCATCGCAGCGGCCGTGCTCGCCTGCGACCTCGCCGCCACGCTGAAGGCCGAAGGCGCGGGCCTGCCCGACCGGCTCGACGCACTGGCCCGCGAGCACGGCGTGCACGCGACCGCCGGGGTGTCGGTGCGGCTGGAGCCCGCGGCCCGCGACGCCGCGGTGGAACGGCTGCGCGCCGCCCCGCCCGCCGGGTGGACGACCGAGCGCCCCGCCCCTGACGTGCTGGTGCTGCGCCGCGACGGCGAACGGCTCGTCGTCCGCCCGTCGGGCACCGAGCCGAAGCTGAAGGCGTACCTCGAGGTGGTCGAGCCGCCCGACGACGACGTGCCCGCCGCCCGGGCCCGCGCCGCCGCCCGGCTGGCCGCGCTCCGGGACGAGGTGGCGGGCCTGTGGCCCGACTCCTGATCGTCCACCACACCCCGTCGCCCGCGACGGCGGAGCTGCTCGACGCGGCCGTCACCGGCGCGCGCGACCCGGAGATCGTCGGCGTGGAGGTGGTGCGGCGGGCCGCCCTCGCGGCGGGGCCCGCCGACGTGCTCGCCGCCGACGCCGTGCTCCTCGGCACGCCCGCCAACATCGGGTACATGTCCGGCGCGCTGAAGCACTTCTTCGACGTCGTCTACTACCCGATCTTGGACGACACCCGCGGCCTGCCCTACGGCCTCTACGTTCACGGCAACCTGGACACGGCGGGCGCGATCACGGCCGTCGAGACGATCGCGGGCGGCCTGGGCTGGGTGCGGGTGGCCGCGCCGGTCGAGGTGGCGGGCAGCCCGGACGCGGCCGCACGCGCGGCCGTGGCCGAGCTCGCCGCCACCCTGGCCGCCACCGTCATGCCCGGCTGACCCGATCGTGGCCGCAGGGGCCGGGTTAACCTGCGGCATGGCTCGTCCGAAGGTCCACGACGAGAAGCTGCGCGCCCGGCTGCTGGAGCGAGCGGGCACGCTCGTCTCGGACGGCGGATCCGACGCGCTGAGCCTGCGCACCCTCGCCCGCGACTGCGAGACGTCGACCACCGCCGTCTACGCGCTGTTCGGCGGCAAGAACGGGCTGCTCACGGCGTTGTTCGACGAGGCGTTCGAGCAGCTGGGACGGCGGATCGGCGCGCTCACCCCCAGCGCGGACCCGCTGGAGGACCTCGCCCGCACCGCCCTCGCCTACCGCGACAGCGCGCTCGCCGACCCGCACCTGTTCGCGCTCATGTTCTCCGGGCCCACGCTGCTGTCGGCCGAGGCCGCGCGCCGCACGGTGGCGGGCACCGCGCTCGGGCCGTTGCGGGCGGCCGCGCTGCGGGCCGTTGAGGAGAAGGCGCTGCGCGCCGACACCGACACCGCGCTCGTGTCGCTCACGCTCTGGACGACCGTGCACGGCTGGGTCGCGCTGCAGCTGCGCGGGTACCTGCCGCCGACCGCCGACGACCGCTGCGCCGACGCCGTACGCGCGGTGCTCGCGGGGTGGGCCTGATCCGCGGGACGCGGCCTACACCGCGCCGAAGAGGCGGTCGCCCGCGTCGCCGAGGCCGGGCACGATGTAGGCCGAGTCGTTGAGCCGCTCGTCGACGGACGCGGTGATCACCCGCACCGGCAGCCCGCTCCCCCGCAGCCGCGCGACGCCCTCCGGGGCGGCCAGCACGCAGATCGCGGTCACGTCGCTCGCATCCCGCTCCACGAGCAGGCCGATGGTGTGCTGCATCGAGCCGCCGGTGGCGAGCATCGGGTCGAGCACGAAGACGGGGCGCCCGGCCAGTGAGTCCGGCAGCGACTCCATGTACGGCATCGGCTGGTGGGTCTCCTCGTTGCGGGCGATGCCCACGAACCCGGTCTGCGCCTCCGGCATGAGCGCCTGCGCCGCGTCGACCATCCCGAGCCCGGCCCGCAGCACCGGCACCAACAGGGGCGGGTTGGCCAGCCGGTAGCCGATGGTGCGGGCGACCGGGGTGTGCAGCGGCGCGGTGCTCTCGGCCGCGTCGCGGGTGGCCTCGTAGATCAGCATGAGGGTGAGGTCGCGCAGGGCGGCCCGGAACGCGGCGTTGTCGGTGCGGGCGTCGCGCATGGTCGACAGGCGCGCACGGGCGAGGGGGTGGTCGACGACCAGGACGTCCATGACCCGGGAGGCTAGCGGGGTTCCGATCTGCCGGGCCCGTTCGTGGGGAGGAGGGCGCATAGGGTGACCAGCCGTGGAGATCCGTGACGCCACCCCCGAGGACTGGTCCGCGATCTGGCCCTTCCTGCGCGCGATCGTCCGCGCGGGCGAGACCTACACGCTCCCCCGCGACCTCGACGAGGCCGCCGCCCGCGCGTTCTGGATGCGGGCCGCCGCGCTCGTCGCGGTCGACGGCGCCGCGGTGCTCGGCACCGCGAAGATCGTGCCCAACCAGGACGGTCCGGGCGCGCACGTCGCGAACGCGAGCTTCATGGTCGACCCCGCCCACGCGGGCAAGGGCGTCGGACGGGCGCTCGGCACCGCC
>DATAOO010000115.1:0-15249 GCA_036265695.1 Pseudonocardia sp. | reverse complement strand
GGACGGGGTGCTGTGGGCGCCGCTGCTGCACGGCGGGTGGGCGCACCTGATGGCGAACACGCTGCCGTTCGTGATCTTCGGGTTCCTCGTGCTCGCCGCGGGTGTCGCCCGGTTCGTGCTGGTGACGGCGGTGATTTGGGTGCTCGGCGGGCTGGGGGTGTGGCTGACCGGGCCCCCCGGTGTGCCCACCGTCGGGATGTCCGGGGTGATCTTCGGCTGGTTTGCGTTCCTGCTGGTGCGGGGGTTCTTCGCGCGCAGCCTGCGGCAGATCGGGCTGGCCGTCGTGCTGTTCCTGTTCTGGGGCGGGATCCTGTGGGGGGTGCTGCCGACGAACCCCGAGGTCTCGTGGCAGGGGCACCTGTTCGGCGCGCTGGCCGGGCTGCTGTGCGCCGCGCTCGTGGCCAAGGCCGACCGGCGCCCCGCCGCGCTCTAGGCTCTCGCCCGTGCCCGACCTCGACGCGCCCATCGGGATCTTCGACTCCGGGGTCGGCGGCCTCACCGTCGCGCGGGCCGTCATCGACCAACTGCCCGCCGAGCGCGTCGTCTACGTGGGCGACACCGCGCACGGCCCGTACGGCCCGCTGCCCATCGCCGAGATCCGCCGCCACGCCCTCGCGCTCGGCGACGCGCTCATGGACCGCGGCATCAAGGCGCTCGTGGTGGCGTGCAACAGCGCGTCCGCGGCGTGCCTCGTCGACATCCGGGAGCGCTACCCCGTGCCCGTCGTCGAGGTCATCCTGCCCGCGGTGCGCCGGGCGGTGGCCGCCACCCGCACCGGGCGCATCGGCGTGATCGGCACCCGCGCCACCATCGCGTCGGGCGCCTACCAGGACATGTTCGGCGCGGCGCGCGACGTGGAGGTCACGGCGGCCGCGTGCCCGCGCTTCGTGGACTTCGTCGAGCGCGGCATGACCAGCGGGCGGCAGATCCTGGGCATCGCGCAGTCGTACCTCGCGCCGCTGCAGGAGGCGCGGGTCGACACGGTCGTGCTCGGCTGCACCCACTACCCGTTGCTGGCCGGGGTCGTGCAGATCGTGCTCGGGCCGGACGTCACGCTCGTGTCCAGCGCCGACGAGACCGCGAAGGACCTCGTGCGGGTGCTCATGGCCCGCGACCTCCTCCGCGACGCCGAGGGGCCGCCGCCCGCGCCGCACGAGTTCCTGGCGACCGGCGACCCCGAGCCGTTCCGCCGCCTCGGCCGCCGGTTCCTGGGGCCGGAGATCGGCGCGGTCGCCGGGCTGGGCGTGCCCGCGGGCTGACCCCGCTAGCCACGTCGGCCGTCCTCGCAGACTCGTTGGGCACGGCGCAGGGGCTGTGGGATCTGCGACGTGCCTGCCGGGTCTGCGAAGTGGGCTGCGGCGGGGCGGGGGCTGCGAGGCCGTCTGGGGTGCGCGCGGTAGCGTCGCGTCGTGATCGGCTGGCTGGTCGTCGTCGTGCTCGTGGTCACGGCGGCGCTCGCCGTCTTCGGCATCGGGATCACGATCGCCGGGCGCCCGCCCGGGCGGGAGATGCGGTTCGCGGTCTTCGGCACGGTCGCGCTGCTCGTCGTGCAGGCCGTGGTCGCGGTCGTGCGGCTGTTCTCCGGGCCGCCGCTGCCGGAGAACTCCACGTTCCTGATCTACCTCGTCGTCTCGGTGCTCGTGCTGCCGATCGCGCTGCAGTTCGCCACGGCGTCCGACGAGGGCGACGGGCCGTCGCGCTGGGGTGGGCTGGTGGTGGCGGTCGCCGCCGTCGCGACGGCCGTGGCGGTGCTGCGGCTGCAGGGGTTGTGGGCGGCCGGTGGCGTCTGAACCCGCTCCCCGAGCACGGGCCACCCGCTCCGGCCCCGGCCGGGTGCTGATCGCCGTCTACGCGATCTTCGCGCTCTCCGCCACCGCGCGCGCCGCCGTGCAGATCGCGACGAAGTTCTCCCAGGCCCCGCTGGCCTACCTGCTCTCGGCGCTGGCCGGGGTGGTGTACATCGTGGCCACGATCGCCCTCGCCAGGGGCATGCGGCGCCTCGCGTGGGCCGCGGTCGGGTTCGAGCTCCTCGGGGTGCTGGTGGTCGGCACGTTCACCGTGCTGGTGGCGCGCGACTTCCCCGACGACACGGTCTGGTCAGTTTACGGTCGCGGCTACGCATTTGTGCCACTTGTGCTCCCCTTTGTCGGCCTCTGGTGGCTGTGGCGCACGCGGCCGCGTTAACTTTCTCGCCATGCGCTTGACGGTGCTGGGGTGCTCAGGAAGCGGGCCGGGTCCGACGTCGCCCGCGTCGGGCTACCTCGTGCGGGCGGGCGACGTGCAACTCACGCTCGACCTCGGCAACGGCACCTTCGGCGCCCTGCAACGCCACCTCGACCCCTGGGCGCTCTCGGCCGTCGCGTTCTCCCACCTGCACCCCGACCACTGCAGCGACTTCGCCTCGCTCGCCGTGCACCGCCGCTACCACCCCCGCCCCGCCTACGACCCCTCGGCCCGCCCGCTGCCGGTGCTCGCGCCCGCCGAGGCGCCCACCCGGTTCGCCGCCGCGTACGCCACCTGCGCGGCGGAGCGCGCCGAGACCGACATGACCGACATCTTCACCTTCCACCCGTTCTCCGACGGCGGTCGCGTGGAGGTGGCCGGGGTCGTCGTTCAGACGGCGGCGGTCGACCACCCCTGCGAGGCCTACGCGGTGCGGGTGGAGCACGGCGGCCGCAGCCTCGCCTACTCCGGAGACACCGGGCCGTGCGCCGGGCTCGTCGAGGCCGCCCGCGGCGCCGACGTGCTGCTGTGCGAGGCCACCTGGCCGCACGTCACGGAGTGGTGGGACGAGCCGCCGACCGGCATCCACCTGTCCGGGCGGCAGGCCGGTGAGCACGCGGCGGCCGCGGGCGTGGGCCGCCTGCTGATCACCCACGTGCCCGCGTGGTTCGACGCGCAGGAGCTGCTCGCGGAGGCGAAGGAGGCCTTCGGCGGGCCGGTGGAGCTGGTGGCCCCGGACGCCACGTACGAGGTCTGAGCAGCCCCCATAGTCTGTCGGGGTGACCCGCGCAGACGGAAGAACCGACGACGAGCTCCGCCCCGTGACGATCACCCGCGGCTTCCAGAAGCACCCGGCAGGCTCGGTGCTGGTGGCGTACGGCGACACGAAGGTGCTGTGCGCGGCGAGCGTCACCGAGGGCGTGCCGCGGTGGCGCAAGGGGTCCGGGCTGGGCTGGCTCACCGCCGAGTACGCGATGCTGCCGTCGGCGACGAACACGCGCAGCGACCGCGAGTCGGTCAAGGGCCGGATCGGCGGCCGCACGCACGAGATCTCCCGGCTCGTCGGGCGGGCCCTGCGGGCCTGCATCGACCTCAGGGCCCTCGGCGAGAACACGATCGCGCTCGACTGCGACGTCCTGCAGGCCGACGGGGGCACCCGCACGGCCGCGATCACCGGCGCGTACGTGGCCCTCGCCGACGCGGTCACCTGGCTGGGCGCGCACGGGCGGCTGTCGGACCCGAAGCCGCTGTCGTGCCAGGTCGCGGCGGTGAGCGTCGGCGTGGTCGACGGGCGCGTGCGGCTGGACCTGCCCTACGAGGAGGACTCGCGCGCTGAGGTCGACACGAACGTCGTCGCGACCGACACGGGCACGCTCATCGAGGTGCAGGGCACGGGCGAGGGCGCCACCTTCAGCCGCCGCACGCTCGACGCGATGCTCGACACGGCGCTCGCGGGCATCCGGCAGCTCACCGACCTGCAGGCGGCGACCCTCGCCGAGCCGTACCCGGGCGAGCTGCCGTGAGCGCCGACGCGCTCCCCCCGGCCGAGGCGCCGTCGGCGCGGCTGCTCCTCGCCACCCGCAACCCGGGCAAGCTGGTCGAGCTGCGGCGGATGCTGACCGATTTCGACGTGGTCGGGCTCGCCGACGTGCCCGAGTTCCCCGAGGCGCCGGAGACGGGCGCGACGTTCGCCGAGAACGCACTGGCCAAGGCGCGCGACGCGGCCGCCGCCACCGGGCTGCCGTCGGTGGCCGACGACTCCGGCCTCGCGGTCGACGCGCTGAACGGCATGCCGGGCGTGCTGTCGGCGCGCTGGAGCGGCCGCCACGGCGACGACCGCGCCAACCTGGAGCTGCTGCTGGCCCAGGTCGTCGACGTCCCCGACGAGCGGCGGGGTGCGGCGTTCGTGTGCGCCGCTGCGCTCGTGGTGCCGGGCGGTCCCGAGACCGTGGTGCACGGGGCGTGGACCGGGCGCCTCACGCGGGCCCCGCGGGGCACCAACGGCTTCGGCTACGACCCGATCTTCGTGCCCGAGGGGGAGACGCGCACGTCCGCCGAGCTGTCGGCCGCCGAGAAGGATGCGGCGTCGCACCGGGCCCGCGCGCTGCAGGCGCTGTTGCCCCACCTGCGCGCGTTGGCGTGAGGCGCGTGGCGCCCTGTGTTCTGCGGCTCGGCGGTGGCGGGCCGCGGCGCCCGGCGGTGTGAAGCGCGGCTCGTGTCGATCACCCGATCGGGCCCGGTAGCCTTGGTCGATGTGAGGTGGGGGCGGCTGGTGGCCGCATCGGTGGCCGTGCTCGTCGCGGCCGTCGTCGCCGTCTGCGCCCTGCGGTGGGGCGGCGTGGCCGGGGTGCGCGCCGAGGTCGCCGCCGCGGGCGCGTGGGCCCCGCTCCTGTTCGTGGCGCTCCAGGCGCTGGTCACGATCACCCCGCTGCCCCGCACGATGTTTACCGTGGCCGCGGGTGTGCTCTTCGGCGCGGCCTGGGGCCTGGTGTTGACGATCACCGGCACGGCGCTCGCCGCGCTGGCCGCGTACGGGCTCGTGCGGTGGGTCGGCGGCCCGCTGGTCGCCCGCCACGAGCACCGGCGGGTGTTCGCGTGGGTGCGGGCGCGCCTGGACCGCAGCGGGCTGCTGGCGATGGTCTCGCTGCGCCTGCTCCCCATGGTGCCGTTCTCGGTGCTGAACTACGCCGCGGCCGTGGCCAGGGTGCGGCTGGTGCCCTACCTCCTCGGCACGGTGCTCGGGGTGCTCCCGGGCACCGTCGCGGTCGTGGTGCTCGGCGACGCCGTCACGAGCGGCGAGTTCAACCCCGCGCTCTTCGCGGTGTCGTTCGCCGGAGCGGCGCTGGGCCTGGCGGGGGCGACGATCGCCGCCCGCCGCGTCGGCCCGGCGCCCGACCCGGACTAGCGGCCCGCCGCCCGGAGCGCTTCGCGCACGGCCTTCGTGGTGCTCGGCACGGTGGCTGTGGGGCCGACCTGCTCGCTCACCGCGTCGAGCGTCTTCAGCCCGTCACCGGTGATAAGGATCACGGTCTCGGCGTCGGGGTCGAGCAGACCCTGTTCGACGAGCTTGCGGGTGGTGGCGACCGTGACCCCGCCCGCCGTCTCGGCGAACACGCCCTCGGTGGCGGCCAGCAGCCGGATGCCCTCCACGACCTCGGTGTCCGACACGTGGCCCACCGCGCCGCCGGTGCGCCGCACCGCGTCGAGCACGTACGGCCCGTCGGCCGGGTTGCCGATGGCCAGCGAGCGGGCGATGGTGTCCGGCCGCACCGGGCGGATCACGTCGTGGCCCTCGGCGAACGCCTGCGCCACCGGCGAGCAGCCGGTGGCCTGCGCCCCGAAGACCTTGTACGGCGTGGCCTCGACGAGCCCCAGCTTGCCGAACTCGGTGAACCCCTTGTCGACCTTGGTGAGCTGCGACCCCGACGCCACGGGCACGACGATCTGCTCCGGCAGCCGCCACCCGAGCTGCTCGGCCACCTCGTAGCCCAGCGTCTTCGATCCCTCCGCGTAGTACGGGCGCACGTTGACGTTCACGAACGCCCAGTCCTCGTGCTCGGCCGCGAGCTCGGTGGCGAGGCGGTTGACGTCGTCGTAGTTGCCGTCGACGGCCAGCAGCGTGCCCCCGTACACGGCGGTCGTCAGCACCTTGGCCCGCTCGAGCGACGACGGGATGAGCACCACGGAGTCCCAGCCCGCGCGGGCGGCCGCGGCGGCGACGGCGTTGGCCAGGTTGCCGGTGGACGGGCAGCACAGCACCCGGAAGCCCAGCTCACGAGCGGCGGCGAGGGCCACGGCGACGACCCGGTCCTTGAACGAGTGGGTCGGGTTGCCGGTGTCGTCCTTGACCCAGAGGTTGCGGATGCCCAGCGCCGTGCCGAGGCGGTCGGCCTTGATCAGGCGCGTGAGGCCGGGCTCGGTGTTGGGGTGCTCGGCGATCGTGGTGGGCACGGGCAGCAGGTGCCGGTAGCGCCAGATCGACTTGGGGCCCGCCTCGATGGAGGCGCGCGTGACGTCGCCGAAGTCGTAGGCGACCTCCAGCGGGCCGAAGCACTCGGTGCACGCGAACTCGGCGGCGAGCGGCGTCTCGTGGCCGCATTCGCGGCAGGACAGCGCCCGGGCCGGGCCGAGGTTGAAGGAAGTGGACGTGCTGAGATCAGCCGTCAGCGTCATGGAGGTTCTCCTCATCTTCCCCGCACCACGCGGGTCGGAATTGGCACCGTGATCGACCTCAGGTCGCCGGTTGCCGGGGTGTCATCGGGCCGTTCCCTCAACCCCTCTGGATGAGCCATATGCAGTTGTGCCGATCACGGTACGACAGCCGCGGGCGTCGCCCAAGTCGAGCCCACGATCTGGGAGCCAAGTCACCGGCTGTCGGTGGGCTGGTCCACGATGGGGGCATGAGCCCGCCCCCGCTCCAGCTCGTCCTCGGCGAGGAGGAGTTCCTCGTCGAGCGGGCGGTCGAGGCGATCGTCGCGGAGGTCCGCGCCGTCGACCCGACGGCCGAGCTGCGCAGGATCCGCGCGGGCGAGACGACGCCCGCCGACCTGGTCGAGAGCCTCTCGCCGTCGCTGTTCGCCGAGGGCCGGGTCGTCGTGCTGCAGGCCGCGCACGAAGCCGGCAAGGACCTCACGGCGGCGGTGCTCGACGTGGCGGCCGATCTCGCCGAGGGCATGGTGCTGGTCGTGCAGCATTCCGGCGGGGCCCGCAACAAGGCGCTGGTCGACGCGTTGCGCAAGGCGAAGCCCGCCGTCACCACGTGCGACCGGATCACCCGCTACGAGGAGCGGGCGGAGTTCGTGCGGGGCGAGGCGCGGCGCACGGGCGGGCGCATCGCGCAGGCCGCCGTCCCGGTGCTGATCGAGGCGGTGGGGTCGGATCTGCGCGAGCTGGCCGCGGCCACGGCGCAGCTGGTGGCCGACACCGGCGGCGCCGTCGACGAGC
Organism: Pseudonocardia sp.; assembly: GCA_036265695.1. GTDB lineage: Bacteria > Actinomycetota > Actinomycetes > Mycobacteriales > Pseudonocardiaceae > Pseudonocardia. The sequence goes on along the minus strand of DATAOO010000115.1, from coordinate 8,082 downwards.
CCGCCGTGCGGCGCTACTACCGCGGGCGCGCCGAGTCCTCCGGGTTCGCGGTGGCCGACAAGGTGGTCGTCGGCGATCGCGCGGGGGCGTTGGAGGCGCTGCGCTGGGCCCAGCAGCTGGGCGTGCCGTCGGTGTTGATCGCCGACGCGTTGGCCGATGCGGTGCGCACCCTCGCGCGGGTCGGCGCCGCGGGCCGGGGCGATCCCCACCGGCTCGCGGGCTCGCTGGGCATGCCGCCGTGGAAGATCCGCAAGGCCCAGCAGCAGGTGCGGCACTGGAGCCCCACGGGCCTGGCCGACGCGTTCGCGGTCGCCGCCGAGGTCAACGCCGACGTCAAAGGGGCCGCGGCCGATGTCGACTACGCGCTCGAACGGGCGGTCCTGCGCATCTGCGCGGCCCGCGGCCGCTAGCAACGCCAAGAAGCCACGAACCCCACCGGGGATCCGTGGCTTCGCGGCGCAGGGCTCAGGCGGCGGAGTTGATCCGCTTCGCCATCGCCGACTTGCGGTTGGCCGCCTGGTTCTTGTGGATCACGCCCTTGCTGGCCGCCTTGTCGAGGGCCCGCGAGGCGGCGCGCTGCAGCTCAGCGGCCTCCTCGGTCTTGCCCGCCTCGACGGCCTCGCGGAACTTGCGCACGGCGGTGCGCACGGCCGAGCGCACGGACTTGTTGCGCTGGCGCCGCTTCTCGTTGGTCTTGACCCGCTTGATCTGGGACTTGATGTTGGCCACGCGTCTGCCTCGGTCTCTTTCCTGCCACCGGTGTCGGGATGCTCCGGCGGCGGGGATGGTGCGAGCACGCCGGGCGCTCGGTCGTCCATGCTACAGGGACGTCCGACCGGGCTTCACGGACACCCGGCTTAACGCTCTCGTCACAAGTCCCGCTGGTCGCGGGGCGTTGCGCTGCGCGAGGATACCGCCGTCGGGGTGGCGCAGCGTGAGGAGGACGCGTGGTTCGAGCCGTGGATCACGAGGACCACACCGAGCCGGAAGGGTCGGACCTCTTCGACGGCTACCTCGAACCCGACCGACCGCACGCCGGGGCGTTCGACGAGATGTTCCACCGCGACGGGCGCGTCCGCTCGGCCTACCGGGCCCTGCACAGCGCCATCGCGCCGACCGCCCCCACCGACCTCGCCGTGCGCGCCGAGGCGCTCGACCGCGCCTACCTCGACCGGGGCATCACCTTCTCCCTCTCCGGCCAGGAGCGGCCGATCCCGCTGGACATCGTGCCCCGCGTGATCGCCGCCGCCGAGTGGAGCAAGCTCCAGCGCGGGATCGTGCAGCGGGTGCGGGCGCTGGAGGCGTTCCTCGCCGACATCTACGGCGACGCGGAGATCGTCCGCGACGGCGTGCTGCCCCGGCGGCTGATCACGAGCTGCGAGCACTTCCACCGCGCCGCGGCCGGGCTGAACCCGCCCAACGGCGTGCGCATCCACGTCGCGGGCATCGACGTCGTCCGCGATGAGGAGGGCACCTTCCGGGTGCTGGAGGACAACCTGCGCAACCCGTCCGGGGTGTCCTACGTGATGGAGAACCGCCGCACGATGGCCCGCGTGTTCCCCGACCTCTTCACCCGCCAGCGGGTGCGCGCGGTCGGCGACTACTCGGTGCACCTCCTGCGGGCACTGCGCGCGGCGGCGGCGCCCAACGTGGCCGACCCGACGGTCGTGGTGCTCACCCCCGGCGTCTTCAACTCCGCGTACTTCGAGCACTCGCTGCTCGCCCGGCAGATGGGCGTCGAGCTCGTGGAGGGCCGGGACCTCTTCTGCCGCGACAACGCCGTCTACATGCGCACCACGGTCGGCGAGCAGCAGGTGGACGTGATCTACCGGCGGATCGATGACGAGTTCCTCGACCCGCTGCAGTTCAACCCCAGCTCGGTGCTCGGCGTCGCGGGCGTGCTCAACGCGGCCCGCGCGGGCCACGTCGTGATCGCGAACGCCGTGGGCAACGGCGTGGGCGACGACAAGCTCGTCTACACCTATGTCCCGGAGATGATCTCCTACTACCTCGGCGAGAAGCCGCTGCTGCCCAACGTCGACACGTTCCGGTGCTGGCTGCCCGACGAGAAGGACCACGTGCTGGCCCAGCTGGAGGAGCTGGTGCTCAAGCCGGTGGAGGGCTCGGGCGGCTACGGCATCCTGTTCGGCCCCAATGCCGGCGCGCGCCAGCTCGCCTCGGCTCGACGGGCGATCCGCGACGACCCGCGCGCGTGGGTCGCCCAGCCGGTGGTGCAGCTCTCGACGGTGCCGACCAAGGTGGACGACAAGCTGGTGCCGCGGCACGTCGACCTGCGGCCGTTCGCGGTCAACGACGGCGAGGACGTGTTCGTGCTGCCTGGCGGCCTCACGAGGGTGGCGCTGCCGAAGGGCAGCCTGGTGGTGAACTCCAGCCAGGGCGGCGGCAGCAAGGACACGTGGGTGCTCGCGCCCACCCGGGCCTCGGACGCCGACCGCGAGCTGGGCCGCCGCGGCCTCGCGTCGATCATCCCGGCCGGGTCGCCCGCCGCCGAGCACGGGCCCGAGCTGACGATGGGCCAACAGCAGCAGCAACAGCAGCAGGCGGGGGAGCGCTGATGCTCGCCCGCAACGCCGAGTCCCTGTACTGGATCGGGCGGTACGTCGAGCGGGCCGACGACACGGCGCGCATCCTCGACGTCTCGGTGCACCAACTGCTGGAAGACGCCACCGTCGACGCCGACGCCGCCACCCGGATCCTGCTCGGCGTGCTCGGCGTCGTGCCGCCCGACGGCGACGTGCTGGACGCGTGGTCGCTCACCGAGCTCGTCGGGTACTCGGCCGAGCAGCCCGCCTCGATCGTCTCCTCGGTCTCCAGCGCGCGGGAGAACGCCCGTGGCGCGCGCGAGGTCGTCTCCGCCGAGATGTGGGAGTGCCTCAACGCCACCTGGAACGCGCTGCCCGAGCGCCAGCGCTACGCCCGGTGGGTCGGGCCGCACGCGTTCTTCAGCTACGTCGAAGACCGCGCCGCGATGCTCAACGGCCTGGCCGCCTCCACGATGAGCCGCGACGACACGTGGCGGTTCTACCTGCTCGGCCGCTCGGTCGAGCGGGTGGACATGGTCGTGCGGCTGCTGCTCTCCCGGGTGTCGGACCGGATGAACTCACCCGCCTGGCTCACCGTGCTGCGCAGCGCGGGCGCCGCCGACACGTACCTGCGCACCTACCGCGGCGCGCTGGACGCAGGCCGGGTGGTGCAGTTCCTGCTGATGGACAAGCTCTTCCCGCGCTCGGTGTTCCACGCGCTCCGCCAGGCGGAGGTGTGCCTGACCGAGCTCGACAACCGGCCGGTCGTGCGCATCGGCGCCAAGGCGGAGGCGTTGCGGCTGCTCGGGCGCGCGCGTTCGGAGCTGGAGTTCCTGCGGCCCGAGGAGCTGCTGGACGACCTGTCCGCCCAGCTCCTCTCCCTCCAACGCTGCATACGCGACGTCGGCGAGGCCGTCTCACGCCAGTACTTCCACGCCACGCCGTGGGTGGCCTGGACCGCGCCGGAGGTGTCCTGATGGGTTGGCGCATCCGGGTCGTGCACACCACCGGCTACTCCTACGAGACGCCGGTGCGCGAGTCCTACAACGAGGCGCGGCTCACCCCGCGCAGCGACAACCGGCAGAACGTGATCGTCAGCCGGGTCGAGACCACGCCCGCCACCCGGTCCCACCGGTACACCGACTACTGGGGCACCACCGTCACGGCGTTCGACCTGCACGCCCCGCACACCGAGCTCGCCGTCACCGCCACGTCCGTGGTCGAGACGGCCGACGCGCTCGCCCCGGCCCGCTCCGCCACCTGGGAGGAGCTGGCGGGGGAGGAGGTGTGCGACCGGTACACCGAGATGCTGGAGTTCACCGACTACGTCGAGCGCAACCGCGACCTCGGCCGGGTCGCCAAAGCGCTCAAGCGCGGCAAGGACCCCGCCGACGCGGTGCTGGGCGCGGCGCGCTGGGTGCGCGAGCACCTGGCCTACCAGCCGGGCACCACCGGCGTGCACACCGCCGCGGTCGAGGCGTGGGAGGCGCGCACCGGCGTCTGCCAGGACTTCGCGCACCTCACGCTGCTGCTGGTGCGCGAGATGGGCATCCCGGCGCGCTACGTGTCCGGCTACCTGCTGCCCAGCGTCGCGACCGAGGTCCGGCAGACCGTGCGCGGCGAGAGCCACGCCTGGATCGAGGCCTGGACGGGCGGCTGGTGGGGCTACGACCCCACCAACGACATCGAGATCGGCCACCGGCACGTGTGGGTGGCCGTCGGGCGCGACTACGCCGACGTGCCGCCGCTCAAGGGGGTGTACTCCGGGGGCGAGTCGTCGGCGCTGGACGTCACCGTCGACATGACGCGGCTCGCCTGACCGGGCCGGGTCAGGCGCTCACCCGGGGCAGCACCCTCGGGAACGAGTCCGTGACCGGTTCGATGGGCGTGCGGCGGCCGTGGCGGCGGCGCAGCGGCTGCTCGGGGAGGGCGCCCAGCACGCGGTTGCCGCCCGCGCGCTTGGCCCGGTACATGGCCGCGTCCGCGTCGGCCAGCGCGGCGTCCGGCTCGCCCCCGAGCGGCATCCGCACCACGCCGACCGACATGGTGACCCCCGCGCCGGTGTCCACCGGCAGCTCGGCGACCGCCTGGGTGGCCCGCACGAGCGCCGCCTGGGCGACCGGCAGCGAGGTGGCGGGCAGCACGACCACGAACTCGTCGCCGCCGTAGCGCGCCACGAGGTCCTGTGCCCGCAGCGCGGTGCGCAGCGACGACGCCACGGCCCGCAGCACGGCGTCGCCCGCGGCGTGCGAACGGGCGTCGTTGACGGCCTTGAACCGGTCGAGGTCGATCAGGGCGATCGCGCACGGCTGGCCGCTCGCCGAGGTGCTGATCTCGCGGAGCCGCAGGTCGAGCGCGCGCCGGTTGGGCAGCCCGGTGAGCGGGTCCTGCAGCGCCTGCGCCGCGACGGCGCCGTGCTCGCGGACGAGGCGGTGGTGCTCGGAGTGGCTGCGCAGCGCGGTGAGCCGCGACTCGCGCAGCGCCCACAGCTCCTCCTCCAGCGCCGCGGAGTAGCGCAGGAGCGCGTCGGAACGGGCGGTGCCGCTCTCGATGCGCGACAGCTCGCGGTGCAGCGAGATCGCCAGGCCGGGCTCCGAGCGGTCGTCGACCAGCTCGTCGCGGAGCGGCCGCAGCACGGCGGCCGCGTCGGCGCGGCGGTGCGCCGCCATCAGGCACCGGGCCGTGGCGATGGCGAGGACGACGCGGTCGTCGGTGAAGTGCGCGGTGGCGGCCACGCCGTCGAGCACGCCGAGGTGGTCGGCGCTGGGTCGGGCGAGCGCGTAGGCCGACCGGATGATCGAGGGGTCGCGGCCGCCTTCCGGGGTGCGGTCGAGCGCGTCGCTCCACAGCACGCCCGCGGCGCGCGCCGACTCGGCGGCGCCGAGGAAGCGGGTGGCCGCCGCGGCGAGCCGGCCGCCGCGCTCCAGCCGCAAGGCCCACGACAGCTGCAGGCGGATGCGGTTGAGCTCGTGGACCAGCCGTTCCATCGCGGTGCCGTGCGCCGCGGCCACGGCGATGGCCTTCCGCGAGACGCCGTCGGCCAGCTCGTGGACGCCGAGCTTGATCAGCACGAGCACCAGGCCGTTGAGCGCGCGGGACAGCCTGCGCGCCTCCTCGGCGGCGGCGGGCACGGGGGCGTCGGTGAGGATCGCGAACGCGGTGGCGGCGTCGGCGAGGGCGTCCTCGCCGTGCCCGAAACCGAGCGTGCGGTGGGCCCGCATCGCGGCCACCTCGCCGACCATGCGCGCGTCGCCCGACAGCTCCGCCAGCTCGGCGAGCTCGGTGAGGAGCGCTCCGGACTCGGCGACGTCGGCCGGGTCCTCGCCGAGGATCCGCAGCATCGCGTTGAGCCGCACCAGCTCGTTGACCAGGAACGACGGCCCGAGCGGCCGCGCGGCTGCGAGCATCGTGTCGAGGCCGCGGCGGGCGGCGGCCCGACCCTCGGCGCTCGCCCGCTGCTGCCAGAGGAACTTGTCGGTGGCCCGTTCGGCGAGCACGCGACCGTCGAGCAGGGTCACCTCGTCCGCGCAGCGGCACTCCGTGCCGCTCACGAGCAGAGCGCAGCCCTGTTGAACGTCAGACACCGGTCGCCCCCTCGGATGGCCGGTCGGGATCGTGACCGGGGCTGGGGTCCCGGCGCGGTCGCCATCGTGGCATGTGCCCCGTCCGGAGGACAGGCCGTTCACAGATGCACGTTATTACGTAATTCCGTACTATCGATGATGTGGCCGAACGGTGGGAGGAGCTCGAGGCGCGGCTGCGGGCCGTCGAGCTGCGGTTGGGGATCGGCGCGACCGATCGGCCGCCCCTCCCGGATCCGGAGCCGTTCTGGGTGCTCGACGGCCTGCGTGTGCGGGATCACGACGGCGTGGTCTTCGCGGGCGACGTCCACACCGCGGCGGGCCCCGTCGCGTGGCAGTACGGCGTTCCCACCGACGCGTTGCTCGACGCCGACGACGTGGAGACGGCGGCGGGCAGGCTCGCCGCCCTCGGCCATCCCGTGCGCCTGCGGCTGCTGCTGGCCGTGCTGCGCGGCGCGACCGGCCCGGCCGAGCTGGCCGAGGTGCCCGGCATCGGCACGTCCGGCCAGATCTACCACCACATCCGCACGTTGACCGCCGCGGGCTGGCTCCGCGCGAGCGGGCGCGGCCAGGTGCAGGTGCCCGCAGAGCGGGTCGTCCCGCTGCTGGTCGCGCTGGCCACCACCTTCTGAGAGGAACTGCGATGAACGTCTCGACCCGGCGCGGCGCGCTGCTGGCGGTGTGCGCGGCCGTGGCGCTCACGGTCGCCGCGACCGTGCGCCCGGCGCCGAGCACACTGCCCCGCACCGGTACGGGCGACCAGGAGCTCGCCGCGCTCGCCCGGGAGGTGGTGGGGCCGGCCAGACCCGCGCTGGCCGTCGCCGCCGTCACGGCCGACGGCACCCGCACGGCGGTCCTCGGCGCCGCGCCGGACGCCCGTTTCGAGATCGGGTCGATCACCAAGGGCCTCACCGGCCTGCTCTTCGCCGACATGGTCGCGCGCGGCGAGGTGACGCCGACGACCACGGTCGGCGCGCTCCTGCCGGTGTCGGGCCCGCTCGCGGCGGTCACGCTCGAACAGCTGGCCACCCACCGCTCCGGCCTCCCGTCCGTGCCCGGCGGCGCGGCCGCGTTCGTCCGCGGCTGGTGGAGCACGGTCTCCGCGGGCAACCCGTACCCGTACTCGACCGCGGAGATCCTCGACGCCGCCGCCAGGGCCCCGCTCGACGTCCCGCCCGGCACGTACTCCAACCTCGGGTTCGCGGTGCTGGGCGCGGCGCTGGCCGCCGCCGCGGACCGCCCGTACCCCCAGCTGCTCACCGAGCGGGTGCTGACGCCGCTGGGGATGACCGCCGCGGCCGTCCCCACCTCGCCGCGCGAGCTCGGCCCGCGCGACCTGACCGGGGAGACCACCGGCGGCCGAAGGGCCGACCCGTGGGCGGGGGAGGGGATCGCGCCCGCGGGGAGCGTGCGGGCCGACATCGCCGACACGGCCCGGCTGGCCCGGGCCCTGCTGGTCGGCGACGCCCCGGGGATCGACGCCGTGCGGCCGCGGGCCGACTTGGCGCCCGACCGCATCGGCTGGGCGTGGCTGTCGCGGCCCGACCCGGTCACCGGCCGCACGGTCGTCTGGCACAACGGCGGCACCGGCGGCTTCACCTCGTTCCTCGGCGTCGACCGCGAGGCGGGCGTCGCCGTGGTCGTGTTGTCGGCGGTGGGGGCGCCCGACGAGACGACCCCGGCGGGCCTCAGCCTGCTCCGCAGGCTGGGCGGTACGCGGTGATCGCCGCGCCGCGAGCAGGCGGCGCGAGGCCCGGCGATCGCCGCGCCGCCGGATCCGTGGCGCGTGGCCGGTCGCTCCGGGCGGTGCGCGATGACCGCCGCGACGGCGTGGCCGGTCGTTGTGGGCGGTGCGCGGTGATCGCCGCGGTGGTGTGGTCGGTCGTTGTGGCGGTGCGCGGTGATCGCCGCGGTGGCGTGGTCGGTCGTTGTGGCGGTGCGCGGTGATCGCCGCGGTG
>DATAOO010000114.1:0-2315 GCA_036265695.1 Pseudonocardia sp. | reverse complement strand
AGCTCCGGGAGCAACGGTGCGCCACGCGCCACCGGCTCGTCCCGAGCCACCTCGCCGCGCGGTCGGGGGTGCGAGGTGGTCACGCGAAGGAGGCGGCGGCGTGCGGGGCGCCGGGGCCGTCCGCTCGGGCGATGATCCGGCCGTCGTGGAGGCGAACGGCGGCTTCGGTGGCGTCGCTGACGGCCGTGACCCCGGCCGCGGCGGCCAACGTGCCCGCCTCGTCCAGCACGATCCGCACGGTCGGCCGCGCGCCGGGCGGGAACGCGGCGCCCAGGTGGCGGTCGGTGTCGGCGAGGACGAGGCGGGCCAGCGGGCCGAGCTCGGCGGGCTCGCCGGTGACCACCGCGGCGGTGACGGGCACCCCGCGCGGCGCGGCCCGCACCGCCTCCTCGAGCGCGGTGAGCCGGTGCAGGCCGAGCACCACCAGCACGCCGTCGGCGGTCGCGTCGCTCAACCGTCCACTGCCCTCGACGGGCTCCACCGCGCCACCGTTGAGGCGGAACGGCTCGTCGACCGGCCGGGCGGGCGCCACGTAGGGCAGATGCGGGGGCGCCCAGCGGTCGGCGAAGTCGGCCTTGGCGAGCTCGCCGCAGGCGTCCACCACCACCATCTCGTCGACGAAACCGGGCGCGGCCGCCGCGAGCTGGCCCGCCCCGTGCAGGAGGGTGAGGGCGGCCTCGGCGACCCGCACCATGCGCGGACGGAAGGTGCGCTCGGCGAGCAGCCGCTCCAGCGCCAGGCCGACCAGCAGGGCGGTGAGCCCGGTGAGCTGTGCGAACGGCCTGCGGGTGCGCTCGTCGGCCAGCACCACCGGCAGCAGCTCGGCCGCCAGCCGCGACGGGCCCGCCTCGGTGGCCAACGGCAGGTCCCCCAGCCAGGACGCGGCGAACGCGGCCAGCGCCTCGCGCGGCGTGCGCACGGTCCTGAGCGGGCGGGGCGCCCGGTGCGCCGCGTCGGCCCAGCCCGCAGCGGTGCTCGAGCCCGCGGCGCCACTCGGACCCACCGCGCCGGCCGGACCCAACGCGCCAGCCGAGCCCGCCGGACCCACCGCGCCGGCCGGACCCACCGCGCCGGTCACGCCCGCGGCGTCGGCCGCGCTCGCGGCGCTGACGGCATCAGTCGCGAGCACCGCGAAGTACAGCGCGCGCTTGCCGGGGAAGTTCGAGTAGACCGCGCCCCGCGTCAGGCCCGCCCGTGCGGCGATGACGTCGATCTTCGCATCACGGAAGCCCCGCTCCACGAACTCGGCGCGGGCCGCGGCGAGCACGGCCGCCCGGTTCCGCTCCTGCATCTCCGCTCTGGCGCTCGCCACGTTCAGATGATAACAACATCTGGTGATGCCATGCATAGACCTCGCCGACCCCGCGGTGTGCGCCGACCCGCTCGCCGCCTACCGCCGCGCGCAGGAGGAGGCGCCGGTCGTCACGCTCACCGCGCCGGGTAGGGAGATGTACGCGATCACCCGCCACCGCGACGCCCGCGCGATGCTGACCGACCCGCGGTTCGCGCCGAGCCCGGCGAGCTACGCCGGTCGCCCCGACGTGCCCGACGAGTACCGCCCCTACCTCCGCACCATGCAGGAGCAGGACGGCCCGGGGCACCTTCGGCTGCGCCGCGCCGTCGCCCCGGCGTTCACCCCGCGCCGCGTCGAGCGGTACCGGACCCGCATCGCCGAGCTCGTCGACGGCTTGCTCGCCGACATCCCCACCGACGACGGCACGCTCGACCTCCTGAACGGCCTCGCCCGCCCGCTCCCGATGGCCGTCATCTGCGCGGTGATCGGGGTGCCCGTCGCGGACCGACCGCGGTGGCACGGGTACGGTGCGCTGGTCTCGGCGGGCGACGGCCAGGCCTTCGCCGCCGCCATCCCCGCGATCATCGACGACGCCAAGGCCGTGCTCGCCTCGCCGGAGGACGGCGTCGTCACCGACCTCATCCGCACCGGCGCGCTCGACGACACCGAGATCGTCACACTCATCTGGCACCTCGTGCTCGCCGGGCAGGTGCCCACGCCACTCCTCGCGGTCGGCCTCGACGCGCTGCTGCGCCGCCCCGACCAGCTCGCCGCCGTGCCGGAACGCGCAGCCGCCGCCGTCGAGGAGCTGCTGCGCTGGTGCGGCCCGCAACTGCTCGCGGTGCCCCGCTTCCTGAGCGAGGACGTCGTCGTCGGGGGTGTGCCGATCGCCGCGGGCAGCCCGGTGACGGTGCTGCTGGGCGCCGCCAACCGCGACCCGCGCGTCTTCCCCGACCCCGACGCGCTCGACGTCCGCCGCAACGCCGAGGGCCACCTCGCCTTCCTGCACGGCGCCCACTCC
>DATAOO010000113.1:0-20841 GCA_036265695.1 Pseudonocardia sp. | reverse complement strand
GAGGCGCTGCGCCATCTCCGTCATCTGCCCCGCGGGCACGACGCCCGCCGTCGCCTCGATCAGCAACGTCGGGCACCGCACCCCCGGCAGCACGTCCCACCAGCTCCGCTGCGCCCACTCCCCGGCGATGGCGGTGGTGTGCTCCACGGAGGCCAGCAGCGCCCAGCCGTCGTCCCGTTCCTCGACGCACTCGATCATGTAGTCGCCGTACGCGCCGAACGCCTCCCGCACCGCGGCGAGCGCGGGCCACCGCGTCGGCAGGGCGGCGAACCAGGCGCGGGAGTCGGGCGCCCCCACGAAGTCGACGCCCATGTCCTCGACCACCAGCCCCCGCACCAGGTCCGGACGCTCCGCGGCGGCGACGAGCCCGTGCAGCGCGCCCATCGAGTGCCCGACCACGACCGCCGGACCGGTCGCGGCGAGCAGCTCGACGACGTCGGCCGCCAGCCGCTGCGTCGTCCACGGGCCGCGCGCCCCCGACCGGCCGTGGCCGCGTGCGTCGAGGCCGACGACCCGGCCGTGGCCCGCAAGCCACCGCGCGACCGGCCACCACGTGGCGGCCCGGCCCATGAGCCCGTGCAGCACGACGATCGGCGGTCCGGCGCCGCCGAGCTCGACCACCCGCAGCTCGGTGCCATCGGAGGTGCGCACGGGGCACTAGATTAGAGCCGTGGCTGTCGTGAAGATCAATGCGATCGAGGTCCCCGAGGGCGCGGGGCCGGAGCTGGAGAGTCGGTTCGCCCACCGGTTGCACGCGGTGGACGGCCAACCGGGCTTCCTCTCGTTCGAGCTGCTGCGCCCGGTGGCGGGCGAGAGCCGGTACTTCGTCGTCACGCACTGGGAGGACGAGGAGTCGTTCCAGGCCTGGCTCAAGGGCCCGGCGATGACCGCGCACTCGGGCGAGCGGGCCCGGCCGGTGGCGTCCGGCTCGTCGCTCCTGGAGTTCGAGGTCGTCCAACGCTCGGAGGCGGCGTCCTGAACGACTCCTACGACCTGGAGCGCTTCGTCAGCGCCCAGGCGTCCATCATCGACTCGGCCATGGCCGAGCTGCGCGCGGGCGCCAAGCGGGGCCACTGGATCTGGTATGTGTTTCCGCAGCTCAAGGGGCTCGGGATGAGCTCGACATCGATGTACTACGGCATCGGGTCGCTCGCCGAGGCGAAGGCCTACCTCGCGCACCCCGAGCTCGGCCCGCGGCTGAAGGAGTGCGTGCGGCTGCTGCTCGACGCCCCCGGCTCGGCCGCCGACATCCTCGGCCCCGACGACGTGAAGCTGCGGTCCTCGCTCACGCTCTTCGTCGCGGCCGACCCCGACGAGCCGCTGTTCGCGGCGGCGCTGGAGCGCTTCTTCGACGGCGTGCTCGACGACCGCACGCTCAAGATGCTGGGTTAGGGCACGTCCTTGACGGTCGGGGCGACCACGGCGAACAGGTCGGCGACACCGGCCAGGCTCGCGGCCTGCAGCGCCTCGGCCGACACCTCGCCGCTGAGCCCCGGCAGGGCGCGGGTGGCCGTGGCCGACGCGACGATCGTCGGCGCGTAGTCGAGGTTGAACGCGGCGCGGGCGGTGGAGTTGACGCACATGTGCGTCATGAAGCCCGCGAGCAGCAGGTTCTGCGGGCCACCTGCCAGCCGCTCGTGCAGGTCGGTGCCGACGAACGCGTTCGGGTATTTCTTGATGACGACCGGCTCGCCGTCGCGGGGCGCCACACGGTCGACGATCGCGCCGCTCTCGCCGCGCACGTCGTACAGGCTGCCTTCGCCGTCGTCGTGCTGGATGTGCACGATCGGGATCCCGGCACTGCGGGCGCGGTCGAGCAGCTCCGCGGCCTGGTCGAGCGCGGCCTGCACGCCGACGAGCTCCATGGGTCCGCGGGTGTAGGTGTTCTGGCAGTCGATCAGGATGAGCGCGGACTCGGCGAGGGAGACCGGCTCGGTGGGCAGGCCTGCGAGAGCACGCAGCGTTGCGGACATGACGTCACCCTAGGTGGCCCGGCACGTGCGGGAGCGCGATCCTGTCCCTTCCGCTAGTGCGCAGTTGCCTCGGGTGATCGTCGCTGCGGATGCTGGGCCGATGGGGGTCGATCCGCTGACGGCGCTGCTGCCGGTGCCGGGCGACATCCTCGACGAGTGCCGGATGGTGTCACCCATGCCCGCGGCCGCGCCACCGGGGCGGACGCCGCGTCCCGTCGAGCCGCGGGCCGGGCGGCCGCCGACGTAGCCGCTCAGGCGTCCGCGTAGGCCACCAGCCGTTCGGCCAGCTCGGCCGGGCGGCTCAGCGCGACAAGGTGTCCGCCCGGCATTTCGTCGACGTCGACCCCGAGCCGTTCCGGGACGACCCGGCGCTGCAGCTCGATCGGGAAGAAGCGGTCGTCGCGGGCGGCGAGGAAGCGGGTGGCAACGTCGGGCCACGGCTGGGTCCACGGCCGCCCGAACGGGGTGCCGGACTGCTGGAACTCACCGCTCAACGCTTCGGCGCGGACGTCGGCAGGCACGTCGTGGAAGAAGGCGTCGATGTCGTCGGGGTCGTCGGCGAGGCGGCGGCCGTCGCGTTTCGCCTGCGCCTGGCGGGCCTCCGCGAAGCCGACGGCACCCCACCACTCGCCGCCCGTCTCGCCCGGCTTCGGCGTCATCGCGTTGACCAGCACGACCAGCCGGGGCCGGAGGCGCGCCGCCACGAGCGCGGCGGTGTACGCGCCCATGGACTGGCCGACGACCACCTCCGCGTCGCCCGCGGCCGCGACCGCCGCGTCGGCGTACTCGGCGAAGCCCGCGCCGTCGTCGCCGGTCGGGAGGTCGACGGCCACCGCGCCGTGCCCGCGCGCGAGCAGCTCCGGCACCACCCGGTGCCAGTACCAGGCCTGTCCGCCCGCGCCGGGGATGAGGAGGAAGCTCGCCACGCCGTCACCCTAGGGCGAGGGCGATCGCGGCCGACCGGCCCGTCGCACTCACCGGGCGGGGGAGCCGGGGTGTTCGTCGAGCTCGTCGGGGATGCCGTCGTCGTCGCTGTCGGGCAGGAGCGGGTCGGGCCGACCGCCGCGCACGGCCTCCAGCTGCGCGGCGAGCGCCAGGCCCGCCAGCAGCGCGATGCCCGTGACGTTCGCCCACAACAACAGCGCCATCACCGCGGTGAGCGGGCCGTACGTGTCGCCGAAGTTCCCCGCCGCCGCCACGTACAACGCCAGCAGCCCCGACCCGGCGAGCCACGCGACCACCGTGACCCCCGCGCCGACGGCCAGCCACGACAGCCCCGGCTGCCGTCGTCGCGGCGAGAAGCGGAACAGCGTCGTCACCGCGACGATGAGCAACAGCAGCCCGACCGGCCAGCGCAGGACGTCGAACACGGTCTCGGCGGCGTCGCCCCACCGGTAGACGGTCTCCAGCGCGTCCCCGAACGGCTCGCCCGCCACGATCAGGAGCAGGCCCAGGGCCATCGCGACCCCGGCCGTCGCGGTGAGGGCGGCGGCCCACCCGTACTTGCGCAGCGCGGGGCGGTCGCGGTCGGTGCCGTAGATGCGGTTGGCGCCCCGCTCGAGCTGGGCGAACGCCGACGTCGCCGCGAGGAACGCCGTCACCAGCCCGAGTACGACGATCACTTCGGCGCGCTCGGTGCCCTCGTCGTCGGTGGTGACGACGTCGGCCACCAACGCGTCGCTGTCGCCCGGTGAGATCGCGACGATCGTGCGTGCGACGACCTCCGCGAACGAGCGCGCCCCGATCGCCGTGGCCAGCCCGGCGCCCGCGATGATCAGCGGCACGGCGGCGAGCGCGAGCTGGAGGGCGAACGCGCGGGCGTGGCTGAAGCCGTCGCCGTAGCGGAAGCGCACGAACGCACCCGCCAGGAGCGGGCGCAGGCCGTGGTGGCGGGCGGTGGGCCAGGCGTCGTCGGCCGACAGCTCGTCGCCCGACATCAGCCCGGTCTCGGGCACGGGCCGCACGGAGCTCACGCCGCCGATTGAACCAGGACCGACCCGGGCAGGCCGTGCGCGGGACGAGCGCCGGAGCACCCGACCGCGCCCTAGAGCAGCCGCGACCGGATGAGGAACCGCACCCCCTCCGGCGCCTCCACCGAGAACCCGCTGCCCCGCCCCTTCACCACGTCGACGGTGAGGTGCGTGTGCTTCCAGTACTCGTACTGCGACGCGGAGATGTAGAACCCGATCGGCTTCGCCAGGCCCGGCACGGCGAGGTCGGCGAGGTGGACGTCCGCGCCGCCGAGCTTGAAGTCGCCGTCCGGGTAGCACATCGGCGCGCTGCCGTCGCAGCACCCGCCGGACTGGTGGAACATCAGCGGCCCGTGGATGGCCGTCAGCCTGACGAGAAGCTCCTCGGCCGCGGGCGTCAGCGCGACCCGCTCCGTCATCAGAAGAAGCCGAGCGCGTTCGGCGAGTAGCTGACCAGCATGTTCTTGGTCTGCTGGTAGTGGTCGAGCATCATCTTGTGGTTCTCCCGACCCACGCCCGACTGCTTGTAGCCGCCGAACGCCGCGTGTGCCGGGTAGGCGTGGTAGTTGTTCACCCACACCCGGCCCGCCTGGATGTCGCGACCGGCCCGGTAGGCGGTGTTGACGTCGCGGCTCCACACGCCGGCGCCCAGGCCGTACAGCGTGTCGTTGGCGATCTTCATGGCGTCGTCGTAGTCGGCGAACCGGGCCACCGAGACGACCGGGCCGAAGATCTCCTCCTGGAAGATCCGCATCGAGTTGTCGCCCTCGAAGATCGTCGGCTGGATGTAGTGGCCACCGGCCAGCTCGCCGCCGAGGTCGGCCCTGCCGCCGCCGGCGAGCACCTTCGCGCCCTCCTGCCGTCCGATGTCGATGTAGGACAGGATCTTCTCGAACTGGTCGTTGGACGCCTGCGCGCCGATCATCGTCTCGGTGTCGAGCGGGTGGCCCTGCTTGATCTGCTCCACGCGCTTCACCGCCTGCTCCAGGAAGTCGCCGTACATGCCGCCCTGGATCAGCGCGCGCGACGGGCAGGTGCAGACCTCGCCCTGGTTGAGCGCGAACATCGCGAAGCCCTCAAGGGCCTTGTCATAGAAGGCGTCGTGGCGGGCGGCGACGTCGTCGAAGAAGATGTTGGGGCTCTTGCCGCCCAGCTCCAGCGTGACCGGGATGAGGTTCTCGCTGGCGTACTGCATGATCAGGCGCCCGGTCGTGGTCTCGCCGGTGAACGCGATCTTGCGGATGCGCTTGCTGGACGCGAGCGGCTTGCCCGCCTCCACGCCGAACCCGTTGACGATGTTCAGCACGCCCGGCGGCAGCAGGTCGGCGACCAGCTCGTTCAGCACGTGGATGGACGCCGGGGTCTGCTCGGCGGGCTTGAGGACCACCGCGTTGCCCGCGGCCAGCGCCGGAGCCAGCTTCCAGATCGCCATGAGGATCGGGAAGTTCCACGGGATGATCTGCCCGACGACGCCGAGCGGCTCGTGGAAGTGGTAGGCGATCGTGTTCTCGTCGATCTCCGAGATGCCGCCCTCCTGCGCGCGCACGGCGCCCGCGAAGTAGCGGAGGTGGTCGACGGCGAGCGGGATGTCGGCGGCGAGGGTCTCGCGGCACGCCTTCCCGTTCTCCCAGCTCTCGGCGATCGCGATGGACTCGAGGTTGGCCTCGATGCGGTCGGCCATCTTGTTGAGGATGTTCGCCCGCTCTGTGGCCGACGTCTTGCCCCACGCGGGCGCGGCGGCGTGCGCCGCGTCGAGCGCCTTCTCGACGTCCTCCGCGGTGCTGCGGGCCACCTCGGTGAACGTCTCACCGGTGACCGGCGTGGAATTCTCGAAGTACCGGCCCTTGGCGGGCGGCACGTACTCGCCGCCGATGAAGTTCTCGTAGCGGGGCTTGAAGCTCACGACGCTGCCGTCGGTGCCCGGTGATGCGTATTTGGTCATGCGCCGGACGCTAGGAAGCCCGGGGTTGCAACGGGGTTGCGAGCACCTGACCTTCGGACGAGTGGGGTTTGCCTGCGTTCGCGGCTGCGGGAAGTCTGGGGGTCGTGGGCACGTGGGACGAGGTGCTGGCGGGCGAGGCGCCGACGATGGCGCCGCGCCGGGTGGTGGCCGCGTCCTGGGAACGCTCGCTGGCCGCGCGGGTCGACCCCGAGCGCGGCGCTCCCTCGCTGGTCTACGAGCACGCCGAGGTGACGCAGGTGCGCGCGGGCCACCCGCTCACGGCCGTGCTGCCGCTGCTGCGCGACACGCTGGTGACGATCGCCGACGAGGCGATGCACATGATGATCGTGACGGACGCGCGGGGCCGCATCCTCTGGCGCGAGGGCCGTTCGGACGTGCTGCGACGGGGCGAACGGGTGGGGCTCGTCGAGGGCACGCTGTGGAGCGAGGACAGCATCGGCACCAACGCGATGGGCACGGCGCTGGCCTCCGGCGGTGCCGTCCAGATCCACGCCGCCGAGCACCTCGTGCGCACGTACCACCGCTGGACGTGCGCGGCGGCACCGATCCGCGACCCCGAGACCGGCGCCGTGATCGGGGTCGTCGACGTGACGGGCCCGGAGCGCACCTTCCACCCCACGACGCTGGCGCTGGTCGTCGCGGCCGCCCGCCTCGCCGAGGGCTACCTGCGCGCCCGGCTGGCCGTGCGCGACGAGCGGCTGCTCACCCGCAACCTCCCGCACCTCGTGGGGCTGCGCGACGAGCCGGGCGCGCTGCTGTCGCCGAGCGGGCGGGTGCTCGCCGCGCAACCGTCGGGCTGGCTCCCGGAGCGGGTCGACCTGCCCGCGGCGGGCGACCGCGTGCCGCTGGCCCGCGGCGACGAGGGCCTGCTGGAGCCGCTCGCCGAGGGGTGGCTGCTGCGGCTGCCGCGGGCCCGGGCCCGGCCGCCGCGGCGGGTGCTCACGCTGGCGTTCCTCGGCGCGACCCGGCCGACGGCGCTGCTCGACGGCCGCCCGGTGCGGCTGTCGCCGCGCCACGCCGAGCTGCTCGCCCTGCTCGCCCTGCACCCCGAAGGCCGCACCGCCGACGAGCTGGCCGCGGCGCTGCACGGCGACGCGGGCAAGGCGGTCACGGTGCGGGCGGAGGTGCACCGGCTGCGCGCGGCGATCGGGCTCGGGGTGCTGCACACGCAGCCCTACCGGCTCGCCGCGGCCGTCGACGCGGATTTCCTCAACGTGCGCACCGCCCTGACCGAAGGACGGGTGCGCGACGCGGCCCTGCTCTACCGGGGCGAGCTCCTGCCGCGGTCGGACGCCCCCGAGGTGCGCGAGGAGCGCGACCTCCTGGCGGCCGCCGTGCACGCGGCCGTGCGCCGCAGCGCCTAGCCCGAGCCCCGTGGACGGCTCGCGGCCGGGCCAACCCCGCGGTGAGTCGTATGTTCCACCCCGGTGAGTCGTGCGATTCAACGTGACGAGTTGGCCATTCGGGCCGTCGAAACGGCCAACTCACGGCGGCGAAACGTACGACTCACCGCTCACCGCGGAACGCCCCCGCCCGGAGTCCGGGCGGGGGCGTTCGCGTGTGCCTACCGGCTTACTCGCCCTTGGCCATGTCGACCGGGGGCGCGTCCGGGACGAGGCTCGGCTTAGGCTCACCGCGGAAGGTGAACTTGGCCTTGTCGTCGGCGGCGCGGGAGCCCTCGGGGGCTCCTGCGTCGAGACCCTCGACGTCCACGATGACGATCTGGCCCGGCTGCACCTCGCCGAACAGGATCTTCTCCGAGAGCTGGTCCTCGATCTCGCGCTGGATCGTGCGGCGCAGCGGCCGCGCGCCCAGCACCGGGTCCCAACCGCGGCGGGCCAGCAGGCCCTTGGCGGCCGGGGTGAGCTCGATGGCCATGTCCTTGTTGGCCAGCGCAGCCTCCACCCGGGTGATCATGAGGTCGACCATCGTGATGATCTGCTCCTGGGTGAGCTGGTGGAACACCACGATGTCGTCGATGCGGTTGAGGAACTCGGGGCGGAAGTGCTTCTTCAGCTCGTCGTTGACCTTGTTCTTCATCCGCTCGTAGTTCGAGCCCTCGTCGTTGCTCTGGGCGAACCCGAGCCCGACCGCCTTCGAGATGTCCTGGGTGCCCAGGTTCGACGTGAAGATGATCACGGTGTTCTTGAAGTCGACCGTGCGGCCCTGGCCGTCGGTGAGGCGGCCGTCTTCCAGCACCTGCAGGAGGGTGTTGTAGACCTCCTGGTGGGCCTTCTCGATCTCGTCGAACAGCACCACCGAGAACGGCTTACGGCGCACCTTCTCGGTGAGCTGGCCGCCCTCCTCGTAGCCGACGTACCCGGGAGGGGCACCGAAGAGCCGCGAGGCGGTGTAGCGGTCGTGGAACTCGCCCATGTCGATCTGGATGAGCGCGTCGTCCTCGCCGAACAGGAAGTTGGCCAGCGCCTTCGACAGCTCCGTCTTACCGACACCGGACGGGCCCGCGAAGATGAACGAGCCCGACGGCCGCTTCGGGTCCTTGAGGCCCGCGCGGGTTCGGCGGATGGCCTGCGCCACGGACTTCACGGCCTCTTCCTGGCCGATGATCCGCTTGTGCAGCTCGTCCTCCATGCGGAGCAGACGCGTGGTCTCCTCCTCGGTGAGCTTGAAGACGGGGATACCTGTCCAGTTGGCCAGGACCTCGGCGATCTGCTCGTCGTCGACCTCGGCGACGACGTCCAGATCACCCGACTTCCACTGCTTCTCCCGCTCGCCCTTCTGCGCGAGCAGCTGCTTCTCCGAGTCGCGCAGGTGCGCGGCCCGCTCGAAGTCCTGCGCGTCGATCGCCGACTCCTTGTCGCGGCGAACGTTGGCGATCTTCTCGTCGAACTCGCGCAGATCCGGCGGCGCGGTCATGCGGCGGATGCGCATACGCGCGCCCGCCTCGTCGATGAGGTCGATGGCCTTGTCGGGCAGGAACCGGTCGGAGATGTAGCGATCGGCCAGGGTGGCCGCCGCGACGAGCGCCGGGTCGGTGATCGTGACCCGGTGGTGGGCCTCGTACCGGTCGCGCAGGCCCTTGAGGATCTCGATCGTGTGCGTGACGGACGGCTCGCCGACCTGGATCGGCTGGAAGCGCCGCTCCAGTGCCGGGTCCTTCTCGACGTACTTGCGGTACTCGTCGAGCGTGGTGGCGCCGATCGTCTGCAGCTCGCCGCGGGCCAGCATCGGCTTGAGGATCGACGCGGCGTCGATCGCGCCCTCCGCGGCACCGGCGCCGACGAGCGTGTGCAGCTCGTCGATGAACAGGATGATGTCGCCCCGGGTGCGGATCTCCTTGAGCACCTTCTTGAGGCGCTCCTCGAAGTCACCGCGGTAGCGGGAACCGGCGACCAGCGAGCCCAGGTCGAGCGTGTAGAGCTGCTTGTCCTTGAGCGTCTCGGGCACCTCGCCCTTGACGATGCCCTGCGCAAGGCCCTCGACGACGGCCGTCTTGCCCACGCCCGGCTCGCCGATCAGAACGGGGTTGTTCTTGGTCCTCCGGGAGAGGACCTGCATGACCCGCTCGATCTCCTTCTCCCGGCCGATGACCGGGTCGAGCTTGCCCTCGCGGGCCGACTGGGTGAGGTTGCGGCCGAACTGGTCGAGCACCAGCGACGACGACGGCGTGCCCTCGCCGCGACCGCCCGTGCTGCCCTCGGCGGGCTCCTTGCCCTGGTAGCCGCTGAGCAGCTGCAGCACCTGCTGGCGGACCCGGTTGAGATCGGCTCCCAGCTTGACCAGGACCTGCGCCGCGACGCCCTCGCCCTCGCGGATCAGGCCGAGCAGGATGTGCTCGGTGCCGATGTAGTTGTGGCCGAGCTGCAGCGCCTCGCGCAGCGACAGCTCCAGCACCTTCTTGGCCCGCGGCGTGAACGGGATGTGCCCGCTCGGTGCCTGCTGGCCTTGGCCGATGATCTCCTCGACCTGCTGCCGGACGCCCTCCAAGGCGATCCCGAGGGATTCCAGGGCCTTCGCGGCCACACCCTCGCCCTCGTGGATGAGGCCAAGGAGGATGTGCTCGGTGCCGATGTAGTTGTGGTTGAGCATCCTGGCTTCTTCTTGCGCCAGGACGACAACCCGCCTCGCTCGGTCTGTGAACCTCTCGAACATTCGATCTCCTCGCCTACTGCGCATGAACGCGCGGCAACACCCGACGACGCTGCGCCGCGTACGCCTACCCCCCACTGTATCGGCTGGATGGGGGTGGACGCCCGTGGCGCGGACAGCGAGGAGGGGCCCGCGCGTACGCGGGCCCCTCCTTCGCGGAAGGCGACTCAGTTCGCCTGGTGGTAGGCCTCCAGCACTTCGCTGGGGATGCGCCCGCGGTCGGACACCTTCATCTTGTGGGCGCGCGCCCATTCCCGGATGGCCTGGTTCTGCTCCCGGTCAACCGATGCGCGACGCGCCGGAGCCGACGTCACCGCGCGCTTCGCCCGACCACCCGCGCGCCGCGCGGAACCGACGAACTCGGCAAGCGCATCGCGCAGCTTGCCCGCATTCGCCGTGGACAGGTCGATCTCGTAAGACTTGCCGTCGATACCAAACTCAACGGTCTCGTCGGCCTCCTGGCCGTCGAGATCGTCGATCAGTCGGATCTCTTGGATCTGCGCCACCGCCGCAGTCCTTTCTCTTACTACATGGAGGGGACGTCGGCGACGATATCAGGCCTGGTCGAGCGTTCCTACTCAGATCGCACTAGCGGGTAAAGAATGGTTTCCCGGATGCCCAGACCGGTGAGCGTCATCAGCAGCCGGTCGATGCCCATTCCCATACCTCCCATCGGCGGCATGCCGTACTCCATGGCGCGCAGGAAATCCTCGTCGAGCTGCATCGCCTCCGGATCACCGGCCGCGGCGCGCAGCGATTGCGTGGTCAGTCGATCACGCTGGATCACCGGATCCACCAGCTCTGAGTACCCGGTGGCGAGCTCCGTCCCGAAGATGATCAGGTCCCAGGCCTCGGCCAACCGCGGATCGTCGCGGTGCTGACGGGTGAGCGGGCGTACTTCGACCGGGTAGTCGCGCACGAACGTCGGCGCCATCAACGTGTGCTCGACGAGCTTCTCGAAAAGCTCCAGCACCACTTCGCCTGCGGACAGGCCGTCCTTTAGCTCGACGTCGTGAGCGGCGGCCAGCTTGCGCAGTTCCTCGAGCCCGGTGTCGGGCGTGACTTCCGTATCCACCGCTTCCGACACGGCCTCGTGCAACGTCACCGACCGCCACTCCCCGCTGAGATCATGTGACGTTCCGTCGACATGATCCACCGTCAGCGAACCAAACACCGCCTGCGCGCTCGCCTGAACGAGGGAGCGGGTGAGCTCCGCGATGTCATCGTAGGTCGCGTACGCCTGATAGGCCTCCAGCATCGCGAACTCCGGCGAGTGTGACGAGTCGATGCCTTCGTTACGGAAGTTGCGGTTGATCTCGAAGACGCGTTCCACGCCCCCTACCACAGTGCGCTTGAGAAAAAGCTCAGGCGCGATCCGCAGGTACAGATCCCGGTCCAACGCGTTGGCGTGGGTGACGAACGGGCGTGCCGTGGCTCCGCCGTGCAGGAGCTGCAGCATCGGCGTCTCGACCTCGATGTAGTCGCGGCCGTGCAGCACGTCACGCAGGGTGCGCACGACGGTGGCGCGGCGGCGCACCATCTCGCGTGCCTGTGGGCGCACGACGAGGTCGACGTAGCGCTGCCGCACCCGCACCTCCTCGGACAGCTCGGTGTGCACGTTCGGCAGCGGGCGCAGGGCCTTGGCCGCCATCGCCCAGCCGTCGGCCATGACCGACAGCTCGCCGCGCCGGGACGTGATGACCTCGCCGTGGACGAAGACGTGGTCGCCGAGATCCACGCTCGCCTTCCACCGGGCCAGCTCCTCTTCGCCGACCGACGCCAGCGAGAGCATGGCCTGCAGCTCGGTGCCGTCGCCCTCGCGGAGGGTGGCGAAGCAGAGCTTGCCGGTGTTGCGGAGGAAGATCACCCGGCCCGTGACGCCGACGATGTCGCCGGTGGTGGTGTCCGGGGGCAGGTCGGGGTGCGCGGCGCGCACCTGGGCGAGGGTGTGGGTGCGGTCGACGGCGACCGGGTAGGCCTCGTGCCCGCTCGCGAGCACCTCCGCCCGCTTCTCCCGGCGCACCCGCATCTGCTCGGGCAGGTCGGGGGCTTGCGGTTCGTTGCTCACGATACCGAGGGTAGTGAGCGACGCGCGCGGTCATCCCCCCGGGCGGATGCCGGTGAGGGCCAGGATGCGCGCCACGGGCCCGTCGGGCTCGGCACTGACGGTGACCGGGACGGGCGCGCTCGCGAACACGTCGAGCAGCAGCCCGATGCCCGCGCTGGACAGGTAGGTCACGCGGTGCAGGTCGAGGACGGCGGGCGCCTCCGCGGCGGCGAGCGCGGCGAGCAGTCGGGCGCGCACCGCGGCGACGCCGTCGAGGTCGATGTCGCCGACGAGGCCGAGCCGCAGCCGACCGTCGGCCTCGTGGGTGGCCTCCAGCTCGGCGGGCGCGTCCGGGCGGCGCGGCGGAGCCTGCGCCCGTCGCACGTGGGGGGCGGTCGGCGCGGGCGCCATGGAGAACCGCACGTGGGTGCCGTGTTCGACGTCGAGCGCGGTCTCCAGGCTCAAGTTGCGGATCATCTCGATCCCCCGGCCCCGGAAACCGCGGTCGGCGGGCGGGGGCCGCCAGGTGCCGTCGTCCTCGACCCCGACGTCGAGGCCCCCGTCCGTCCGTGCGGAGATCCGGTAACGCACGCGCCCGGCCTCGTCGGGGCCGTACGCGTGCTCGACGGCGTTGGCGACGGCCTCGCCCAGCGCGAGCTGGAGGTCGTCGACGAGGTCGGGGGCGAACGCGGTGCCCGCCCACCCCCGCACCGCCTGGCGGATCGCGCGCAGCTGGTCGGCCCGAGCGGGGAGGTCGGCGTGGAGCGGGGCGGGGAGCAGCTGCACGAGCAGCGCGGCGACGTCATCGCGCGGGCCGGTGTCGTCGAGGACGTCGTCGATCAGCGCCGTGAGCATCGGGGCCACCGGCCGGCCGCCCGCGAGGTGCGCGGCCTCCGCGAGGCGGTGCATGCCGTCGTCGATGAGCTCGCCCCGGCGTTCGACGAGCCCGTCGGTGTAGAACAGCAGGCAGTCGCCCGGCGAGACCACGAGGTGCGACTCGGGCATCGGCGGTGCGTCGCGCACGCCGAGCACGGGCCCGTGCACGCCGTCCGCGAAGCGCGCCCCGTCGGCGGCGACGAGCAACGGCGGTGGGTGCCCGGCGCACGCCCACGTCAGCCTGCCCGCGGCGACGTCGAGCACGGCGCAGCTCGCGCTGCTGGCCTGCGCCTCGGGAACGCGGCGGGAGAACCGGTCCAGCTGGGCCAGCGCCCGGGCGGGCGAAGCGCCGTCGAGCAGGTAGGCGGACAGCGCGGCCCGCAGCTGACCCATGGTGGCGGCGGCCGCGGCGCCGTGGCCGACGACGTCGCCGACGGCGAACGCGATCCGGTCGTCGTCGAGCAGGAGGACGTCGTACCAGTCGCCGCCCGCCTCGACCTCGGCCGCGGGGAGGTAGCGCGCCGCCAGCGCCAGCCGGTGGTGCTCGGGCAGCGCGCTGGGGAGCAGGCTCTGCTGCAGGGTGGCGGCGATGCTGCGCTGGCGGTCGGCGTCGATCGCCCGTTGCAGGGTCTGTGCGGCGAGCCCGACGAGCGTGGTGGCGTAGCCGCGTTCGTCGGCGGGGAACTCGCGGGCGGTGGAGAAGGCCAGCTCGACCGCGCCGAGGGTGTGGCCCGCCAGCTGCAATGGCAAGGCGGCGGCCGCGACGACGGGGGCGGTGCCGTCGGCCAGGTGGGGGTAGCGCGCCGACCAGTCCGGCTCGTCGCTCAGCCAGATCGGGCTCCCCGTGCGCGCGGCGTCGACGGCGGGCCACCGCAGGCCGCTGCGGCCCGGGTCGAGGACGGCGGCGGCCTCGGCCTGCTGCGCGGTCAACCCCACCTGGTGCTGGAGCACGAGCCGGTACGGGTGCTCGGGTGCCGCGGTGTAGACCGCGACCACGCCTGCCTCCAGCGCGTCGTGCAGAGCGACGGCGAGCGCGGCGGCGGCCTCCGCGACAGTGGCCGCGGTGGCCAGCGCGGCGGCGGCGGTGTTGAGCCGGTGTTCGCGGGCGGCGACGCGTTCCGCTTCGAGCGCGACGGCGATGCGGCGGGCCAGCTCCTCGGCCAGCTCGGCCTCGGCGTGGTCGAAGCGCCCGCTCGGCGGCCCGTCCGAAGGCAGCTCCAAGGGCGGCACGGGCGCGGCGCTCGGCGCGGGGTGGTCGCCGGGGCAGATCACGGCGAGCAGCCCGACCAGCCGGGCGCCCGCGACGAGCGGGGCGATCAGGGTGGCGTGCCTGCCCGGTACGGCGGGTTCGACGCGCAGGTCGGCGGGCGTGGGGTCGAGGGCGAACGTGCGGCCGGCCCGGCAGGTCGCCGCGATGGCGTCCGGCAGGCGGTAGGGGTCGAGCTTCAGCATCGCCGCGGCCGTCTCCGGTTGGTCGGGGTGCGCCGCGGCGAGCGGTGACAGGCGCCCGTCCGGGCCGGTGCGCGCGATGACCACCAGGTCCTCGAACACGGCGGCGGTCAGCTCCGCGACCTGCTGCAGCCGCTCGTCCAGCCCGACGTGCCCGTGCTCGGAGGTGGCCAGCAGCCGTCCGGTCGTGGCGAGGAGCCGGTCGCGGGCGGCGGCGTGGTGCTGGGCGGTGACGTCGCGCGCGACGCCGATCAGCATGGGCGGCCCGTCGGGTCGGTCCGGGGATGGCACCGTGTCGACGGAGGTCTCGACCCACAGCCGCCGCCCGTCGCGGTGGTAGAGGGCGAGCAGCTGCCTGGCGCGGCCGTTCTCCCGGATCTCGGCCTGC
This sequence comes from Pseudonocardia sp., assembly GCA_036265695.1. Taxonomy (GTDB): domain Bacteria; phylum Actinomycetota; class Actinomycetes; order Mycobacteriales; family Pseudonocardiaceae; genus Pseudonocardia. Next base: position 6,065 of record DATAOO010000113.1, on the reverse strand, counting down.
GCCGCCGTGATCCGCGCGTAGCCCGGTGCGTCCTTGCCCGGGTCGGGCCACCACGGGTGCGGTGTCGGGTAGGGCAGGCCTTCGGGCCCGTAGCCGAAGATCGCGGTGAACGCCTCGTTGATCTCCACGACCTGCCCGGCGGGGTCCACGACGAAGAACCCGTCCTGCAGGGAGGCCACGAGGCTCCGCCGCCAGCGGGCCTCCTCGCTGCGCAGCGACGCCAGCGCGAGCGTCGACCGCACGCGCGCGAGCAGGTCGGCTGTGGTGAACGGCTTGACCAGGTAGTCGTCGGCGCCCGCGGCCAGTCCCTCGGCGGCGGCCTCCTGCCCGGCCCGGGCCGAGAGGACGACCACCGGGAGGGTGGCCAGCGCCGGGTCGGCGCGCAGGGCCGTGAGCAGAGCGAACCCGTCGACCTCGGGCATCATCACGTCGGTGAGGAGCAGGTCGGGCGGGTTCGCACGGGCGTCGGCGAGCGCAGCGGCCCCGTCGGCGACCGCGGTGACGGCGTAGTGCGGACCCAGCAGCCGGGTGAGGTACTCGCGCATGTCGGCGTTGTCGTCGGCCACCAGCACGCGCGGCCGGTCGTCGTCCGGCGGCTCCTGCGCGCGGCCCGGCCCCTCGTCGAGCCAGCGGTCCGCCTCGGTGACGAAGGAGTCCGCCGACCGCACCCGACCGGGGTCGGCGCCCGCGGGGGCGAGCTGGTCGGCGGGCAGGTGCGCCGAGCCGAACGGCAGCCGCACGGTGAACGTGCTGCCTCGGCCGAGCCGGGACGCCGCGGAGATGGTGCCGTGGTGCAGCGCGGCCAGCTCGCGGGCCAGCGCGAGCCCGATGCCCGAACCTTCGGCCGAGCGGCCCCGGGCCCCCCGGACCTGGTGGAACCGGTCGAACAGGAGCTCAAGGTCGGCCGCGGGGATGCCGATGCCGGTGTCGGTGACCTCCAGCACCGCCGCGCCGCCGTCGCGCCGCAACCCGACGGTGATGCCGCCGGTGAAGGTGAACTTGAGGGCATTGGAGAGCAGGTTGAGGACGATCTTCTCCCAGCTCTCGCGGTCGACCCACACCGGCTCGTCCAGCTCCACCCGCACCGTCAAGGTGAGACCCGCGCGCTCGACGGCCGACCGGAACATCCCCGCCAGCTCCGCGGTGAGCGCGCTCAGATCGGTCGGCGCGAACTGGGCTTTCGTGCGGCCCGCCTGCAGCCGCGAGAAGTCGAGCAGGGTGTTCACCAGCCTGCCCAGCCGCAGCCCGTTGCGGTGGGCGACGTCGAGCTCGGCGGCCACGTCCGGGGCGGCCTGCACCACGGGGTGGGCGCGCAGCTGCTCGATCGGGCCCTGCAACAGGGTGAGCGGCGTGCGGAATTCGTGACTGATGCCGGTGAAGAACTCCGTCTTCGCGCGGTCCAGCTCCGCCAGGGCTTCCGCGCGGCGCCGTTCGGCCTCGTAGGCCCGGGCGTTGCTCAGCCCGGAGCCGATCTGGTTGGCGAGCACCTCGACGAAGCCGTGGTAGCGCTCGTCGTAGGGGCGGAACGGGTTGAGCCCGGCGACGAGGAACCCGGCGGGTCGTTCCTGCCCGCCCTGGCTCAACGGCACCACGGCGGCCTGCGCGGGCGGATCGGGCCACGCCCCGGTCGGCAGGCCCGGGAGCAGGTCCTCGACCAGCGTCGTCGCGCCGTCGTAGAGCGCGTGGGCGGGCCACACGCCGTCGTCTCCGACCTCGTGGGGGGCGCCGGGCGCCCCGCGCGCGATGCCCGCCGCGGCGGCGAGCCGCCCGGTCGGTCCGTCGTCGAACAGGTAGATGAGGGAGAAGGGGAGATCGCGGAGGTTGGTGCCGAGCCGGTGCTCCACGGCCGTCAGCGTGTCCTGCTCGGAGCGCGTGACCGCCAGGTCGGAGCCCAGCCCGCGCACGGTGGCCATCCGCCGCTCCGACAGCACGCGGTCGGTCTCCTCGACCACCACGCACAGCATCCCGGCCACGGCGCCGTCGTCGTCGGCCAGCGGGCTGTAGGAGAAGGTGTGATAGGTCTCCTCGGGGTAGCCGCTGCGCTCGAGGAACAGCAGGAGGTCCTCGTCCCACGTCGCGATCCCGGACTCCAGCACCGAGTCGATCCGCGGCCCGATGTCCCGCCAGATCTCCGCCCACACCGCGCTGGCGGGCTGTCCGAGGGCCCACGGGTGCTTCGCGCGGAGCGTGTTGCGCCAGTAGGCGTCGTTGTAGAGCATCGTCAGCTGCGGGCCCCACGCCATCCACATCGCGAACCGCGACGTGAGCATGATCCGCACCGCGCTGCGCAGGCTCGCCGACCAGCCCTCGACCGGCCCGAGCGCGGTCGTCGACCAGTCCAGCCCGGCGACCCGCCGCGCCAGCTCGCCCGCGCTCGACGGCAGATCGGCCGCGCGGGGCTGATCGTTCGGCGGGGAGGACATGGTGGGGCTCCGTGATCTCGCTCAGGCGCAACGACGTGACGACGATAAGGCGCACCTGACCCATCCGATACCGGAGGTCATCGGCGCGCGCGCCGACGTCGGCCTAGGCTCGGCCCATGCCCGAGCGCGCGCAGTCATTCGGGGAGGTGGCGGCGGCGTACGCGCGCTACCGGCCCGGCTACCCCGCTGCGGCGCTCGACTGGGCGCTGGCCCCGGCCCCGGGCAACGAGGTGCTCGACCTCGGCGCGGGCACCGGCAAGGTCACCGAGGCGCTGCTGCGACGGCCCGGCGTGCGCGTCACGGCGGTGGATCCCGATCCCGCGATGCTCGCCCAGTTCCGCGCCGACTTCCCCACCGTCGTCGCCCACGAGGGCACCGCCGAGCGGATCCCGCTCCCGAGCGCCGCGTTCGACGCCGTCGTCGTGGGCACGGCGTGGCACTGGTTCGACCGTGCGCTCGCCGAGCCCGAGATCGGCCGCGTGCTGCGGCCCGGCGGCGTGCTCGTCGTGCTCTGGAACGGCGACGACGACACCGTCGAGTGGGTGCGCGGCTACCACCGCGCGCTGCACCCGGAGGAGCAGGCGCCGATCGGCACCACGATCTCCGCCGCCCAGCCGCGCGACCCGGCGTTCGGGGCGTCCGAAACGCGCCGGTTCGCCAACCCGGTGCCCACCACGATCGACGGGTTCGTCGAGACCATCGCCACGCACTCGTGGGCCCTGATCGCCGATCCGCGCGAGCGCGCCGCCGCGCTCGCCCGCATGCGCGACTACCTGGCCGCGCGGCCCGAGACGTCGCCGGGCGCGTTCACGTTGCCCATGGTCACCGACGTCGTGCGCACGTTGCGCAAGTAGGCCAGCCGCAACCCGAGCAGCGTGAGGTCGGGCACGTGTTCGGTGATCGTCTCCGACTCGTCGACGATCAACGGGGCGAGCCCACCCGTGCCGATCACGGTGACCGGGCCTGCGCCCAGCTCGTCGAGGATGCGGCGGACGAGGCCGTCGACCTGCCCCGCGAAGCCGTAGAGCACGCCCGCCTGCAGGCACTCCACGGTGTTCTTGCCGATCACCGAACGCGGCGCCACCAGCTCGACCGTGCGCAGCGCGGCCGCCCGGGTGGCGAGCGCCTCCATGGAGATCTCGATGCCGGGCGCGAGCGCGCCGCCGAGGAACTCGCCCTTGGCCGACACGACGTCGATGTTGGTGGACGTGCCGAAGTCGACGACCACGCACGCCGTGTCGTACAGCCGGTGCGCGGCCAGGGTGGAGACGACCCGGTCGGCGCCGACCTCGCGCGGGTTGTCCACCAGCAGCGGCACCCCGGTGCGCACGCCCGGTCCCACGACCACCGACGGCTCGGGCCGCCGCTCCACCAGCAGCTTCAGCTCGCGCAGCAGGCTCGGCACGGTCGACAGGGCCGCCACGCCGGTGACCTGCTCGGCATAGCCGCGGCCGAGCATCTCGCCGACGGCCACCTCGAGCTCGTCGGCGGTCATCCGCGGCTCGGTGTGCATCCGCCAGTCGCGCACGAGCGGCGGCCGGGGATCGTCCTCGTTGCCGTCGGCGTAGAGCCCGAGGGCGATCTCGGTGTTGCCGACGTCCACGCAGAGCAGCACTACAACCGCACAGCGATGTTGTCGATCAGCCGGGTGGCGCCGACCCGGGCCGCCACCAGCAGCCGGGCCTGGCCGCCCGCCGGCGTGGGGCCGAGGTCAGGGCCGCGCAGCTGCAGGTAGTCGACGGCCACCTCCGGCTCCTCGTCGAGCACCTCGCGGGCGGTGGCCAGCACGGCGTCGGGGCCGTGCGCGGACACCCCCGCCCCGGCCCGCAGCGCACGGGAGAGCACCAGCGCCCGGCGCCGCTCCTCGGGGGAGAGGTAGACGTTGCGGGAGGAGAGCGCCAGCCCGTCGGCCTCGCGCACGATCGGCACGCCTGCGATGGAGAGCGGGAAGTGCAGGTCGCGCACCATCTTCCGGATCAGGATGAGCTGCTGGTAGTCCTTCTCCCCGAAGAACGCGACGTCCGGGCCGACGATGTGGAAGAGCTTGGACACCACCGTGAGCACTCCTGGGAAGTGGCCCGGTCGCACCGCGCCCTCCAGCTCGGCGCCGAGCGCGCCGGGGCTCACGACCGTGTCGGCGCCCTCCGGGTACATGTCCGCCACCCCCGGCAGGAACACCAGCTCGACGCCCTCCTCGCGGCAGGCGGCCAGGTCGGCGTCCAGCGGACGGGGGTAGCGCGCGAGGTCCTCGTTCGGCCCGAACTGCAGGGGGTTGACGAAGATGGACACGGCGGTGACGCCCGCCCCGGGTATGCGGCGGGCGTGCCGCATGAGCTCGCGGTGGCCCTCGTGCAGTGCGCCCATCGTGGGCACGAGCGCCACCCGGCGGCCCGCGGCGCGCAGCGTCCGCGTGACCGCCGCCATGCCCGCGGGGGTCTCGTGCACGGTGAGCTGTCCCGCGGCGTACCCGTCCGCCGTGCGCGTCATGGGGTGTCCTCCAACGTAGTCAGCACGTCCTTCAGCGCGTGCTCGGACAGCAGCCCGGCGGCGGCGGCGCGGTGCGCGCTGCGCACGGCCAGCACCCGGTAGGCGGCAGCGAGCTCGGGGTCGAGCACCTGGAGGTGGGTGCGGATGGTGCCCACGTCGCCGCGCGCGACCGGGCCGGTGATGGCGCGGTCGCCGTGCCGCAGCGCGTTGTCGAGCGCGGCCGAGAGCAGCGGGGCGACCAGCCGGTCGGCCGGGTGCACGCCCGCGGCCTCCAGGGTGTCCACGCAGTCGCGCACCAGCGTGACGAGGTGGTTCGCCCCGTGCGCCAGCGCGGCGTGGTAGAGCGGGCGCACCGCCTCCGGGATGCGCACCGGGTCGGCCCCCATCTCGACGACCAGCGCCTCGCCGACCGGCCAGCCCGCGGCGTCGGCGCCCGCCGTCACACCCACGCTCGCCCCGCGCAGCCGTGCGACGTCCTCGACGCGGCCGGTGAACGTCATCACCGGGTGCAGGGCGAGCGGCAGCACGTCGTGCTCGGCCGCGGGCGCGAGCACCGCGACGCCGTGCGCGCCCGAGGTGTGCACCACGATCTGGCCCGCCCGGAAGCTCCCCGCCGACGCGAGGCCGCGCACGAGGCCGGGGAGGACGTCGTCGGGGACCGCGAGCAGCACGAGGTCGGCTCGGGCCGCCACCTCGTCGGGCGGCAGCAGCGGCACGTCCGGCAGCAGCGCGGCGGCCCGTCGCACGGACTCGCGCGACACCCCGGAGGTGGCGACCACGTGGTGCCCGGCCGCGGCCCACGCCGCGCCGACCACCGCGCCGACGCGGCCCGCCGACACGACCCCGATGGCCAGGCGCGCGGGTCGGGTCATCGCTCGCCCTCGCTGCGCCCACGCGCTCCGGCCTGCTCCGCAAGCTCCGCCGGCTGCTCACTCATCGGTGCGGCCAGCTCTGCGGGGGCAGGTTGGGCGGGAACGGCTGCCGCGGGCTCGGCGGCACCGACGGTGGCGGGGTCCACCCCGCACCCCCGCCGTGGTGGCGCAGAGCCACCGTGAGCGCCTCCGGGTGTCCGACGGCCCGCCGTCGCGCCCGGATGACCTCGGCGACGGCCTCGTCGTGCCCCTGCCGGGCCATCGGCCCGATCGCCCCCTTCGC
>DATAOO010000112.1:0-2756 GCA_036265695.1 Pseudonocardia sp. | reverse complement strand
GGCGTTCCGCTACATGACGGCGCAGGAGATCTCGATCGGCTCCGTGCCCTGCCTCGCGGTGCGCGTCACCTACGTCGGCGAGCTGGGCTGGGAGATCTACTGCCCCGCCGAGTACGGGCAGGGCCTGTGGGACGTGCTGTGGCAGGCGGGCCGCGAGCACGGCATGCGCGCCTGCGGGTACCGCGCGATCGACGCCCTGCGGATCGAGAAGGGATACCGGGTGTGGGGGTCCGATATGACGCCCGAGGAGACGCCGGACGAGGCCGGTGTGTCGTTCGCCGTGAAACCGGACAAGGGCGACTTCGTCGGGCGCGAGCGGCTGCTGGCCACGCGTCTGCAGGCTCCCGACCGGCGGCTGTGCTGCCTCGTGCTCGAGGACCCGCGGTCGGTGTGCCTCGGCTCGGAGCCGGTGCGGGTGGGCGGCGACATCACCGGGCGCGTCACCACCGGCGGCTACGGGTTCGCGGTCGGCGCCTCGATCGCGTACGCGTACCTGCCCGCGAGCGCCTCCGAGACGGGCACCGCCGTCGAGGTGGAGGTGTTCGGCGAGTGGATCCCGGCCCGGGTGGCTGCCGAGCCCCTGTGGGATCCCGCCGGCGAGCGGATCCGCGCGTAGATCCATCTAACGATCGCGTAACAACGACGCGCGAGGACTGGCGCCGGCGGGGCCACCCCGTAGGCTTGGTCCGTGGAGCCATACCGGATCCTGCTGGTCGAGGACGACGCGACGATCCGCGAGATGACCCAGCTCTCGCTGCAGCGCGACGGCTTCAGCGTGGACACCGCGGCGGACGGGCCGTCGGGCCTGGACGCCTTCCGCGAGCACCCGCCCGACCTGGTGCTGCTCGACCTGATGCTGCCCGGGCTGGACGGCGTCTCGGTCTGCCGGGCGATCAGGGAGTCGAGCGTCGTGCCGGTCGTGATGCTGACGGCCCGCTCCGACGCGCTTGACGTCGTCGTCGGCCTCGAGGCGGGTGCCGACGACTACGTCACGAAGCCGTTCGAGCCGGCGGTGCTCGCGGCGCGGCTGCGCGCCGTCCTGCGGCGGGCCACCAGGCCCGAGGCCGCCGCGCCGCTCCGCTTCGGCACGCTCGAGATCGACCCGCTGGGCATGGTCGTCCGCCGGGACGGCGAGGAGGTGTCGCTGACCCCGACCGAGTACCGGCTGCTGCTGATGCTGGCCGAGAACGCCGGGATCGTGCTCAGCCGCGAGCGTCTGCTGGAGGAGGTGTGGGGCTATGTCTGGGCGGGGGACACGCGACTGGTCGACATGCACGTTCGCCGGCTGCGCGGCAAGATCGGTCACGAGGCGATCGAGACCGTTCGCGGCGCCGGCTACAAGATGGTGCGCCCATGAGCCTGCGGGTGCGGCTGGCTGTCGCCTTTGCGCTGCTGGCCGCGCTCGTCGCGGCGTCGGTCGGCGTGGTGGTCTATGAGCTGTCCGCGCAGGATCTGCTCGACCGCGCCCGCGCCCGGGCCGTCGCCAATGTCCGCTCGGCAGCGCGGCTGTATCCGCTGACCAAGCCGCTGCCGCCCTATCCGGCGCTGCGAACCGGCGACCGCTCCGTCCCGGAGGCGCTGCGCGCGGCCGTCCTGTCGGGACACGTCGCCACGTACCGCGGCAGCTGGCAGGGCGAGCCGGCCATCTGGGCGGGGCGTCCGGCCGCCGACGGTACGCCGCTGTTCGTGCGGTCGAGCTACCTGGCCGAGCAGCGCTCGCTCGACGACCTGCGGAGGAAGCTGATCGAGGCGGCGATCGCGGCCGCCGTCGGAGGCGCGCTGCTCGGCGCAGTGCTGGCGACCAGCCTGTCGCTGCGGCTGCGCCGCGCCGCCGCCGCGGCCGAACAGGTGGCCGGCGGCGACCTCGATGCCCGCATCGATGCCCGCGGCCATGACGAGGTGGCGGCGCTGGGACAGGCGGTCGACCGCATGGCCGACGCCCTGCAGCTGCGGATCGAACGGGAGGAGCGGTTCGTGGCCGACGTGGCGCACGACCTGCGCACCCCCGTAACGGGGCTGGTGACGGCGGCCAGCCTGCTGGAGAGCGATCAGGTCGGCTCGGCGATCAAGGAGCGCGTCGGCCATCTCAGCGAGCTCGTCGAGGACCTGCTTGAGATCGCCCGGCTGGAGAACGGGTCGGCCACGGCCGACCTGCGCTGGGTGGACGTCGCGGCGCTGTCGGAGTCCGTCGCCAACCGGCATCCGGGCGTGGAGGTGCGCGCGGGCGGCCCGTGCCGGGCCTTGGTCGACCCGCGGCGCCTGGAGCGCGTGCTCGAGAACCTGATCGCGAACGCCGAGCGGCACGGCGCACCGCCGATCGTGGTGGAGGTCGCACGGGGATCCGTGCGGGTGAGCGATGCGGGGCCGGGCTTCCCCGCGGACATGATGGAGCGGGCCACCGAGCGGTTCGCCACGGGCGACTCGGCGCGCGGTGACGGCGTCGGGCTCGGCCTGGCAATCGCTGCTGCGCAGGCGCGGGTGATCGGAGGGCGGCTGCGGCTCGCCAACGCGCCGGGCGGTGGCGCGGTCGTCACCGTCGAGCTGCCGGAGATCGAGCAGTGAGGCTGATCGCGGTGCTCCTCGCGGCCGCGCTGGCGGCGGGCTGCGGGGCACGGTCCGGGCTGCACGTCGAAAACGGGGGCCGCACGGTGCACGTGGCCGTGCCGACGACCACGACGCAGCCGGCCAGCGGGGGCGGGCAGACGTTGCCACGCCAGGTGACGGCCCGGGTACCGCTGGGCGGCGAGCCGGCGATC
>DATAOO010000111.1:0-15275 GCA_036265695.1 Pseudonocardia sp. | reverse complement strand
ATGCGCGGAGGGTATGTCGGGCCTGTGATCGTTCGTGGGCGTTTGGCGAAACTCCTCAGCCGCCCGCCCGCGCCAAGATCGTCTGCATCGCCAGCTCGGCCGCATTGCGCGCCTTCTGGCATGCGATCTCATGATTCATGGGCACGGTCGAGCCGTTGTAGAAGTAATTGACCTGCACGGCCTGCCCGGTCGCCACGTCAATACTGACGATGCAGTCCCGCTCCCCGGATGACAGCTGGCCAGGCGTCTCAACCGCGCCGAAGCCCGCAACTGAGATGACGTTCAGCTGCGGCTGGTTGAACGCCAGTTCGACCCCACCCTGCGTATTGACGTCGATGCTGTAGCTCTCGACGGGCTCTGTGGGCGAATGAATCCAGTCGCACCCCGGACCTCGCTTGGTGCCGGGCCTGACGGTTCGATAGAAGCTGACATTGAGCGATTGCACCTGCGCAGCCGTGAGCGCGCTGCAAGCGTCGAGCCCATCGATGCGCAATTCGCGAGGTCGCGGTGGTAGTCGAGGAAGCTCGGAATCCTGCGATGGTGTGCCGCTCACTACGCTAGAACAGGCCGCGGACATGGCGGCGGCGAGTATTAGGACCGGTAGCCGCTTGTTCATGAACTCGGCTGGAAGGATGCCGAGATCTCGTCGTCGGTAAAGCCATAACTCCGAGCCGTAGCGTCGAGTGCCGAAGCCGATGCCCGGAGATCCCGGTTGTACTGCAGACAGCTCGTGACGAGCCCGTTGATGCGCTCGTTGAAGGCTAGGGCTGCCTCCGGCGAGACGGGATCGCCGCCGCAAAGTCCGACGGCGGTCAGATCGCTGTGCTTGTCTCGGAGAGCGGTGTCGAGGCGGTCGGCCTCGGCGAGGAGGGCGGCGCGGGCTTGCAGCACCGTTTCCCGGTTCACTTGGAGCGCGAGCGCCCGCACGGCGGCGTCCAGGGGTGTGGCCACGGCGACGAGGGTAGGGCTTCGTCACCCGGTCGTGGGGCCGTTCGGAGAATCTGCGGCCCGCAGGACCCGCAGGATGTTGCCGCCCGCGAGCCGGGCGCAGTCCGCCTCGCTCCAGCCCCGGTCGAGCAGGGCGGCGAAGAGCGCCGGGTAGGCCGCGACGTCCGAGAGCCCGTCGGGCAGGTCGGGCGTGCCGTCCATGTCGCCGCCGATGCCGATGTGCTCGACGCCCGCCACCTCGCGGGCGTGCTCGATGTGGGCCACCACGTCGGCGATCGTCGCCCGTGGGCACGGCGGCCCACCGCGGCGTTCGAGGAACCCCGGCCGGGCCTCCAGGTCCTGCGGGTCCAGCCCCGCCGCCGCCATCTCGTCCTGCACGGCCTGGTCCCAGTCCCGCGCCGCGGCCGACACGAACTGCGGCACGAACGTCACCATGCACACGCCGCCGTTGGCGGGCAGCGCGGCCAGCACGTCGTCGGGGACGTTGCGGGGGTGGTCGGTCACGGCACGGCAGGACGAGTGCGTGAAGACGACCGGCCGGGCGCTGGTGGCGAGGGCGTCGCGCATGGTGGTGGCCGCAACGTGGGAGAGGTCGACGAGCATCCCGATCCGGTTCATCTCGCGCACCACCTCGCGGCCGAATTCGGTGAGCCCGCCGTGCGTGGGCTCGTCGGTGGCGGAGTCCGCCCACTCGGTGTTGCGGTTGTGCGTCAGGGTCAGGTAGCGCACCCCGCGGCGGCGCAGCTCACGGAGCGCGTCGAGCGAGCCGTCGATGCCGTGGCCGCCCTCGGCGCCCATCAACGACGCCACCCGCCCCGCCGCGAGCGCCGCCTCCACCTCGGCGACGGTCGTCGCCAGCCGCAGGTCCTCGGGGTAGCGCTCGGCGAGCTCCCGCACCAGCGCCACCTGCTCCAGCACGGTGGCGACGGCGGCCGGGCCGGTGAACGAGCACGGCACGTAGACCGACCAGAACTGGGCCCCGACCCGGCCCGCCCGCAACCGCGGCAGGTCGGTGTGCAGCTCCGGGACGCCCGCCGCGAGGTCGACGGGGCGCCCCAGCTCGCGCAACACCCACGGCAGGTCGTTGTGGCCGTCGACCAGCGGGGCGGTGGCGAGCAGGTCCAGCGCGCGGGTGGCGGAGGTCATCGCTGCAGGGTGGCACTCCCCCGCGCCGGTCGCAGGGCAAATCCGTCGCCGCCGCCGACCGCAAGCCCGATCATGGTGCGATGGCTCCGATCGCACCCGTGCGCACCGACGGCGTCGTCACCCTCCGGCCGTTCCGGGCGGACGACGTCGACGACATGGTGGTGATGGGCCGCGATCCCGACACCGTCGCGTACACCACGATCCCGCACCCCTACGAGCGGCGGCACGCCGAGGAGTGGGTGGCCGAGCCCGGCAAGGACCGCGACACGACGGCGTGCTGGGCCGTCGAGGCCGACGACGGCGGCACGCCGCGGTTCGCGGGCACCGTCGACCTGCGCGGGTACCCGACCGAGATCGGCTACGTCCTCGCGCCCTGGGCCCGCGGGCACGGCCACATGACGCGGGCCGTGCGGCTGGCCGTGCGCTGGGCGTTCGAGGAGGCAGGCCTGCCGGTGGTGCACTGGCGGGCGCGGGCGGGCAACCTCGCGTCGTGGCGGGTGGCGCACGCCTGCGGGTTCACCTTCCACGGGGAGATCCCGCTCGCCCTCTCCCACCGCGGCACGCTGTGCGACGGGTGGCACGCCGCACTGCAGGCCGCCGACGACGGCCGCCCGCGCACGACGTGGTGGCCCACCCCCGTGCTGGAGGACGACCGGGTGCGGCTGCGGCCCGCCGTCGACGCCGACGTCCCGCGGATCACGGCGGCCTGCCGCGACCCGCGGACGCGCTACTGGCTGCCCGACCTCCCCGACCCCTACACCGAGGACCACGCGCGGAGGTTCGTCCGCGACGCCGCGCTGCAGGCGTCGCTCGGGCAGCGGGTGGCGTGGGTCGTCGCCGATCCGGCCGACGACCGCCTCCTGGCCCGCGTCGCCGTCTTCCGGCTCAGCGACCCGATGAACCCGACCGGCGCCGAGATCGGCTACTGGGCCCACCCCGACGCCCGTGGGCGCGGGGTGACGGGCGCGGCCGTCGAGCTCGTGGTGGCGCACGCGTTCACGCCGTTCGCCGACGGCGGCCTCGGCCGCCACCGCCTGCAGATCGGGTCGTCGTGGCGCAACGCGGCCAGCAGGCACGTCGCCGAGCGCGCGGGCTTCACGCTGGTCGGCCACTTCCACGCCGACGGCGTCGTCGGTCGCGGCGAGCTCGACGACGGCGCCTGGTACGAGCTCCTGCGCGACCCGCCCGCGACGGGCGCACGTTCCTCCGACTGGGTCGCAGGAAGGTGCCCCCACTGCGGGACGACCCCCGCTACGCGCCGTCGGCCTTCAGCGTGACCGTCTCCGGCTTGTAGTTGGCACCTACCACGTCCACGCCCTGGCTCTTGAGCTGCTCGATGGCCTTGGTGACGTAGTCGTTGGTGTAGGCCTTGTCGTCGGGGTCCTTGGTGAGCACCGTCTGCCCGTCGGCGTTGACCGCGGTGCGCGCGACCTTCACCGTCTGCGCCCATGCGGTGGGGTCGATCGTCCCGACGCCCGCCGACGGCGACGGCCAGATCAGCTTGTTGACCTCGTTGACCTGCCACTGCTGGTGGCTCGCGCCCAGCTTCGACCCGGCCTTCACCACGATGTCGCGGCACGCGTCGACGTTGTCGCGGCAGTAGGTCCAGCCCTTGAGCGACGCGGCGATGAACTTGACGGTCTGGTCCTGGTAGGTCTGGTCGGACAGCTTCTCCGTGTTGGCCCAGATCGCGTCCTGCAGCATCGCGGTGCCGTCGTCGTTCCAGTTGATCACATTGAAGTCGGCGGGCTGGTACAGCTGCCCCGTCGCGGGGTTCTTCGCCTCGAGCACCTGCGCGTACTCGTTGTAGGACATGGCCTGCGCGGCGTCGATGTCGCCCTTGAGCAGGGCCTGCATGTCGAACTGCTGCTGCACCAGCGTGACGTCGCTGGCGGGCTTGAGCCCGGCCTGCGTCATGCCCGCGAACAGCTCGAACTCGTTGCCGAAGCCCCAGTTGCCGATCTTCTTGCCCTTGAAGTCGGCGGGCGCGGTGATGTTCTTCGCCTTGAACGAGACCTGCCGGGTGCCCGAGCGCTGGAACACCTGCGCGACGTCGGTGATCTCCGCGCCCTGCTCGCGGCTGGCGAGCGCCTTGGGCACCCACGCGATCGCGTAGTCGGCCTGGCCCTGGGCGAGGACGGTCTGCGGCACGATGTCCACCCCGCCCTCCTTGATCGTCACGTCCAGGCCCGCGTCCTTGTAGTAGCCCTGGTCGGCGGCCGCGTAGTAGCCCGCGAACTGCCCCTGGGCAACCCACTGGAGCTGCAGCGTCACCTTGGCGGGGGCACCCGCGGCGCCGCCGCCGCTGCTACCGCTGTTGTTGGCCGCGGGCGTGGTTGAGCAGGCCGTGACGGCCAGCGCGACGGCCGCGACCGCCGCGATCAGAGGGCGTCTGTACATCGGATCTCCTCGGGTTCAGGCGGGACGTCCGCGGGTGACCAGCCGCTCGACGAGCGTCCCGCCGAGGTGGAACAGCAGCCCCAGCACGATGGAGGCCACGACGAAGGCCCACGCACGGGCGTAGGCGGTGTTGGCGGCGGCCGAGGTGATGCGGCTCCCCAGGCCGTTCTGCAGGCCGCCGAAGTACTCCGCGACGACGGACGCGATCACCGCCGCGGGGGCGGCGAGGCGCAGGCCGGTCATCACGTACGGCACGGCGCCGGGCAGGCGCACGAACCGGGCCCGCTGCCAGGGCGTGGCGGCGAGCGAGGTCATCAGGTCGCCGTGCACCGGCGCGACGGCCCGCAGCCCCCGGGCCGAGCTCACGAACACCGGCACGATCACGACGACGGTGACGACGAGCTGACGGGCGATCTCGGTGGTCGAGCCGAACATGATCGTGAACACGGGGGCCAGCGCGACGATCGGTATCGCGCTCGCCGCGAGCACGACCGGCGTCGTCAGCTCCGCGATCAGCCGCGACGACGCCGCGAGCACGGCGAGCACCAGCCCGATGAGGAAGCCCGCGATGAGGCCGACCAGCGCGTTGCCGCCGGTGACCGCCGCGGTCGAGAGGATCACCGGGAACTGGGCCACGAACTGCTGCGCGATCGCGAGCGGGGTGGGCAGCAGGAACGCGGGCACCGCGAAGGCCACCACGACCAGGTGCCACACCACGAGGACGAGCACGCCGAGCACGAGCGGCGCGACCACGCCGCTGCTCCGCCGCGGAGCGGACGTCGCGACCGACGGCCCGGTCACTGGTGCCCCTTGCGCAGCGCTTCGCGGACGGCCGTGACCGCCGCGAAGAACGCCGCCGTCTCGCGCACGTCCTCGACGTCGTCGGGCTCCAGCTCGGCCGCGTCGCGACCCGGTCGCCGCCCGTCGACGATCTCGGTGATCCGGCCGGGCCGCGGGGTCATCACGACGACGCGGTCGGACAGCACGACGGCCTCCGGGATGGAGTGCGTGACGAACAGGACCGCCGCCCCGCTCTCGCGGGCGATGCGCAGGAGCTCGGCCTGCATCCGCTCGCGGGTCATCTCGTCCAGCGCGCCGAACGGCTCGTCCATGAGCAGCAGCTTCGGCTGCGGCGCCAGCGCCCGCGCGATCGCCACCCGCTGCTGCATGCCGCCCGACAGCTGGGCGGGCCGCGAGCCGGCGAAGTCGGCCAGCCCGACCAGCTCCAGCAGCTCGGCCGCGCGCGCCCGCCGCTCCGCCTTGCCGACGCCGTGCACGTGCAGCGGCAGCTCGACGTTCTCCGCGACCGTGCGCCACTCCAACAGCCCGGACTGCTGGAACGCGATCCCGTAGTCCTGGTCGAGCCGCGCCTGCCGGGCGGGCTTGCCGCCCACCTGCACCGTGCCCGCGGTCGGCTGCTCGAGGTCGGCGACCACCCTCAGGAGCGTCGACTTGCCGCACCCCGACGGCCCGATCAACGACACGAACTCGCCGTCGTCGAGGGTCAGCTCGATCCCCGACAGCGCCTGGACGTCGCCGAACCGCTTGTCGACGCCGTCGAGCTCCACCGCGCTCCGCGCCGACTTCGCGCTCGCGAGCTCGCTCATCCCACCGCTCCCCGGTAGCGCCACAACGCCCGGTCGAGCAGGCTCACGAGCGCGGCCGCCACCAGACCCAGCACCGCCGCGCCGAGGATGGCCGCGTACAGCTGCGACGGGTCGCCGGTGGCCGTCTGCGCGTACTCGATGATCAACCTCCCGATGCCGCCCCGGGTGCCCGTCGAGATCTCGGCGACGATCGCGCCGACGACCGCGGCCGCCGCGGCGAGCCGGACCGCCGGGATGATCGCGGGCACCGCGGCGGGCAGGCGCAGCCGCCGGAGCGTGGTCCACCAGCCCGCGGCCAGCGACGTGAACAGCTCCACCGACGCCCGGTTCGGACCGGCGAGCCCGCGCAGCGCGCCCACCGCGATGGGGAAGAACGCCAGGTAGGACGCGATCACCATGACGCTCGCCCACGGCTGCCACGCCCATCCCATGATCGCGATCTTGCCGCCCCAGCCCGCGACCAGCGGCGCGATCGCGATCAGCGGCACGGTCTGCGAGGCGACGATGTAGGGCAGCATGGCGCGCTCGGCCAGTCGGAAGCGCAGCATCACCAGCGCCAACACCACGCCGAGCACGCCGCCGAGCACGAGACCGCCCAGCGCGAGGCCGAGGGTGTAGAGGGCGCTCTGGGCGACGGCCGCCCCGACCGTGCGCACGTCGGCGGCTCCCGCCACCTCCGGCTGCCCCAGCTTCGCGATCACCGTCCAGACGTGCGGCATCGAGGCGTCGTCGGTGCGGGGCAGTATCCGCACCCCGCCGACGACCACGCCGTCGTCCGGAACCACCAGCTTCACCAGCTCCCAGAGCAGCACGAGCAGGGCGAACGCGGACACGGTGGTCACGACCGAGCGGGTTCGTCCCCCCATGCGCGCCTCCCCCTGAGATCCTGCGATCCTGTGAGACGCGGATGACGGTAGCGTCACGAACCGGTTGCCAACAGGATCATCGCGGCATCCGACGCCATAGTGCACGCGGGGCGTGCCGGGCTAGGGCGAAGATCGGCTGCAGCGTCCGGGGCACCCACACCTCCGCGCGCCGCGCCCGCAACGCGGCGACCGTCGCGTCGGCCACGGCGTCGGGCGTCGACGAGAACGGCGCGGGCGCCATGCCCTCGGTCATCCGCCCGATGACGAACCCTGGCCGCACGAGCAGCAGCCGCACCCCGGAGCCGTGCAGGGCGTCGGCGAGCCCGGACGCGAAGCCGTCGAGGCCCGCCTTCGCCGAGCCATAGACGTAGTTGGCCCGCCGCACCCGCGCACCGGCCACGGACGAGAACACCACGAGGGTGCCGCTCCCCTGGGCGCGCAGGATCTGGGCGAGGTGGGTGAGCACCGTGACGTGCGCGACGTAGTCGGTGTGCACGATCGCGCGGGCGTGCTCGGCGTCCTGTTCGGCGCGGGACTGGTCGCCGAGGATCCCGAAGGCGACGACGACCACGCCCAGCGGGCCGTGCCGCGCGGCGATGTCGTCGAGCACGCCGCGTTGGGTGGCGAGGTCGTCGGCGTCGAACTCGACGGTGTCGACGACCGCCGCGCCCGCGTCCCGGACCGTCGCGACCTCCGCGGCCAGGTCGGCGCTGCGGCGCGCGGCGAGCACGACGGTGGCCCCGTCTGCGAGGCGGCGGGCCACCGCGATCCCGATCTCGCTGCGGCCGCCGAGTATGACGATCGTCTCGCGCATGGCGGGCAGACTGTCACACGTCGGAAACATGGCCGTCCTACCGTCGGTGACGTGCCCGAGATGCGGTTCGAGGTGCGCTGGCCGGATGGGTCGCGCCGGGAGTACTACTCGCCGTCGCTCGTGGTGGAGGACTACCTGAAGCCGGGTGAGGCCTACCCGCTCGCCGACTTCGTCGGCCGCAGCCGGGAGGCACTGCAACAGGCGAGCGACCGGGTGCGCGCGGCGTACGGGATGCCGTGCTCGCTCGCCGCCGCCTCGCTGGCGCGCATCGAACGGGCGGCGGCGGCCTTCGGCGAGGGCGAGGTCCGCGTCCAGCGGTTCAAACGCTGACCGATACTGAGCGGATGCTCGCCGCTGTATTGGGCTCGCCCGTCGCGCACTCGCTGTCCCCCGTGCTGCACAACGCGGCATACCGGGCGCTGGGGCTCACCGACTGGTCCTACGGCCTGCACGAGTGCCGCGAGCCGGAGCTGGCCGGGTTCGTCGACGGCCTCGGCCCGGAGTGGGCGGGGCTGTCGCTGACCATGCCGCTCAAGCGGGTGACGCTCGACGTCGCCGACGCGGTGGACGAGCTGGCCGGGGCGATCGGCGCGGCCAACACCCTCGTGCTCACGGGACGGCGCACCGCCTACAACACCGACATCGTCGGCATCGGCGCCACGCTCGGCCCGGACATCGCCACTGCGTCGGGGCGCGCGGTCGTGCTCGGCGCGGGCGGCACCGCGCAGGCCGCCCTGGCCGCGCTGCGCGAGGCGGGCATCGAGGACGTCACCGTGCTGGTGCGCGACCTCGGCCGCACCGACGAGCTGCGCGACACCGCGGCGCGCCTGGCCGTCGCCCCGCTGATCGTCGCCGCGCTGGCCGATCCGGACGCGGCCTCTGCGGAGCTGGAAGGCGCCGACGTCGTGATCTCGACGCTGCCGCCCGGCGGCGCGGACCCGCTCGTCCCGCCCGGCGCGGGCGCGGTG
This sequence comes from Pseudonocardia sp., assembly GCA_036265695.1. Taxonomy (GTDB): domain Bacteria; phylum Actinomycetota; class Actinomycetes; order Mycobacteriales; family Pseudonocardiaceae; genus Pseudonocardia. The sequence goes on along the minus strand of DATAOO010000111.1, from coordinate 6,526 downwards.
GTGCTCGACGTGGTGTACGCGCCGTGGCCCACCCCGTTCGCCGCCGCCGCGCTGGCCGCCGGGGCGGGCGTGCGGAGCGGGCTGGAGATGCTGCTGCACCAGGCCGTCGCCCAGGTGGAGCTCATGACGGGCAAACCGGGCCCGGTCGCGGCGATGCGCACGGCGTTGGACGCGGCGGTCGCTCTCCGGTAGGCGCGACGGCGCACGCCCGCCTACGGTGATCACGTATCCCGACCGCTCACCGAGGAGCCCCTGCATGTCGATCCCCACCGACGAGAACCGCGACCTGCGCACGCTGGTCGCCGTCATGCGCGCCAAGCCGGGTAAGGAGGAGGAGCTGCAGGCGGCGCTGGAGTCGCTGATCGAGCCGACGAAGGCGGAGGACGGCTGCCACACCTACGCCCTGCACCGCGGCAGCGAGGACCCGGCGCTGTTCATCTTCTACGAGAACTGGACGAGCGACGCGCACCTCGACAGGCACCTGGCGATGCCCTACCTCGAGGAGTTCGCCTCGCGCATTCCGGACCTCCTCGACGACAGCGGGCTCACGCTCAACCGGGTCGACCGGATCGCCTGATCCGGCGTGGGGGGAAGCGCGGCTTCCCCCCACGGCCGGTCAGCCGCAGACCGCTCCCTGGGCCGCCGAGCCGACGAGCTTGGCGTACTTGCCCAGCACACCCGTGCGGAGCTCGGGCTGCCGCGGGGTCCAGCCTTCGCGGCGCCGCTCCAGCTCCGCCTCGTCGACGTCGAGGGTGAGCGTGCGGTTCGCGACGTCCAGCACGATGCGGTCGCCGTCGCGCACGAACGCGATCGGGCCGCCGTCCACCGCCTCGGGCGCCACGTGCCCGACGCACAGCCCGGTGGTCGCGCCGGAGAAGCGGCCGTCGGTGAGCAGCAGCACCTCCTTGCCCAGCCCGGCGCCCTTGATCGCGGCGGTGACGGCCAGCATCTCCCGCATCCCGGGCCCGCCCTTCGGGCCCTCGTAGCGGATCACCACGACGTCGCCGGGCTGCAGGTTCGGGATGGCCGCCATCGCCCCCGCCTCGCCGTCGAACACGCGGGCGGTGCCCTCGAACGTCGCGGCGTCGAAGCCCGCGCTCTTCACGACCGCACCGTCGGGCGCCAGTGAGCCGCGCAGGATCGTGAGCCCGCCGGTGGGGTGGATCGGCTTGTCCAGCGCGCGCAGCACCTCGCCGTCCAGGTCCGGCGGGTCGACGTCGGCGAGGTTCTCGGCCACGGTCTTGCCGGTGGCGGTGAGCGCGTCGCCGTGCAGCAGGCCCGCGTCGAGCAGCGCCTTCATCACCACCGGCACGCCGCCGACCTGGTCGACCGTGCTCATCACGTACTTGCCGAACGGCTTCACGTCGGCCAGGTGCGGCACCCGCTGGCCGACGCGGGTGAAGTCGTCGAGCTCCAGCGGCACGCCCGCCTCGTGGGCGATCGCGAGCAGGTGCAGCACCGCGTTCGTGGAGCCGCCGAACGCCATCACCACGGCGATCGCGTTCTCGAACGCCTCCCGGGTGAGCACCTGCCGGGCCGTGATCCCCTTCTCCAGCATCCCGACGACGGCCTCGCCCGAGGCCCGCGCGATCCCGTCGCGGCGCCGGTCGACCGCGGGCGGCGCGGCCGAGCCGGGCAGCGCGAGCCCGAGTGCCTCGGCGGCGGCCGCCATCGTGTTCGCCGTGTACATGCCGCCGCACGCGCCTTCGCCGGGGCAGATCGCGCGCTCGATGGCGTCGACCTCCTCGCGGCTGATGAGCCCCCGCGCGCACGCGCCGACGGCCTCGAACGCGTCGGCGATGTTGACCTCCCGGTCGCCGATCTTGCCGGGCAGGATCGAGCCCGCGTAGACGAACACGGCGGCGAGGTCGAGCCGGGCGGCGGCCATCAGCATGCCGGGCAGGCTCTTGTCGCAGCCCGCGAGCAGCACGGTGCCGTCGAGGCGCTCGGCCTCCACGACCGTCTCCACGGAATCGGCGATGATCTCCCGGCTCACCAGCGAGTAGTGCATGCCGACGTGGCCCATCGAGATCCCGTCCGAGACCGAGATCGTGCCGAACTCCATCGGGAAGCCGCCCGCCCGGTGCACGCCCTCCTTCGCGGCGATCCCCAGCCGCTGCAGCGAGAGGTTGCACGGGGTGATCTCGTTCCAGCTCGACGCGATGCCGATCTGGGGCTTGCTGAAGTCCTCATCGCGCATCCCGACCGCGCGCAGCATCCCGCGCGCGGCAGCGCGTTCCATCCCGTCGGTGACGTCGCGGCTGCGCGGCTTCAGATCTGTCATGTCGCACACCCTTCCCCACCGGGCCTGGTCACGCCACGCGCCCCGATTCGTTACCGGCCGACCGTCACCTCGTCTCCCGCCTGCTCGTTGCGGCGTCGGATCCACAGTGGTGAAGGGGAACGGATGACGGGCACGACAGGGCGGTTGCGGCGGGTTGCGGCGATCGCCGGTACCGGGTTGGCCGCTGCGGCCGTGGTGACGGGCACGGCGGTCGCCGCCGACGGCGGTCACCACGGCGACCCGCCGAGGGTCAAGGGCACGCCCTGCACGGCCAGCGCGGACGCCTGCGTCGACCTCGCGAACAACAAGGCATGGCTGATCGACGACGGCAAGATCACTCGTGGTCCGGTGGCGATCAGCCACGGCGGGCAGGGCAAGGAGACGCCGTCGGGCACGTTCCACGTGCTGTGGAAGGACAAGGACCACAAGAGCGCTGAGTTCAACGACGCGCCGATGCCGTACTCGGTGTTCTTCGCCGACGGCGGCATCGCCTTCCACCAGGGCAACCCCAACAACCCGTCAGCGGGCTGCGTGCACCTGTCCGCCGCGGACGCGCAGGCCTGGTTCGCCGCGCTGGAGGTCGGCGACGAGGTCCAGGTCCACTAGTAGCAACGCGCGGCGGTGGTCAGTTGCGCGGTGCAGGACACCCCCGACAGGTTCTGAGTCTCACCAGCGCGCGAGCGGGGCGTCGGGCCGGTCCAGCCACACGGTGTGGGTCCGGTCCGGCGTCACCGTCAGCCCGATCCGGTCCCAACTCGGCCGCCGGTGGGCCCGCCAGAGGGCATGGGCGCGCTCGACGTCGTCCCACAGGCACCGCGGGCCGCCCCAGGTGACCGAGCGTCGGCCGCGGGTGTCGGGCGGGCTGACCGCGCACCACGCGCCGTCGGCGGCGACGAACCGGGCGCCCGCAAGGTCGGGTCCGAACCGGCGGAAGGTCACGACCGGGGGCAGCCCGATCTGGGCGAGGAACCAGGGCACCGAGGCGGCGAGCGGGTGCGGGTCGAGCGCGGTCTCCGTCTCGCCCTCGGTGGGCCCGACCGGCGGGTCGGCCTCCTGCCACACGGGCGGGCGGTCGCGGTCGCGCACCGCCATGAAGCCCGCCCAGGCGGGCAGGAATCGGCCTTCGAGGCGGTCGGGCGTGCGGCGGAGGAGCGCGAGGTTGCCGGCGAGCAGGCCGACCTTCACGTCGACGAGCAGGAGCCCACCCGCCACGAGCTGCTCGGCCCACGCCCACGGGACCTCGGGGAAAGCGCAGGTCGCGATGATCCGGTCGTACGGGGCGTGGCCCGGGAGCCCGGCGCGGCCGTCACCGACGGCGAGGAGCGGGTGGTGGCCGAGGCTGTCGAGCCGGGCGCGGGCGGTGTCGACGAGCGCCGGATCGACGTCGACGGAGTGCACGGCGGCGTCGCCGAGCACGTGGCACATCAGGGCGGCGTTGTAGCCGGTGCCCGTGCCGATCTCGAGCACCCGCGGGTGGTTGCCGAGGTCGAGTGCGTCGAGCATGCCCACCATCAACGAGGGCTGCGTCGACGAGGAGACCGCGGCCAGTCCGCCGTGCCCGTCGGGGAGGAGCGCGGTGACGAGCGCCTCGTCGCGGTAGGCGCCCGCAAGCCCCGCCTCGGTGACGGCGCCTGCGCCTGCACCGACGGCGACCGACCCGCCGTCAACGGAGGCGGAGTTGCCGGTGGCGGGGGTCCCGGCGGCGGCCTCAGGCTCGGCGCCTCCCGCCTGCCCGATCGCCGACCCGCCGGTGGGATCGGTGGCGGCCGCGTCATCGCCCGCAGCCTCCGCGGCGGCCGCGGGATCCGGAGCGGCGGGCGGGGCGATGCCCGCCGCGACCCAGCCGGTGGGGCTCCGCTCGTACCAGCGCGGCACGAACAGGTGCCGGGGCACCTGCTCGACGGCCGCGAGCCAGCGGCGGTCGCGGATGGGCGCGACCGCGCCGATCGACCGGGCGAGCTCGGCGGCGTGCGCTGTCCAGTCACTCACGACGCACGCCGCTGTGCAGCGTCAGGCCCTGCCGCGGCCGGCGCCCGCGAAATCGCGGTCGCGGCGCACGTTGGCCCGCCTGCCCTTGAGCGTGGTGCTCCCCCGCAGGCTCCGCAGCACGTCGTCGGCCGCGTGCTCGGGCACCTCGACCAGCGCGTGCCGCTCGTGGATCTGGATCGCGCCGATGTCGCGCCCCGAGAGGTTCGACTCGTTGGCGAGCGCGCCCACGATGTCCTGCGGCCGCACGCCGCCCGCGCGCCCGGCGTTGACGAAGAGCCGGGTCATGCCCGACTTCGGCGGCCGCGGTCCGGCGCCGCGCCCCTTCACCGGCCGCTCAGAGCGCTCGCCGCGGGTGCGTCCCGCGGTGACGACGGGGATGTCCTCGCCGTCGTCGGGCGCGCCCGCCGCGGACTGCAGGAGCCGCACGGCGGCGGTGGCGACGTCGAGGAGGTCGTGCTCGGCGGCGAGCCCGGCGAGCATGGCCCGCACGTCCTCGACGTCCCCGAGAACGTCCGAGTCCTCGACGACGGCCTCCTCCAGCGCGATCCGGGTGCGCTCGAGCCGGGCGGCGCGCAGGTCGGCGGCCGTCGGCACGGGCGCGATCTCGATCGGCTGCCCGGTGAGCTTCTCCACGTTCCGCAGCGCGTACATCTTCGACGGCGGCACGAGCGTGATCGCGACGCCCTCGCGCCCGGCCCGCCCGACGCGCCCGATGCGGTGCACGTACGCCTCGGACGACTGCGGCACATCGTGGTTGACCACGTGCGTGAGCAGGTCGATGTCCAGCCCGCGCGCCGCGACGTCGGTGGCGACGAGCAGCTCGGTGCGCCCGCTGCGCAGCCGGTCGACCACGCGGGTGCGGTGCTCCTGGTCCATGCCGCCGTGCAGCGCCTCGGCGCGCAGGCCGCGGGCGGTGAGGGTCTCGGTGACGGCGTCGACGTCCAGCCGCGTGCGGCAGAACACGATCGCGGCGCGCGGGCGCTCGGCCTCGAGCACGCGACCGAGCGCGGCGGTGGTGTGCGAGCGCGGCACGAGGTAGGCGGTCTGACGCACCTGCGGCGCCTCGCCTTCGGGCACCTCCTCGCGGCGGATCCGCACGGTGACCGGCTCGCGCAGGTACTTCTGCGCGAGCGTCTCGATCCGGCGCGGGATGGTCGCGCTGAACAGCACGACCTGACGGGTGTCGGGGGTGGCGTCCAGCAGCGTCTCGATGTCCTCGACGAAGCCCATGTCGAGCATCTCGTCGGCCTCGTCGAGGACGACGGTCTCCAGCTCGTCGAGCTTGAGCGCGCCGCGGTTCATGAGGTCGATGGCTCGGCCGGGCGTGGCGACGACGACGTCGACGCCCTCCTGCAGCGCCTTCCACTGCGGTCCGACGGGCGCGCCACCGTAGACGGTGACGACCCGGGCCCGCAGGCCCGCGCCGTACCGCGCGACGGCCTCGGACACCTGCAGCGCGAGCTCGCGGGTGGGGGTGAGCACCATGCCGAACGGGGCGTCGCCGCGGCGGCGGTCGGGCCGGATCTCGGCGAGGCGCTCCAGGATCGGCAGCGCGAACGCCGCGGTCTTGCCGGTGCCGGTAGCCGCCTGGCCGAGCAGGTCACGGCCCTCGACCAGCGGCGCTATCGCCTCGGCCTGGACGGGGCTCGGTTGGGTGTAGCCCAGCTCCGCGACCGCCGCGAGCAGCTCGTCGCGCAACGGGAGGTCGGCAAAGGTGGGCAGGTCGAACTGAGTGGAAGTCACGTCGTACTTTCGTCGCAGTTAGTCGCGCGCAGGGGATGGCTCCCCACACGGTGAGCCCGCAAGGCCCTCTGCACGACTTCTGCCTGGCCGACGCGGTCTCCGGTGGCTCTCAACGCACCACCGGACACCTATAGTCCCAGGTGATCGCGATCACCGCTACGTCGGCCCCCGCGATCACCGCGTGACGTGCATCCCGCGCCTGGTCAGCGCGTTGCGCAGCGCGCGGAGGTCGTCGACGAGGCGCCGCCGCCGGGCGTGCGCGCCCACCCGGCTGTCGTAGCCGTAACGCGGCGCGGCGGCCGCGATCAGCACCAGCACCGCCAGGATCGTCAGGCCCACCATGTCATTCACTCCTTCGTCGAACCGATGCTCCTAGGTTCGGCGTAAGGGCGGCCGGTGCGCGTCAGCGGATCACGCCGTCCCCGGTGGTGAGAGGCCTTACCCGACCCTCACCCCAGCGTCGCCGCGTGGTCGGGCACCTCGTGGAACTGCTCCCGCGGCGGCCGGACG
>DATAOO010000110.1:0-29768 GCA_036265695.1 Pseudonocardia sp. | reverse complement strand
CGTGTTCGGCACGGGCACCGGCGCCGCCGTGCCGCTGGACGACTACGACTTCGGCCGCGACTACCGCTGACCGAAGCCCGGTCCTGAACGGGGCCGGTTACCGCTCTCCCGTGGCGGTGACCGGCCCCGTTCGTCGTCTCGGAGGGTGCTGAAGAACTCCGCCCGACGCGCAGTAGGGCCGAGTTGTTCAGCGCGCTCCTCAACCTCGGTCGCTGCTGCGCCGCATCGCCGACGCGTTCCCGCACGCCGCGGCGAAGCTCCCCGAGCTGCGGATGGTGGTGGTCTGCACCGCGGCCCGGATGCTCGCCGAGCTGCTGTAGGGGGTGGTCTCGGCCGCCAGCTCCCGCCGGGTCCGGTGGTACTCCGCCGCGTCGAGGATCTCCCAGTGCGCCTGCCCGACCGCGAAGATCCCCCGGGCGGGCAACGGGACGCCCCCGATCGTCGGGTTCTCCCGCAGGCGCACCGGCGCCCCGAGGTCGACGCCCGCCATCGCGGCGCGCGCGCGTTCGACGAAGTACAGGCGCTGGGGCATGAGCACGCCAGAGTGCCCGCTCGGCATGCGCCCGGCCAGCTTCACCGCGCCCATGCCCAACTGCTGCGCCATCCGTTCCCGGGCGCGCAGCAGCGGCGCCGCCCGCCAGGTCCAGAGGGGCATGCGCCCGCCCACCGCGTTGACCGCCCGCAGGAGCCGCGGCTCCCGCATCCACACCGTCCAGTCCAGGCGTGGCTCCTCGACCCGGATCCGCAGCTCCGACGCGCTGCGCCACTCGAGCGCGATCGCGGACGGCACGACGTGGCGCGCTGCGGGTCCGTAGTAGCGCGGGCAGGCGACGTCCGGCCGGGGCGCGTCGTAGTAGATCGACCAGGTTCCGTCGGGCGTCCGGTGCCACACCGTGACGTACGGGGCGAAGTCGTTGACCGGGAAGACGCGCAGCGCGAGCACGTGCCCGGAGGACAGCGGCAGTCCGAAGACGCCGTACCCGCGGACGTGCTCGTGGCCGCGCCAGGGGCTGGGTTCGAGGCTCGACGGCACGTGCTCGAGCTCGGCGCGAAGGTTCATGGCCCCGACGCTAGGTCGGCGGGCTCGCGCGCGGATGAGGAGAACTCCTCAGCTGCTGGGCTACCCTGCCGCACGTGCGGCACGCGGCGTCGGACACGGGGGTGTGGCGTTCGGAGCTGGTCGCGACGCTGTCGCTCTCCGCCGACCTCGGCCGCGGTCAGTCGATGGAGCACGTCGCCCGGTCGTGCCTGCTCGCGGTGCGCCTCGGCGAGCTGATGGGGCTCGCTGCCGTCGACCGCGAGGCGACCTACCACCTGGCCCTCCTCGCGTGGGCCGGGTGCACGGCCGACTCGCACGAGGTCGCCGCGCACTTCGGCGACGACGTGGCGCTGCGGGCGCACACCTACGACATCGACTTCGCCGGGCTGCCGTTGCTCGGCTTCCTGCTGCGGCACGCGGGCTCGGGCGGCTCGCCGCTGCACCGGGCCCGGGAGGCCGCGTGGGTGCTCGCCACCGGCGGCCGGGCCGTCGAGCAGGCCCTCGCCGCGCACTGCCAGGTCACCGCGCGGCTGGCCGAGCAGCTCGGGCTGGGCGCATCGGTCGGCCGCTACCTGCCGCAGACCTTCGCCCGCTGGGACGGCCGGGGCTGCCCGACGTCGCTCTCCGGTCCCGCCCTCGGCCTGCCCACCCGCCTGGTCCACCTGGTCGACGTCGTCGCGGTGCACCACCGCAGGGGTGGCATCGCCGCCGCCGTGGACGCCGCGCGCCGCCGCAGCGGCACCCACCTCGATCCGGCGGTCGTGGAGGCGTTCCTGGCCCACGCCACCGAGCTGTTCGACGGCCTCCCCGAGCAGTCGAGCTGGGACGAGCTGATCTCGGCGGACCCCGATCCGCACTGGCTCGACGGCCCCGAGCTGACCGCGGCGCTCGAAGCCGTCGCCGACTTCACCGATCTCAAGTCGCCCTACTTCGCCGGGCACTCGCGGGGCGTCGCCGACCTCGCCGCAGCGGCGGCCCGGCGCGCGGGCCACCCCGAGCGCGACGTCGTGACCCTCCGCCGCGCGGGCCTGCTCCACGGCCTCGGGCGCACCGGGGTGCCGAACACGATCTGGGACAAGCCGGGGCCGCTGACCGAGCTCGAGTGGGAGCGCGTGCGGCTGCACGCCTACTACACCGAGCGCATGCTGCGCAGGCCGCGGCCGCTGGCCGAGATCGGTGCCGTCGCCGCCCTCACCCACGAGCGGCTCGACGGCTCCGGGTACCACCGCGGCCTCTCGGGCACGGCGATCCCCGCGTCGGCCCGGTTGCTGGCCGCCGCCGACTGCTACCACGCCCTGTGCGAGCCCCGGCCGCACCGACCGCCGCACGCGCCGCGGGAGGCCGCCCGGCACCTGCGCGCCGAGGCCCGGGTGGGCAGGCTCGAGCCGGGCTGCGTGGAGGCGGTGCTCGCCGCCGCGGGCCACCCGACCCGCAGGCCCGCGGCCGGGCCCGGCGGGCTCACCACGCGTGAGATGGAGGTGCTGGTGCTGCTGGCCAGGGCGGCGACCACCCGGCAGATCGCCCGCCGCCTCGGCATCGCGCCGAAGACGGCGGGCAACCACATCGAACGGATCTACGCCAAGATCGGTGCATCGACGCGCGCCGCTGCCGCCCTCTACGCGGTGCAGCACGGCCTGCTCCCGACGCTCGAACCCCTGGAGCCCTAACCCACCAGGATCAGCCGACGGGTGGCCCTGGTCATCGCGACGTAGAGGTCGGCCGGGCAGGCCGCCCCGATCGCCGCCGGGTCGACCACGGCCACCACGTCGAACTCCAGGCCTTTCGCCGAGCCCGGGGTGTGCACGACGAAGCCTTCGAAATGGGGCAGGGCCCCGGGATCGGTCGTGATCACCGCGGCCGTGCCCGGGCCGTCGACGAGTGCGGGCAGCGCGTCGAGGCGGGCGTGGATCGGCGGCTCGCCGGTGCGGCGCACCGACTGCGGCACCCGGTGCCGCTCCTCCTCGGGCAGCGCGAGCGCGGCGGCCTCCATGATCTCCGCCGGGGTGCGGTAGTTCACCGTGAGCGCCCGGAGCGTGAAGCGGTCGCCCGCGATCGGCGCCAGCACCTGCGCCCACGTGCGGGCACCCGCGGGCGCGGCGCGCTGGGCGAGGTCGCCGACCGCCGTGATCGACCGGCTGGGACAACGGCGGGCCAGCACGTGCCAGTCCATCGCCGAGAGCTCCTGGGCCTCGTCGACGACCACATGCCCGTAGGTCCACTCCCGATCGGCGGCGGCCCGCTCGGCCACGCTGCCGACGAGCTCGTCGTCGAAACGTTCGGCGAGCATGTCAGCGGTGACGAAGTCGGTGGCGCGCAGCTCGTCGGCGTCCTCCCCGGCGATGGTGCGGTCGTGCGCGTCGAGGAGCGTGAGCACCTCGGCGGCGTACCGGACGCCGGTGTCGCGGGGCCTGCGGCGGGGGAGCGGGCCGAGCAGCTCCACCAGCTCGTCCAGCAGGGGCGCGTCCGAGACCGTCCAGGCGGCGCCGTCGACCCGGTGCAGGACGGCCAGGTCCGGGCCGCGGTGCCCCTCGCGGCGCAGCGCGGCGGTGATCGCGCGGAGCCGGGCGTGTGAGCTCAGCAGCTCGGCGAGCAGCCGCTCCGGCGTGCGCAGCGGCCACAGCTCGTTCAGCGCCGCGCGGAACCCGGGGTGGTCGACCAGCTCGTCGCGCAGGTCGTCGGCGAGGTCACGGGCGATGGCGGCGGCCGACTCGGCCGGGTCGAGGGCGTACTCATCGCCCTCGAACACGCGGTCCAGGTCGCGGTCGTCCGGGTCGGCGAGCACCCCGCCCGTGATGAGCTCGACCCCGCGCTCCACCAGCTGCGCGACGAGGCACTCGGCGAACACCATGCGCGCAGCGTTGTGGGTGCGCCCGCTGTCGCGCGCGGCCCGCCGGGCCTTCGTCGCGACCGCCCGGTCGACCTCCACCGTGACGGCGTCGAGCGTGATCCGGATCGGCTCGACCGGCAGGGTCTGCTCGGCCGCCACCGCCTTGCGCAGCACCGCGCACATCACCAGGTCGCCCTTGAGCCGGGCGACGTCGGGCGCTTCGACGGCGGTGGCGTCGACGCCGTTGTGGAGCCGCCCGGGCGTGGTGAACACGACGGCCGACTCGCCGAGCGAGGGCAGCACGCCCCCGACGTACTCGAGGAACGGCCCGCTCGGGCCGACCACCAGCACGCCGCGGCGGGACAGCTGCTCGCGGTGGGTGTAGAGCAGGTAGGCCACGCGGTGCAGCGCGACCGCGGTCTTCCCGGTGCCGGGGCCGCCCTCGATCACGACCGTGCCGCCGAGCGGCAGCCGGATCACGGCGTCCTGCTCGGCCTGGATCGTGGCCACGATGTCGCGCATCGCCGAGCCGCGGGGAGCGGCGAGCGCGGCCAGCAGCGCCGGGTCCGCCGCGGTGTGCGCGGTGTCGGTGGCCGCGGTGAAGACGTCGTCGTGGATGTCGACGACCCGTTCCTGCGGCGCGGTTCCGGCGAGCTGGAAATGGCGGCGGCGCACCAATCCCATCGGGCTCGCCAGCGTGGCGCAGTAGAACGGCTGCGCCGCGGGCGCCCGCCAGTCGAGCAGCGCCGTCTCCTCCTCGTCGGTGTCGTCGGCTCTGCTCAGCCCGATCCGACCGACGTAGAGCGGCGGGCCGTCGCGCCCGTCCAGCCGACCGAAGCAGAGCCCGGCGCGGGCCGCGCGGAGCTGCGCGGCCCGCTCTGACCAGCGGTGGACCGCGACGTCGCGCTCCCAACGCGCGGACAGCTCGCCACCGGTGCGCGCCGACAGGGCGGCGGTGGACCTTCCGGACACCACGTCCAGCTCCGCGGCGAGGAGGCGGTGCAGCTCCTGGACGCGTCGGGTCTCGGCGGCCAGCTCGTCAGCCAAGGGGCGGTATTCCACAGGATCCCCATCCGTGATACAGTGAAAATGGAAAAAGCGTTGATTCCGTTTCCGGAAATCCCTTCAGTATAACGCGAATCCCTTTTCCTTTTCCACGTATCTCCGCCGCTGCGAGCGGTGGGCCGTTCAGTGCGCGGGCGTGCGTGTGCAGTCGTCGTAGAGGGTGGCGCCGAGCTCGGCGAGCGCCGCGTCGGCCTCGGCCAGCAGGCCCGCCAGCACCGGGAAGTCGTGCCACATGCCCTCGACCCGGCGGTAGCTCACCGCGACCCCGGCGGCGCGGGCCCGCTCGACAAGCCGGTCGGCGTCGTCCACCAGCAGCTCGGCCCCGCCCGCGATCACGTACATCGGTGGCAGGCCGGTGAGGTCGGCGTCGAGCGGGCGCAGGTCCGCGGCGTCGACGGGCCCGCGGTAGGCGTTGGCCGCGATCGCCAGCCAGGCCGGGTCGAGCATCGCGTCGGAGGCGGCGTTCGCGGAGACGGCGGGCGCGGAGCAGCTCAGGTCCAGCCACGGGGAGATCAGCCCGACCGACCCGGGCAGCTCCTCGCCCGCCGCCCGCAGCCGCAGGAGCAGCGTCATGACCAGGCCCGCGCCCGCGGAATCACCGACCACCGCGATGCGTTGTGCAGGGTGTCCCGCGTTGCGAAGAGCGCGGAACGCTGCGTGCGCGTCCTCGGCTCCGGCTGGGTAGGGGTGCTCGGGGGCCAGCCGGTAGTCCGGCGCGTGCACCGGGGCGCCGGTCGCGCGGGCCAGGTGGGTCAGCAGCCCGCGGTACGCCCGGGCCGAGCCCACCTGGTAGCCACCGCCGTGCAGGTACAGCACCCGGTGCTCGCCGGGCCCGCCCGCCACCGCCACGGTGGTGGGCACCCCGCCGAGCACCCCGCGGGCGTGGCGCGCCCCGCGGGGCAGCGGGCCCACGGCGCCGGTCAGGTCGAGCAGGCGGCGCCGCACCGCGAGCGGCACGCGCGGATCGAGGAGGGGAGCGATGCCGAACCGGGTGAGCCGCCGCGCGGCGGGTGGTGACAAACGCACACCGGACGGTAACCGACCGGCCACCTGGCCGTCAGGACACACGAACGGCGCGTCACCAACCACGCACCGTACGACGAACGGGGCCACACGGGCGGTGAGCGGGCGTGCCCCCTTGCGATCAGATGACGCTTTGGGGCACCCTGCCTGAACCGACAAGCGCCGACACGGACCCGTTTTGACCCTCCTCCGGCGGGCCGGGTACCCTTGTGTCTTGCGCTCGACTGCGGTCGGGCCGATCTGCGTGCCCGATGCCGCCTCCGTGTGGCGCCCGGGTCCGCGGGCCCCATGGGCTCCCGCGAGGTCCCCGATCTCCGCGCCAGACCGATGGGGTGCGACACGCCCGACCTCGGGTGTGGGCGACACGCACGAACGAGAAGCACAGCACGCCGACGGGAAGAAGTAGACGGTTCATGCCCACGATCCAGCAGCTGGTCCGCAAGGGCCGTCAGGACAAGGCCACCAAGACGAAGACGGCCGCGCTCAAGGGGAGTCCCCAGCGCCGCGGCGTGTGCACGCGCGTGTACACGACCACGCCGAAGAAGCCGAACTCCGCGCTGCGCAAGGTCGCCCGCGTCAAGCTCTCCAGCCAGATGGAGATCACCGCTTACATCCCGGGTGAGGGCCACAACCTCCAGGAGCACTCGATCGTCCTGGTCCGCGGCGGCCGCGTGAAGGACCTGCCCGGCGTGCGCTACAAGATCGTGCGTGGCTCGTTGGACACGCAGGGCGTGAAGAACCGCAAGCAGGCGCGCAGCCGCTACGGCGCGAAGAAGGAGAAGAGCTGACATGCCTCGCAAGGGACCCGCACCGAGGCGGCCGCTCGTCTCGGACCCGGTGTTTAGCTCGCCGCTGGTCACCCAGCTGGTGAACAAGGTGCTGAAGGACGGCAAGCGCAGCCTTGCCGAGCGCATCGTCTACGCGGCGCTGGAAGGCACCCGCGACAAGACCGGCACCGACCCCGTCGTCACCCTCAAGCGCGCGCTCGACAACGTGAAGCCCGCCCTGGAGGTGCGCAGCCGCCGGGTCGGTGGCGCCACCTACCAGGTGCCCGTCGAGGTCCGCGCCGTCCGCCAGACCACGCTCGGCCTGCGGTGGCTGGTGTCCTACGCCTCGCAGCGCCGTGAGAAGACCATGGTCGAGCGGCTCATGAACGAGCTGCTCGACGCGAGCAACGGCCTCGGTGCCGCCGTCAAGCGGCGCGAGGACATGCACAAGATGGCGGAGTCCAACAAGGCCTTCGCCCACTACCGCTGGTGACCGGCCGACCGTCGGGCGCCAATTCGAGAGAGAGCTGAAAGCAGTGGCACGCGACGTGCTCACGGACCTCACTCGGGTCCGCAACATCGGCATCATGGCGCACATCGATGCGGGCAAGACCACCACCACCGAGCGGATCCTGTTCTACACCGGGATCAACTACAAGATCGGTGAGGTGCACGACGGCGCCGCCACCATGGACTGGATGGAGGAGGAGCAGAAGCGCGGCATCACGATCACTTCCGCCGCCACCACCTGCTTCTGGAAAGACCACCAGATCAACATCATCGACACCCCGGGCCACGTCGACTTCACCGTCGAGGTGGAGCGCAACCTCCGGGTGCTCGACGGCGCCGTCGCGGTCTTCGACGGCAAGGAAGGCGTGGAGCCGCAGTCCGAGCAGGTCTGGCGGCAGGCCACCAAGTACGACGTCCCGCGCATCTGCTTCGTCAACAAGATGGACAAGCTGGGTGCGGACTTCTACTACACCGTGTCCACGATCCGCGACCGCCTGGGCGCCATCCCGCTGCCCATCCAGCTGCCGATCGGCGCGGAGAACGACTTCATCGGCGTCGTCGACCTGGTCGAGAACCGCGCGCTCACCTGGCGCGGCGAGGTCCAGAAGGGCGAGGACTACGCGGTCGAGGAGATCCCGGCCGACATGGCCGAGCGCGTGGAGGAGTACCGCACCGCGCTGATCGAGGCCGTCGCCGAGACCGACGACGACCTGATGGAGGCCTACCTCGGCGGCGAGGAGCTCACCGTCGAGCAGCTCAAGCACGGCATCCGGAAGATCGTCAAGGACCGCATCGCCTACCCCGTCCTGTGCGGGTCGGCGTTCAAGAACAAGGGCGTGCAGCCCATGCTCGACGCGGTCATCGACTACCTGCCCGCGCCGAGCGACCTGCCGCCCGTCGAGGGCACGCTGCAGGACGGGGAGACCCCGGCCTTCCGCGCGCCCCTCAAGGACGAGCCGTTCTCGGCCCTGGCGTTCAAGATCGCCGCGCACCCGTTCTTCGGCAAGCTCACCTACATCCGGGTCTACTCGGGCCGGGTGGCCGCGGGCTCCCAGGTCATCAACTCGACCAAGGACCGCAAGGAGCGCATCGGGAAGATCTTTCAGATGCACGCCAACAAGGAGAACCCCGTCGACGAGGCCATGGTCGGCCACATCTACGCGGTCATCGGCCTCAAGGACACCACCACCGGTGAGACCTTGTGCGACCCGAACGCGCCGATCGTGCTCGAGTCCATGACGTTCCCGGACCCGGTGATCCAGGTCGCGGTCGAGCCGAAGACCAAGGCCGACCAGGAGAAGCTGTCCACGGCGATCCAGCGGCTCGCCGAGGAGGACCCGACGTTCCAGGTCTCCCTCGACGACGAGACCGGCCAGACGATCCTCGCAGGCATGGGCGAGCTCCACCTCGAGGTGCTCGTCAACCGGATGAAGAGCGACTACAAGGTCGAGGCCAACATCGGCAAGCCGCAGGTGGCCTACCGCGAGACGATCACTAAGACGGTCGAGAAGTACGAGTACACCCACAAGAAGCAGACGGGTGGCTCGGGCCAGTTCGCCCGCGTGATCATCAAGCTGGCGCCGCTCGACACGGGCGACGGCGCGCTGTACGAGTTCGAGAACAAGGTCACCGGCGGCCGCATCCCGCGGGAGTACATCCCGTCGGTCGACGCCGGCGCCCAGGACGCCATGCAGTACGGCGTGCTCGCGGGCTACCCCCTCACCGGGATCAAGCTCACGCTGCTCGACGGTGCCTACCACGAGGTCGACTCGTCGGAGATGGCGTTCAAGGTCGCGGGCTCGATGGCGCTCAAGGAGGCCGCGCGGCAGGCCCGCCCGGTGCTGCTGGAGCCCATGATGTCCGTCGAGGTCACCACGCCTGAGGACTACATGGGCGACGTGATCGGCGACCTGAACTCCCGCCGCGGCCAGATCCAGGCCATGGAGGAGCGGGCGGGTGCCCGCGTCGTCAAGGCGCTGGTCCCGCTGTCGGAGATGTTCGGCTACGTCGGCGACCTGCGGTCGCGGACCCAGGGCCGGGCGAACTACACGATGGTCTTCGACTCCTACGCGGAGGTCCCGACCAACGTGGCCAAGGAGATCATCGCCAAGGCCACCGGCGAATAGTCGTCGAGCAAGTCCCACCAACCTGCCGTCAGCACGGCGGAGAAGTTCACCACCAGAAGGAGCCCACCAGTGGCGAAGGCGAAGTTCGAGCGGACCAAGCCGCACGTCAACATCGGCACGATCGGTCACATCGACCACGGCAAGACCACGCTGACGGCGGCTATCACCAAGGTCCTGCACGACAAGTTCCCCTCCCTGAACCAGGCGTCGGCGTTCGACCAGATCGACAAGGCGCCCGAGGAGCGGCAGCGCGGCATCACGATCTCGATCGCGCACGTCGAGTACCAGACCGAGAAGCGCCACTACGCGCACGTCGACTGCCCCGGGCACGCCGACTACATCAAGAACATGATCACCGGTGCGGCGCAGATGGACGGCGCCATCCTGGTGGTCGCGGCCACCGACGGCCCCATGCCGCAGACGCGCGAGCACGTGCTGCTCGCCCGTCAGGTCGGGGTGCCCTACATCGTCGTGGCGCTCAACAAGGCCGACATGGTCGACGACGAGGAGATCCTCGAGCTCGTCGAGCTGGAGGTCCGTGAGCTGCTGTCCTCGCAGGAGTACCCGGGCGACGACCTGCCGATCGTGCGGGTCTCCGCGCTCAAGGCGCTCGAGGGCGACGCCGAGTGGAGCGACAAGCTCATGGAGCTCATGGACGCGGTCGACGAGTCGATCCCGGAGCCCGTGCGCGACGTCGAGAAGCCGTTCCTCATGCCCGTCGAGGACGTCTTCACGATCTCCGGCCGCGGCACCGTGGTCACCGGCCGCATCGAGCGCGGCATCGTCAAGGTGAACGAGGAGGTGGAGATCGTCGGCATCCGGCCGCAGTCGTTCAAGACCGTCACGACCTCCATCGAGATGTTCAAGAAGTTCCTCGACGAGGGTCGCGCGGGCGACAACGCGGCGCTCCTGCTCCGCGGTGTGAAGCGCGAGCAGGTCGAGCGCGGCATGGTCGTGACCAAGCCGGGTTCCACCACCCCGCACACGGAGTTCGAGGGCCAGGTCTACATCCTGTCCAAGGACGAGGGCGGCCGTCACACGCCGTTCTTCAACAACTACCGCCCGCAGTTCTACTTCCGCACCACGGACGTGACGGGCGTCGTGACCCTGCCCAGCGGCACCGAGATGGTCATGCCGGGCGACAACACCACCATGGACGTGAAGCTGATCCAGCCGATCGCCATGGAGGAGGGCCTGCAGTTCGCCATCCGCGAGGGTGGTCGCACCGTGGGCGCCGGTCAGGTCACCAAGATCGTCAAGTAGCACCACCCCGGTCAGGGTTGCCGCACGTCGGTGTGGCATCCTTGACGGGTTGCGCGTCGGGCTCGGCATGCGGCAAGTGGCATGCCGAGCCTTGGCGCGGGGCCCCCGAGCACAGCATGACCCCCCAGGGTCTGCGGGTGATCCGGGGACCGGTCCGGGTTCGGAGCGCGACACGCCCGACCTCGGGGACCGGACGCCCCCGTCGGTGAGACCTCGTCAGGGCTCCCGCGCGGACGGCACCCGGAACACACGTACAGAGCGGCAGGAAGAAGAGGGACACCGACGACCATGGCGGGACAAAAGATCCGCATCAGGCTGAAGGCCTATGACCACGAGGCCATCGACGCCTCCGCGCGCAAGATCGTGGAGACGGTCACGCGCACGGGCGCTCGGGTCGTCGGGCCGGTGCCGCTGCCGACGGAGAAGAACGTGTACTGCGTCATCCGCTCGCCGCACAAGTACAAGGACTCGCGCGAGCACTTCGAGATGCGCACGCACAAGCGGCTCATCGACATTCTCGACCCGACGCCCAAGACGGTCGACGCGCTCATGCGCATCGACCTGCCTGCCAGCGTCGACGTGAACATCCAGTAGGGCAAGCAGATGACGATCGATAGGCAGATCACCGGGATCCTGGGCACCAAGCTCGGGATGACCCAGGTGTTCGACGAGAACAACCGGATCGTTCCGGTCACCGTGGTGCAGGCGGGTCCCAACGTGGTCACGCAGGTGCGCACGGCGGAGAAGGACGGCTACGTGGCCGTCCAGCTCGCCTACGGGGCGATCGACCCCCGCAAGGTCAACAAGCCCGAGGCAGGCCACTTCGACAAGGCGGGCGTCACCCCGCGGCGGCACCTCGTGGAGCTGCGCACGTCGGACGCGGGCGAGTACGAGCTCGGCCAGGAGATCACCGCCGAGGTGTTCACGCCCGGCGCGAAGGTCGACGTCGTCGGCACCACCAAGGGCAAGGGCACCGCGGGCGTCATGAAGCGCCACGGCTTCCACGGCCTCGGTGCGAGCCACGGCACGCAGCGCAAGCACCGCTCGCCGGGCTCCATCGGCGGCTGCGCCACACCGGGCCGCGTGTTCAAGGGCCTGCGCATGGCGGGCCGCATGGGCCACGCGCGGGTCACCACGCAGGGCCTCACCGTGCACCGCGTCGACGCCGAGCGCGGGCTCCTGCTGATCAAGGGCGCGGTTCCCGGCCCCCGCGGCGGGCTGCTGTTCGTCAAGAGCGCAGCGAAGGGCGGTGTCACCGCATGACCAGCACAGTCACGGTCGAGCTCCCCGCGCACGTGTTCGACACCCACGCCAGCATCGCGCTGATGCACCAGGTCGTCGTGGCCCAGCTGGCCGCGGCGCGCCAGGGCACGCACGACACCAAGACCCGCGGCGAGGTCCGGGGTGGTGGCAAGAAGCCCTACCGCCAGAAGGGCACCGGCCGCGCCCGCCAGGGCTCCACGCGGGCGCCGCAGTTCGTCGGCGGCGGCGTGGTGCACGGCCCCACGCCGCGCGACTACACGCAGCGCACCCCGAAGAAGATGAAGGCCGCCGCACTGCGCGGGGCGCTTTCGGACCGGGCCCGCGCGGGTGTGGTCTTCGTGGTCGACACGCTGTCGCCGGGCGACACCCCGTCCACGAAGGCGGCGCGCGCCGCGCTCGCGGGCGTGGCGGGCGAGGGCAAGACGCTGGTCGTCCTCACCGCGGCCGACCACATCAGCCAGCTGTCGCTGCGCAACCTGCCCAACGTGCACCTGCTCACGCCGGGCCAGCTCAACACCTACGACGTGCTCGACAGCGAGTCCGTGGTGTTCACCGAGGAGGCGCTGGCCGAGTTCCTCGACGGGCCGATCGGCACCCCGAAGGGCGCCACGCCCGCGAGCGAGCAGGTGAGCTTCGCGAAGTCCGCTCCCGCCACAGACGCGGCCGCGGACGACGACGATGACGAGCACCCGTACGGGCCGGACAGCCACGCGCCGCTGGCCGACGGGTCGCAGCCCGAGGGCTTCCCGGTGAAGGGCAACGCCGACTCGACGCTCTACCACGTGCCGGGCAGCTCGTTCTACGCCCGCACGGTGGCCGAGGTCTGGTTCACCACCGCCGAGGCGGCCGAGGCGGCCGGGTTCGAGCTGCCGCCGTCGCAGCGTAAGGAGGAGAGCAAGTGATCCCCGACCCGCGCGACATCCTGCTCGCGCCGGTGGTCTCGGAGAAGAGCTACGGCCTCGCCGAAGAGCGCCAGTACACCTTCATCGTCCGCCCGGACGCCAACAAGACCCAGATCAAGATCGCCGTGGAAAAGGTGTTCGGCGTCAAGGTGCTCAGCGTGAACACCCTGAACCGCCCGGGTAAGCGCAAGCGCTCCCGCACCGGCTTCGGCAAGCGCAAGGACACCAAGCGCGCCATCGTCACGATCTCGCAGGAGAGCCGGACGATCGACGTGTTCGGCGGCCGGGCGAGCTAGGGGGACAAGCTAATGGGCATCCGCAAGTACAAGCCGACGACGCCGGGCCGCCGCGGCGGCAGCGTCGCCGACTTCGTCGAGATCACGCGAGACCACCCGGAGAAGTCGCTCGTCCGCCCCCTGCACAGCAAGGGCGGTCGCAACGCGCACGGTCGGATCACCACCCGGCACCAGGGCGGCGGCCACAAGCGCGCCTACCGGCTGATCGACTTCCGGCGCAACGACAAGGACGGCATCCCGGCCAAGGTCGCGCACATCGAGTACGACCCCAACCGCACGAGCCGCATCGCGCTGCTGCACTACGTCGACGGCGAGAAGCGCTACATCATCGCCCCCGACCGCCTCAAGCAGGGCGACACGGTGGAGGCAGGCCCGAAGTCCGACATCAAGGTCGGCAACAACCTGCCGCTGCGCAACATCCCCACCGGCACCGTGATCCACGCGATCGAGCTCCGCCCCGGCGGCGGCGCCAAGATCGCGCGGTCGGCGGGCGCCCGCGTGCAGCTGGTGGCCAAGGACGGGCCGTACGCGCAGCTGCGCATGCCGTCCGGGGAGATCCGCAACGTCGACGTGCGCTGCCGCGCCACCGTCGGCGAGGTCGGCAACTCCGAGCAGTCCAACATCAACTGGGGCAAGGCGGGCCGCATGCGGTGGAAGGGCAAGCGCCCGACCGTCCGCGGTGTCGCCATGAACCCGGTGGACCACCCCCATGGTGGTGGTGAGGGGAAGACCTCCGGTGGTCGCCACCCGGTCAACCCCGCGGGCAAGCCCGAGGGCCGCACCCGCCGCACCAAGCCGTCCGACAAGATGATCGTCCGCCGGCGTCGTACCGGCAAGAAGCGCTGAGCAGGGAGGTCAAGCCAATGCCGCGCAGCCTGAAGAAGGGCCCGTTCGTGGACGACCACCTGCTCAAGAAGGTGGACGCCCTCAACGAGTCGGGCAAGAAGACCGTGATCCGCACGTGGTCACGCCGCTCCACCATCATCCCGGACATGATCGGCCACACGATTGCGGTGCACGACGGCCGCAAGCACGTGCCGGTGTTCGTTTCCGACTCGATGGTGGGCCACAAGCTCGGGGAGTTCGCACCCACGCGGACCTTCCGGGGCCACATCAGGGACGACCGCAAGGCGCGTAGGCGCTGAGCGCGGGAAGCAGAGGAACAACGATGGCTGAAACGAGCCAAGCCGCTGCCGACGCGCCCGCCAGGGCGCGTGCGGTGGCCAAGTACGTGCACATGTCGCCGACGAAGGTCCGCCGTGTCACCGCGCTGGTGAAGGGCCGCCGGGTCGCCGAGGCGCTGGACATCCTGCGGTACGCGCCGCAGGCCGCCGCCACGCCGGTCTACAAGGTCATCGCGAGCGCCGCGGCCAACGCGGAGAACAACCACGCCATGGACCCCGAGTCACTCGTGGTGGCCGTGGCGATCGCGGACGAGGGCCCGACGCTCAAGCGCATCCGGCCGCGCGCACAGGGCCGCGCCTACCGGATCCGCAAACGCACGAGCCACATCACGGTCGAGGTCGAGTCCGTGCCCCAGAAGGCGCAGGGCGGCCGCAACCGTGGAAAGGGGAGGACCCGCTGATGGGTCAGAAGATCAACCCGCACGGGTTCCGACTCGGCATCACCACCGACTGGAAGTCCCGGTGGTACGCCGACAAGCAGTACGCGGAGTACGTGAAGGAAGACGTCGAGATCCGCCGCATGCTCTCCAAGGGCATGGAGCGGGCGGGCATCTCCAAGGTCGAGATCGAGCGCACGCGCGACCGCGTCCGGGTGGACATCCACACGGCGCGTCCGGGCATCGTGATCGGCCGCCGCGGCGCCGAGGCCGAGCGCATCCGGGGCAACCTGGAGAAGCTCACCAAGAAGCAGGTGCAGCTCAACATCCTCGAGGTCAAGAACGCCGAGTCGGACGCACAGCTCGTCGCGCAGGGCGTGGCCGAGCAGCTGTCCAACCGCGTGGCGTTCCGGCGCGCGATGCGCAAGGCCATCCAGTCGGCCATGCGCAGCCCGCAGGTCAAGGGCATCCGGGTGCAGTGCTCCGGTCGCCTCGGCGGCGCGGAGATGTCGCGTTCGGAGTTCTACCGCGAGGGTCGGGTGCCGCTGCACACGCTGCGCGCCGACATCGACTACGGCCTGTTCGAGGCCCGCACCACGTTCGGCCGCATCGGCGTCAAGGTGTGGATCTACAAGGGTGACGTCGTCGGTGGGCGCCGCGAGGGCGTTCCCGCCGCGGCCCCTTCGGCCGAGCGCGGCCCCCGTCGTGAGCGCCCGCAGCGGCGCCGCTCCGGGGCGTCGGGCACCACGGGCACGAGCACCGAGGCCGGGCGCGCCGCCGCCGAGCAGGCCGCGGGCGGGGGCACCGCCACCGCGGTCGCCGACGGCCCGACAGACGCCGGGGAGGCGTAGGTCATGCTCATCCCCCGCAAGGTCAAGCACCGCAAGCAGCACCGGCCGCACCGCACGGGCGCGGCGTCGGGCGGCACGCAGGTGACCTTCGGCGACCTCGGCATCCAGGCGCTGGAGCCCGCCTACGTCACCAACCGGCAGATCGAGTCGGCGCGTATCGCGATCAACCGGCACATCCGCCGTGGCGGCAAGGTGTGGATCAACATCTTCCCCGACCGGCCGCTCACCAAGAAGCCCGCCGAGACCCGCATGGGTTCCGGCAAGGGCTCGCCCGAGTTCTGGGTGGCGAACGTCAAGCCCGGCCGCGTGCTGTTCGAGATGAGCTACCCCAACGAGACGACGGCCCGCGAGGCACTGCGCCGCGCGATGCACAAGCTGCCGATGAAGTGCCGGATCGTCACCCGTGAGGGAGGGGACATCTGATGGCCGCCACGACGACCGCCGCCGAGCTGCGCGAGCTCACCAACGAGGAGCTCGTGCTGCGCGTGCGGGAGGCCAAGGAGGAGCTGTTCAACCTCCGCTTCCAGATGGCCACCGGGCAGCTGGACAACAACCGGCGGCTGCGGACCGTCCGGCACGACATCGCGCGGATCTACACGATCATGCGCGAGCGCGAGCTGGGTCTTTCGGTCGCTCCTGACGAGAACGAAGGCGTGGCATGAGCGAACCCACCACCACCGCGAAGCCCCGGGGCGAGCGCAAGGTCCGCGAGGGCATGGTCGTGTCGGACAAGATGGACAAGACCATCGTCGTCTCGCTCGAGGACCGCGTGAAGCACCCGCTGTACGGCAAGGTCATCCGGCGCACGAGCAAGGTCAAGGCGCACGACGAGCAGAACTCGGCGGGCATCGGCGACCGCGTGCGGCTGATGGAGACCCGACCGCTGTCGGCCACCAAGCGCTGGCGGCTCGTGGAGATCCTGGAGAAGGCGAAGTGATCCAGCAGGAGTCACGGCTGCGGGTCGCCGACAACACCGGGGCGAAGGAGATCCTCTGCATCCGGGTGCTCGGCGGCTCCGGCCGTCGGTACGCGGGTATCGGGGACGTCATCGTCGCCACCGTCAAGGACGCGATCCCGGCGGCGGGCGTGAAGCGCGGTGACGTCGTGAAGGCGGTCATCGTGCGCACCGTCAAGGAGCGGCGCCGTCCCGACGGCAGCTACATCCGGTTCGACGAGAACGCCGCCGTCCTCATCAAGCCCGACGGCGAGCCGCGGGGCACCCGCATCTTCGGCCCGGTCGGTCGCGAGCTGCGCGACAAGCGATTCATGAAGATCATCTCCCTCGCTCCCGAGGTGCTGTAATGAAGGTGAAGAAGGGCGACACCGTGCTGGTGATCGCCGGTAAGGACAAGGGCGCGAAGGGCAAGGTCATCCAGGCCTACCCGGACCGCGACCGCGTGCTGGTCGAGGGCGTCAACCGCATCAAGAAGCACACCCGCGTCACGCAGAACCAGCGTGGGGCGCAGTCGGGCGGGATCATCACCACCGAGGCGCCGATCCACGTGTCCAACGTGATGGTGTGCGACTCCGACGGCAAGCCCACCCGCATCGCGAAGAAGCTCGTCGAGGGTGAGAACGGCGCCAAGGCGCGGCGGGTCCGGATCTCCAAGCGCAACGGTAAGGAGATCTGAGATGACCACCACCGAGAAGGTGCAGCCGCGCCTCAAGGAGCGCTACCGCGCCGAGATCCGCGACCAGCTGCAGGAGCAGTTCTCCTACGGCAACGTCATGCAGATCCCCGGCGTGGTGAAGGTCGTCGTCAACATGGGGGTCGGCGAGGCCGCCCGCGACGCGAAGCTCATCGACGGCGCCGTGCGCGACCTGGCCACCATCACCGGCCAGAAGCCGCAGGTGCGCCGGGCCACGAAGTCCATCGCGCAGTTCAAGCTGCGCGAGGGCATGCCGATCGGCGCGAAGGTCACGCTGCGGGGCGACCGCATGTGGGAGTTCCTCGACCGGCTGCTCACGATCGCGCTGCCCCGTATCCGCGACTTCCGCGGCCTGTCGGGCACGCAGTTCGACGGTCGGGGCAACTACACGTTCGGGCTCAACGAGCAGTCGATGTTCCACGAGATCAACCCGGACAACATCGACCGGCCGCGCGGCATGGACATCACCGTCGTCACCACGGCCACGACCGACGAGGAAGGCCGGGCGCTCCTGCGGCGGCTGGGCTTCCCGTTCAAGGAGGCGTGATGGCCAAGAAGGCTCTGATCATCAAGGCGGCGGCCAAGCCGAAGTTCAAGGTCCGCGGCTACACCCGCTGCTCGAAGTGCGGTCGCCCGCGCGCCGTGCTGCGCAAGTTCGGCCTGTGCCGCATCTGCGTGCGCCAGATGGCGCACGCGGGCGAGCTGCCCGGCGTCAGCAAGAGCAGCTGGTAACCAACCCTTTATCGCCGCAGGCCCCGCGGGGAACCACGGTGGGAAAGCAGTAATCCCCATGACGATGACCGATCCGATCGCAGACATGCTCACGCGTCTGCGCAACGCCAACTCGGCCTACCACGACCGCGTGGTCATGCCGCACAGCAAGCTCAAGGTGGCGATCGCCGAGATCCTCCAGAAGGAGGGCTACATCGCGAGCCACATGACCGAGGACGCCGAGGTCGGCAAAGCCCTGGTCGTCGAGCTCAAGTACGGCCGCAACCGGGAGCGCAGCATCGCGGGCCTGCGCCGGGTGTCCAAGCCCGGCCTCCGGGTCTACGCGAAGTCGACGAACCTGCCGCGCGTGCTGGGCGGACTCGGCATCGCGATCATCTCCACGTCCAACGGCCTGCAGACCGACCGGCAGGCGAAGAAGAACGGCGTGGGCGGGGAAGTCCTCGCCTACGTCTGGTGAGGGGGTAGGACCATGTCCCGCATCGGGAAGCTGCCCATCACCGTGCCGTCCGGGGTGGACGTTCAGATCGACGGCCGCACGGTCACGTTCAAGGGACCCAAGGGCACCCTTTCGCACACCGTGATCGAGCCGATCACCGTCGAGCGCGACGACTCGGGCGCCGTCGTGGTGAAGCGGCCTGACGACGAGCGCCGCAGCAAGGCCTACCACGGCCTGTCGCGCAGCCTGCTCAACAACCTCGTCGTCGGCGTCACCGCGGGCTACGAGAAGCGGCTCGAGATCCACGGCGTCGGCTACCGCGTCGCGCTCAAGGACGGCCAGCTGGAGTTCTCGCTCGGGTTCAGCCACCCCGTGGTGATCCCGCCGCCGGACGGCATCACGTTCGCCGTCGACACGCCTACGCGGTTCTCGGTCTCCGGCATCGACAAGCAGCTCGTCGGCGAGACCGCCGCCAACATCCGCAAGCTGCGCAAGCCCGACCCGTACAAGGGCAAGGGCGTTCGCTACGCGGGTGAGGTCATCCGCCGCAAGGTCGGGAAGACGGGTAAGTGATGGCTGAGTCGAATTCTGGCACCATTTCCACCAACGCCAAGAAGCGCCTGGGTTCGCAGACCTCGCGCAAGCGCCGGTCCGCCGTCACCAGGCGGCACGCGCGGCTGCGCAAGAAGGTCCAGGGCACCGCCCAGCGGCCGCGCCTGGCCGTGAAGCGCAGCTCGCGGCACATCGTCGTCCAGCTGATCGACGACCTGGCGGGCCACACGCTGGCCTCGGCGTCCTCGCTGGAGGCCGACGTGCGTGGGCTCGACGGCGACAAGAAGGCCCGCGCGGCCGCGGTCGGCAAGCTCGTCGCCGAGCGCGCCCGCGAGGCGGGCGTCACCGCAGTGGTGTTCGACCGGGGTGGCTTCGACTACCACGGCCGGATCGCGGCGCTCGCCGACGCCGCCCGCGAGGGCGGTCTGGAGTTCTGATGAAGATCCACAGCAACACGGAAGGGAACGTCTGATGCCGGGACGCGCACGGCGTGACGGCGGGGGCCCGAACTCAGGGTCCGGTGGCGAGCGCTCCGGCGACCGCCGCGACCGCCGGGACGGAGGCCGTGGCGGGGCGGCCCAAGACAAGACCCCGTACATCGAGCGCCTGGTCACGATCAACCGCGTGGCCAAGGTCGTGAAGGGTGGTCGGCGCTTCAGCTTCACCGCCCTGATGATCGTCGGCGACGGCGACGGACTCGTCGGCGTCGGCTACGGCAAGGCCAAGGAGGTGCCCGCGGCGATCGCCAAGGGTGTGGAGGAGGCGAAGAAGAACTTCTTCCGCGTCCCCCGCATCGGCGGCACGATCGTGCACCGCGTGCAGGGCGAGGCGGCCGCGGGCGTGGTCATGCTGCGCCCGGCGAGCCCCGGTACCGGCGTCATCGCCGGTGGCCCGGTGCGCGCCGTGCTGGAGTGCGCGGGCATCCACGACATCCTCTCCAAGAGCCTCGGCAGCGACAACGCGATCAACGTCGTGCACGCCACGATCGCCGCGTTGAAGATGATCCAGCGGCCCGAGGAGGTGGCGGCCCGTCGTGGCCTGCCGCTCGAGGACGTCGCTCCGGCTTCGATGCTGCGCGATCGCGCGATCGCGGCGGCGGCGGCGAGGTCCTGATGGTCAAGAAGACCGTGAAAGAGCCCGTGGACGCGCACGCCCAGCAGCAGCCCACCACGGACCTGACGCTCGTCGTCACCCAGGTCCGCAGCGGCATCGGCTGCCAGCAGAACCAGCGGCTCACGCTGCGCGCGCTGGGCCTGCGCAAGATCCGTCAATCGGTGGAGCGCCCGGACACGCCGCAGGTGCGCGGCATGATCCGCATGGTGCGCCACCTCGTTTCGGTGGAGGAGGTCAAGCCCTCATGAGCGAGATCATCCGCCTGCACGACCTGCGGCCCGCCAAGGGTGCCAAGACCGCCAAGACCCGCGTGGGTCGCGGCGAGGGCGGCAAGGGCGGCAAGACCGCCGGTCGCGGCACGAAGGGCACGAAGGCCCGCAAGACCGTGTCGCCCCGCTTCGAGGGCGGCCAGATGCCGCTGCACATGCGGCTGCCGAAGCTGAAGGGCTTCCGCAACCGCTTCCGCGTCGAGTACCAGGTCGTGAACGTCGGCGACCTCGGGCGGCTCTTCCCCGACGGCGGCGAGATCGGCCCGGAAGAGGTCGCCGCGGCAGGCGCCGTGCGGCCCAAGAAGCCGCTCAAGGTGCTCGGCGAGGGCTCGCTCTCCGTCGCTCTGACCGTCAGCGCCCACCGTTTCTCGGGGAGCGCCGTCGAGAAGATCACGGCCGCGGGCGGCTCCGTCAACCAGCTGTAACTACCTGACGACCGGTGCGGGTGGGCGTTCGCGCCCGCCCGCACCGGCCGCTGTTACAGTCGACGTCGCCCGGCCTCCCGGGCATCGACTTGAGGAGGATCAGGAGTGCTCAGCGCATTCCGGTCGGCTCTGACCACACCGGACCTGCGGAAGAAGATCCTCTTCACGCTCGGGATCCTCGCGGTCTACCGCCTCGGTGCAGGCATCCCGACACCGGGCGTCTCCTACCCGAACGTCCAGAAGTGCATCGCTCAGGTCGAGGGCGGTGCCAACGCGGGCATCTACTCCCTGATCAACCTGTTCTCCGGCGGAGCGCTGCTCCAGCTGTCGGTGTTCGCGCTGGGCATCATGCCCTACATCACGGCGAGCATCATCGTCCAGCTGCTCACGGTGGTCATCCCGCGGTTCGAGCAGCTGAAGAAGGAAGGCCAGTCGGGTCAGAACAAGCTGACCCAGTACACGCGCTACCTCACGATCGCGCTGGCCGTGCTGCAGGGCACCGGCATCATCGCCCTGGCCGACCGCGGGCAGCTCTTCGGCGACTGCACCGAGCCGGTCATCCCGGACTCCTCGGTGTGGACCCTGTCGATCACCGTGCTGGTCATGACCGCAGGCACCGGCGTCATCATGTGGCTCGGCGAGCAGATCACCGAGCGGGGCATCGGCAACGGCATGTCCCTGCTGATCTTCACCGGCATCGCCGCGCGGATCCCCGCCGAGGGCCGCCAGATCCTGTCCAACGGCGGGCTGGTGTTCGCGGGCGTCTGCCTCTTCGGCCTCGCCATCATCGCGAGCGTCGTGTTCGTCGAGCAGGGTCAGCGCCGCATCCCCGTGCAGTACGCCAAGCGCATGGTCGGCAGGCGGATGTACGGCGGCACGTCGACCTACCTGCCGCTGAAGGTCAACCAGGCCGGCGTCATCCCGGTGATCTTCGGGTCGTCCCTGCTCTACCTCCCCGACCTGATCTCGCGGCTGATCGGCACCCAGGGCGGCGGCTTTCAGCAGTTCGTGCAGACCTACGTGGTGGACCAGTCCAACGCGGTGCACATCGCGCTCTACGTCCTGCTCATCATCTTCTTCACGTACTTCTACGTCGGCATCACCTTCAACCCGGAGGAACGCGCCGACGAGATGAAGAAGTTCGGCGGCTTCATCCCGGGCATCCGGCCCGGTCGCCCGACCGCCGAATACCTCCAGTACGTGCTCTCGCGGATCACCCTCCCCGGTTCGCTCTACCTGGGCATCATCGCCGTGCTGCCGAACTTCTTCCTGGGCATCACCGGCAGCGGCCAGAACCAGAACTTCCCCTTCGGCGGCACCGCGGTTCTGATCATGGTCGGTGTGGGGCTCGACACGGTCAAGCAGATCGAGAGCCAGCTCATGCAGCGCCGTTACGACGGTTTCCTGCGCTAACGTCGACGGAATCGTATCGTCGGGGTTGGACCAGTGGAGGATCGTGTGCGCATTGTTCTTGTAGGCCCGCCGGGCGCGGGCAAGGGCACGCAGGCCGAGCGGTTGGCCGGGCGACTGGACGTGCCGCACATCTCCACGGGCGATCTCTTCCGCGCCAACCTCTCGCAGCAGACGCCGCTGGGCGTCGAGGCCAAGCGCTACATGGACGCGGGCGACCTGGTGCCCGACTCCGTCACGGTCGAGATGGTGCGCGCACGCCTCACCGACGACGACGCGATGAAGGGCTTCCTGCTCGACGGGTTCCCGCGCACCATCAGCCAGGCCGAGTCGTTGGGCGCGATCCTGTCCGATCGCGGTGAGGCCATCGACGCGGTCGTCGAGCTCCAGGTGCCCGAGGACGAGCTCGTCGCTCGTCTCCTGGCCAGGGGCCGATCGGACGACACCGAAGACGTGATCCGCCGCCGTCAGCAGGTCTACCGCGACGAGACGTCGCCGCTGCTCGCCTTCTACCGCGACAAGCTGGTCTCCGTCGACGCCACGGGCTCGGTCGATGAGATCACCGACCGCGTGACCGAAGTGCTGCGCGCACGGTGACGCGCGGCGGGGTCCGCGGCCTGGTCGCCCGGTGGCGTGGTCGTGACATCGAGCTCAAGAGCAACGACGAGCTCGATGCCATGCGCGCTGCCGGTGCGCTGGTGGCGCGGACCCTCGCCGAAGTCGCCACCCTGGCGAAGCCCGGGGTGAGCACCGCCGAGCTCGACGCCCTCGCCGAGCAGACCATCCGCGACGGCGGCGCCGAGCCGTCGTTCAAGGGCTACCACGGCTACCCGGCGTCGATCTGCGCGTCGGTCAACGAGGAGATCGTGCATGGCATCCCGTCCACGGGGCGGGTGCTCGCCGACGGCGACCTGATCTCCGTCGACTGCGGTGCGGTGCTGCACGGCTGGCACGGCGACGCGGCCATCACGGTCCCGGTCGGGGACGTGGTGGAGGCCGATCTCCTGCTCTCGGCCGCCTGCGAGGCCGCGCTCTCGGCGGGCATCGCCGCCGCGCTGCCCGACGGGCGGCTCTCCGACATCTCCTACGCCGTGCAGTCCTCGATCGCGGCCGCGGCCGAGCGCAACCGGGCCGACTACGGCATCGTCGCGGAGTACGGCGGCCACGGCATCGGCACGGCCATGCACATGGACCCGTTCCTCCCCAACCACGGCGACCCCGGCCACGGCCCGCGCCTGCGCCCCGGCATGGCGCTCGCCATCGAGCCCATGATCACCGCGGGCGATCCGGAGACCGTCGAGCTCGAAGACGGCTGGACGGTCGTCACCGCCAGCGGCGCGCGTGCGGTGCACTGGGAGCACTCGGTGGCGATCACCGACGACGGCCCGCGGGTGCTCACCCTCCCGGCCTGACCGTGCCGCGCGTGTGGACCTTCACACGCACGGGTGGCACGCCGTTCCTATGCTTGGTCGAAGCCCGGCCCGTCGCCAACGGAGTTGACTTGTGATCATCGGAGTAGTGCGGGAGTCCAAGCCCGGTGAGACGCGCGTCGCCGCGACGCCGACCACGGTGGGCCAACTGCTCAAGCTGGGCTACGAGGTGGTGGTCGCGCCCGGTGCGGGCGAACGGGCCGACTTCCCGGACGAGGCGTTCGTGGACGCGGGTGCGACGGTCGGTGACGCGTGGCGGGCCGATGTGGTGTTCGCGATCAACGCCCCGTCCGAGGACGAGCTGGACCAGATGAAGCCGGGCGCGACGTTGGTCGCGTTGCTGGCGCCGCGGTTGAAGCCCGAGATCGTGGAGACCCTGGCCAAGCGCCCGATCACGGCGCTGTCGATGGACGCGGTGCCGCGGATCTCGCGGGCCCAGTCGTTGGACGTGTTGTCCTCGATGGCCAACATCGCCGGGTACCGCGCGGTGATCGAGGCGGCGCACGAGTTCGGCCGGTTCTTCACCGGGCAGGTCACCGCGGCGGGGAAGGTGCCACCGGCGAAGGTGCTGGTGTGCGGGGCGGGTGTGGCGGGGCTGTCCGCGATCGGCGCGGCCGGGTCGTTGGGCGCGATCGTGCGGGCCACCGACCCGCGCCCGGAGGTGGCCGACCAGGTGCGCTCGCTGGGCGGGGAGTACCTGTCGATCGAGTCGCCCGACGTCGAGGTGTCGGCCACCGGTTACGCG
Source organism: Pseudonocardia sp. (assembly GCA_036265695.1). Taxonomy (GTDB): domain Bacteria; phylum Actinomycetota; class Actinomycetes; order Mycobacteriales; family Pseudonocardiaceae; genus Pseudonocardia. The sequence goes on along the minus strand of DATAOO010000110.1, from coordinate 5,514 downwards.
AAGGAGATGGGGGATGACTACAAGGAGCGCGAGGCGAAGCTGTACGCCGAGCAGAGCGCGGATGTGGACATCATCATCACCACCGCGCTGATCCCCGGCAGGCCCGCGCCGCGGTTGCTCACCGGTGAGATGGTGGCCGCGATGAAGCCCGGCTCGGTCGTGGTGGACATGGCCGCGTCCAACGGCGGCAACGTCGAGGGCGCGGTCGCCGACGAGAAGGTCGTCACGCCCAACGGTGTGACGATCATCGGCTACACCGATCTGGCGGGGCGGCTGCCCGCGCAGGCCTCCCAGCTCTACGGCACCAACCTGGTCAACCTGATGAAGCTGATGACGCCGGAGAAGGACGGGCGGTTGGTGCTGGACTTCGACGACGTCGTGCAGCGCGGGGTCACCGTGGTGCGCGACGGTGAGTCGACCTGGCCCCCGCCCGAGGTGTCGGTGTCGGCCGCGCCGGCTACGACGCCAGCCGCCGCGGCGGCGCCCGCGGTGAAGGAGGAGAAGCCGCCCGCGTCCGCGGCGCGCCGGTTCGGGCTCGTCGGGGTGGCGGCGCTGGCGTTCTTCCTGATCACCGCGGTGTCCCCGCCCGCGCTGATCGGGCACCTGGTGGTGTTCGCGCTGGCCATCGTGATCGGCTACTACGTGATCGGCAACGTGCACCACGCGCTGCACACCCCGCTGATGTCGGTGACCAACGCGATCTCGGGCATCATCCTCGTCGGTGCGTTGCTGCAGATCGGGCAACACTCGCTGGCGATCACCATCGTCGCCGCCGTGGCGATCCTGCTGGCCACCATCAACGTCTTCGGCGGTTTCGCCGTGACCCGCCGCATGCTGGGCATGTTCCGGCGCAGCTGAGACCGTGCTGATGTTGGAGCTGATGAGGTAATGACCGTACAGACGGCCGCCAGTGCGGCCTACATCGTCGCCGCGCTGCTGTTCATCCTGGCGTTGGCCGGGTTGTCGCGGCACGAGACGGCCCGCTTCGGCAACACGTTCGGCATCGCCGGGATGGCGATCGCCCTGGTCGCCACGCTCGTCCTGGCGATCTCCGGCGGGTTCACCGCCCTGCAGGTCGGCCTGCTGATCGGGGCGATGCTCATCGGGGCGGCGATCGGGCTGTACCGGGCCGCCCGCGTGCCGATGACCGGCATGCCCGAGCTGATCGCGCTGTTCCACAGCTTCGTCGGCCTCGCCGCCGTCTTGGTCGGCTGGAACGGCTACCTCGAGGTCGAAGCGGAAGGCGGCGGCGGGGTCGACCCCAGCCTGTTGGGCATCCACCACGCCGAGGTGGTCATCGGGGTGTTCATCGGCGCGGTGACGTTCACCGGGTCGATCGTGGCCTGGGGCAAGCTGTCGGCGCGGTTCTCCTCCGCCCCGTTGGTGTTGCCGGGCAAGAACTTCCTCAACCTGGGCGCGCTGGTCGCGTTCGCCGTGTTGACGGTGTGGTTCGTCATCGCCCCCACCCTCGGCGTGCTGATCGCGGTCACCGTCATCGCGCTGTTGCTGGGGGTGCACCTGGTGGCCTCGATCGGCGGCGGGGACATGCCCGTGGTCGTGTCGATGCTCAACAGCTACTCCGGGTGGGCCGCGGCCGCGTCGGGCTTCCTGCTCGGCAACGACCTGCTGATCATCACCGGGGCGCTGGTCGGGTCGTCGGGTGCGTACCTGTCCTACATCATGTGCAAGGCGATGAACCGCTCGTTCATCTCGGTGATCGCGGGCGGGTTCGGCATCGAGGCCCCCTCCGGCGGGGAGAAGGACTACGGCGAGCACCGCGAGGTCAACGCCGAAGCCGCCGCCGAGATCCTCGCAGGCGCCTCCAGCGTGATCATCACCCCGGGGTACGGGATGGCCGTGGCACAGGCGCAGTACCCGGTGGCCGAGCTCACCCGACGGCTGCGGGACAAGGGCGTCACCGTGCGGTTCGGCATCCACCCCGTGGCCGGGCGGCTGCCCGGGCACATGAACGTGCTGCTGGCCGAGGCGAAGGTGCCCTACGACATCGTCATGGAGATGGACGAGATCAACGACGACTTCGCCGACACCGACGTCGTGCTGGTCATCGGGGCCAACGACACCGTCAACCCCGCCGCCACCGAAGACCCCGGCTCCCCCATCGCGGGCATGCCGGTGCTCAAGGTGTGGGAAGCCGGCGACGTGATCGTGTTCAAGCGGTCGATGGCGGCCGGGTACGCGGGCGTCCCGAACCCGCTGTTCTACCGGGAGAACAGCCAGATGCTCTTCGGTGACGCCAAGGACCGCGTGGAGGACATCGTCCGGGCGCTCAGCGACGCCCGGGTCTCCTAGTCTTCTTCAAGGCACTCTGAACGGAGACACGCGGAAGAGGTCCGCCGGGTCCCACGCCTGCTTCACCTTCGAGAGCCAGGCCTGGTCGCCTGCGCTGAACGCGACGTCCAGCGCGTGCCTGCCGGTGAGGAACGCGGGCGTCATCGCGCCGATGCCCCACGGCGCGAGCGCGTCGTGCAGCGCTGCCTGTGCGGCGGCCGCCGCCTCCTGCGCGGACGGGCCGGGCAGCGCGGTGCCGGTGTAGACGACGTAGTCGGCGTCGCGGCGGCCGACCACGGCCCGGCCCTCGGCGAGGGCGCCGCCGAGGTGGCGGAGCTCGATGAGGAACGCGCCGCTCTCGGCGTGGTCGAGCAGGACCGTGGCCGCCGCGTCGTCGAGCGGGCCGAGCAGGGCGTTGCGCGCCTTGAACAGCACCGGGACGGACGGCTCGTCGTGGATGCTGCTGAGCCGGGCGGCCGGCAGCTCGGCCACGGTGTCCAGCACCGGCGCGACCGCCCGCAGCGGGGCGAGGTCCACCTCCCCGCCGACGGCCGCGATGCGGACGTGCGCGATCCGCCGTCCGCGGATCGGCTCCGGGATCACCGGCAGGTCCGGCAGCCGGATGAGCAGCACCGACGAGTTCACGGTCTCCGGCACGTCCGCCGTCCACCGCAGGTACGCGCGGACGGCGGGCTCGATCCCGTCGCCGGTGAACCAGAGCCCGCCGCCGGTCACCGACGTGAGCGGCAGCGCCTCGGTGACCAGCGACGTCACCACCCCGAACGCGCCGCGGCACCCGAGCATGGCGCGGAACAGGTCGTCGTCGGGGGTGAGGGTGCGCGTCTGGCCGTCGGCGGTCACCACGTCGAGGGCGCGGACCCGGTCGGCGGCGTAGCCGAACGTGCGGCCGAGCAGCGGCAGTCCGCCGCCGAGGTGGTAGCCGACCACCCCGACGTCGGGCGAGGACCCGCCCAGCGGGGCGAGGCCGTGGGGCACCAGCGCGGCGGTGAGGTCGTGGCCGCGCGCGCCTGCGCCGACCCGCACGGTGCGGGTGGCCGGGTCGACCCGCACGTCGCGCAGGTGCCGGGTGCTCACCAGCACGCCGTCGGCGGGCACGCTCGGGCCGTGCCCGGTCGCCTGCACGCCGAGCGAGAGCCCCGCGGCCGCCGCGGCCCGCACGGCCTCGACCACGTCGTCGACGGAACGGGCGGGCATCACCCGCTCCGGCCGGTGGGCGACGATCCGGTTGTAGCCCGCGACCTCGTCGTCGTAGCCGGGGTCGGTGGGGCGGAGGAAGGCGGTCATCGGGTGCTCCTGGCGGTGTGCGCGACCAGCGCGTCCACGAAGGTCGGGTAGTGGGCGGGCGGCACGTCGTGGCCGGTGTCGGGGAGCACCAGCAGGCGGGCGCCGGGGATCGTGTCGGCGAGCCTACGGCCGTGCGGCAGCGGGTAGGCCGGGTCGAGGGCGCCGTGCACGACGATGGTCGGCACCGCGATGTCGGCGAGCCCCCCGCGGCGCGGCCCGTCGACCGCCATCACCAGGTGGTTGGTCATCGCGGCGGCCAGGTCGAGCGTCCTGGCGACGTCGGCGGCCGCGGTCTCGCGGGTGGCGGCTTCGTCGAAGTGCAGCGACGGGCCCGCGTAGGCCCGCATCAGCGCGACGATGTCGGCGACCGGGTCGCCGGACGGCGGCCGGTCGAACGCCGCGGCCATCGCGGGGGACATGGCGGGCAAGTCGGGATCGTCGTTGGTGGTGCTGACCAGCGTGAGCGTCGCGACCCGGTCGGGGTGGTCGAGGGCGGCGATGATCGCGGTGCCGCCGCCCATCGACCGCCCGACGACGTGCGCGACGGGGATCCCCAGGGCGTCCAGCAGGCCGACGGCGTCGTCGGCGAGGTCCCGCAGCCCGTACGGCGGGGCGCCCGCCGGGTAGTGGGTCGAGCGCCCGGTGTCGCGGCTGTCGAAGCGCACGACGTGGAGCCCGCGCTCGGCCAGCAGCAGGCAGAGCTCCTCGGGCCACCACAGCATCGACGCGCACGCGCCGTGGATCAGCAGGACGGTGGGGTCGGCGGGGGAGCCGAAGGTCTGCACGCAGAGCTCGACGCCGTTCGCCTGCACGAGCTTCTCGTTCACGCCGGGCCGTCCCGCAGCACGCCGCGCACCTCGTCGACCGTGATCTTCTCCGGGTCGAAGTCGGTGAGCCACCACGTGGCGCCCGCGTCGGCGAACGCCTCCACGTCGGTGCCCGCGGGGCGGGCCACCACGATGTCGGGCAGGTCCAGGCCGTCGATGGCCGCGGCCAGCTCGTCGGGGTGCTCCAGGTTGACCGGGAAGAAGCCGTCGCGGGTCGCGGCCCGCCGCCGGGGCCGGGCCGAGCCGGGGAACCCGGCGACCCACACCGGGATCCGGTGGGCGGGGCGGGGGAGGAACGTGAGGTCGTCCACGACGTAGTGCTCGCCGCGGTGCTGCACGGGCCGTCCCGACCAGGCCGCGTCGAGGATGGTGAGCGCCTCGTCGAGCATCGCGCCGCGGCGGCGGTCGTCCACCTCGTCGCCGGTGGCGGAGAACTCGCGGCCGAACCGGTCGCTGCCCAGGCCGACGCCGAGCACCAGCCTGCCGCCGCTGAGCAGGTCCAGCGTCGCGGTCTCGCGGGCCAGCTTCGCGGGGCGCCTGCGGGGGAGCGGGGTGACCATCGGGCCGAGCAGCACCCGCTCGGTGGCGGTCGCCGCGGCGGCGAGGGTGATCCAGGGGTCGGCGACCGCGCGCACGGGCGGCCGCCAGGCCAGGTGGTCCCACACGAACACGCCGTGCCACCCCAGCTCCTCGGCCTCGGCGGCGAGCCGGGCGACGAGGAGGGGATCGGCGAGCTCGTCGAAGAGCGGTACCCAGAGTCCGGAGCGCATGCCGTGACCGTAGGGAACCCCCGGTGGATCCCGGGAGGGCCAGATACTGTCGAAAAGATGGGGGCCACTTCGCCGGATCTGCACCTCGTGCTCGATCGTGCGCGGCCCCGGGGTCTGCGCGCGCAGATCGAGGAGGAGATCCGGACGGCGGTCCGCCGCGGGCGCCTGCGGGCGGGCACCCGGCTGCCGTCCACGCGCGCGCTGGCCGCGGACCTCGGCGTGACCCGCCGCGTCGTCGTCGAGGCGTACGACCAGCTCGTCGCCGAGGGGTACGTGGTCTCCCGACCGGGCGCGGGCACGGTCGTGAACGCCGTGGCGCGCGG
>DATAOO010000109.1:0-3831 GCA_036265695.1 Pseudonocardia sp. | reverse complement strand
CGCCCGACCCGGGATCGTCGCGACCGGCGACCAGCGCGTGGACCTCGACAGCCAGCTCGCCGAGCTCGTCGCCCTGCGCGCCGAAGGCAAGATCGACGGCATCGGGCTCAGCGGCGTCGGCGTGGACGAGTTCCGCCGGGCACTGCCCGCGGGCGTCGTCTGCGTGCAGAACCTCTACAACCTGCTCGACCGCACGGCCGAGCCGCTCCTGGCGGAGTGCGCCGCGCACGGCGTGGCCTGGGTGCCGTTCTTCCCGCTCGGGTCGGCGTTCCCCGGGGCGCCACGCGTCGCCGAGCACCCCGCGGTGGTCGCCGCCGCGGCCGACCTGGGCGTCACCCCCGCCCAGGTCGGCCTGGCGTGGCTGCTGGCCCACGACCCGGGCACCCTGCTCATCCCGGGCACCCGCAGCCTCGAGCACCTGGCCGAGAACGTCGCCGCGGCGGACGTGCCCGTGGACGCGGCCGCGCTCAGCCTGCGCGTCGATAGGTGACGTAGGCCAGGCCGTCCCCGATGGTCTGCACGCCGACGAGGCGCAGCGCCTTCGCCCCGCTCGTGGGGCCGAACAGGCGCCGCCCCGCCCCGAGCACGACCGGGAAGACCACGAGGCGCAGCTCGTCGACGAGGTCGCGCTCCATCAGCGCCTGCCCGAGCTCGTAGCTCGCATAGACGAGGATCTCCCCGTCGACCTCGCGCTTCAGCCCGGCGACCGCGCCGACGCCGTCGAGGACCGTTGCGTTCGACCACCGGGCCGCCGTGGCGGACACGACGTACTTGGGCAGGCCGTTCAGGCGGTCGGCCCACTCCCCGGTGCGTGCCGCCCACCGCGTGGCGAACCACTCGTCGCTGCGCCGTCCGAGCAGGAGGGCCGCCGCGCCGAGCGCTTCCTTGGTCATGAGGCTCGTCCACTGTTCGAGGTCGGGTCCGCCGAACCGGGCGAACCAGCCGCCGCGGTCGGAGCCCTCGTGGCCGTCGGGGTCCTCGACGACGCCGTCGAGCGACATGTTGGTCGTGATGATGAGTTGTCCCATGCCGAGAGAGGCGCCGAGACGGCCGCGAACTGGGCGCCCAGTTCGCGCGCCACGCGGCGTCTGTACAACGGTGATGACCGTGGACCTGATCTCCCGGGCGCGCGCGGGCGACGGCGCGGCGTTCGCCGAGCTGACCGAGCCGTACCGCCGCGAGCTGCAGGTGCACTGCTACCGGATGCTCGGCTCGCTCGAGGACGCCGAGGACGCGCTGCAGGACACGCTGCTGGCCGCGTGGCGCGGGCTCGGGGCGTTCGAGGGACGGGCGTCGCTGCGCACGTGGCTCTACCAGGTCGCGACCCGGCGGTGCCTCGACGCACGACGGGCGGCGGGCAGGCGCCCGGCGAAGGCGTGGGACGTGCCGCACGTGGAACCGCCGGAGCCGACCCGGCTGGGCGAGGTCGTCTGGCTGCAGCCCTACCCCGACGCGCTCATCGACGGCCTGGCCGAACCGGGCGCGCGCTACGAGCTGGCCGAGTCGGTGTCACTGGCGTTCGTGACGGCGTGCCAGTTGCTCCCGCCACGTCAGCTCGCCGCGCTCCTGCTGCGCGACGTGCTGGGGTTCTCCGCGGCCGAGGTCGCGGCCATGCTCGACGTGACCCTCGACGCGGCCAACAGCGCACTGAAGCGGGCGCGCGCAGGCCTGCAGCGGTCGCGGGGCGCCGCGCCGTCGGCGGGCCCGCGGGTCGACGCCGAGGTCGTGGCCAGGTTCGTCCGCGCGTGGGAAGCCGCCGACGTCGCCGGTCTGGTGGACCTGCTGACCGACGACGTGTTCATGTCGATGCCGCCGATGCCGTTCGAGTACCACGGCCGCGACGCCGTGGCCCGCTTCAGCGCGGCGCTGTTCGACGGGGGGCGCCGGTTCGACCTCGTGGCGACCCGCGCCAACGGCCAACCCGCCTTCGGCGCCTACCTGCGCGCACCCGCCGGCCTCCGGCGCGGCGTCGGCCTCTACGTGCTCGGTTTGCGCGGCGACCGGATCAGCGCCTTGACCCGCTTCGAGAGCAGCGCGCTCCCCCGGTTCGGGCTGCCGCGGTCGCTCCCGATGCGTTAGGGGAGGCGCCGCCGGGTCGACGACTCCCGCGGCAGCGCCGGATCCACGTACCGCACCAGTGAGACGTCGGCGGCGGTCAGCCGGACCGACGTCGGCTCACCGAGCGCCGCCCGCACCGCCTCGGCCGCGTCCGGCGGCACGTCGGCGTCGACGTCCCCCACGACCAGGTACGCGTCGGGATCGAGCGCGGTCGTCCCCCGGTGGTACTTGTGGATCACGCCGAAGCGGGCGCAGTCGCGGCGCAGCTCGCCCAGCCGCGCGGTCGGCCGCCCGTGCTCCACGGGCCAGCCGATCACGACCGCCCGCTCCCCGTCGAGGAGGGCGCTCCGTTCGCGCAGGGGGCGCCCGCGGCTCCGGAAGGTCTCGGCTGCCGAGAAGCCGCCGAACCGGATTTCGAGCGGTGCGCGCCGCAGCTCGGCGGAGAGGAACGCGGCGACGTCGTCCGCGCAGCCGGGGGCGTCCTCGAGCCCGATGACCGTGGCGTGGACGTCGTCGACGGGGCGCGGCCGGAACGCGGCGCCGAGCGCCCCGGCGAACGCCTGCTGCACGGAGGCGAGGAGCGCGCCCAAGGCGTCGGGCTTGGGCCCGTAGAACGCGACGACGGTCAGCCCCACATGACCCACACTGCCCGCTCAGGTGGAGAGGTGCTGGAGCCGCCCCGCCACGCCGACCGTCAGGGGGCCGCTCGCGTCAACAGCAGTTCGGCGGTGGCGGAGACCAGGTCCGGGTCGTGGACCTGGACGTAGTGGTCGCTGCCGGTGACCAGGGTGTGCGGGGTACGCGGGGCGAGGGCGACGACCGCCGTCTGGCCCTGCGGCCAGATCCGCTCCAGCGTCGGGCCGATGTCCGGCGGGGTGCCCGCGGGGAGGGGGAACGGCTCGGTCTTGGACAGCACCGCAGACGGCACCGCCGGGTAGGCGGGGGCCGCTCGGACCTGCGCCACGCTGGCGTCGATGTCCACGACCTCCGCGTTCGGGTTGCCCGCGAACGCCGGGACGGGGTTGTCCAGCACGTGCTCGTACTCGGTCCAGACCCCACCCATCAGCTCGGGCATCTCCACCGGGAAGGCGTCGACGAACACCACGCCGACGACGTCCGCGGGATACCGCTGGGTGTAGAGCCGCGCGAACAGGCCGCCCAGCGAGTGCGCGACGAGCAGGTACGGGCCCGGGACGGCCGCGGCGGCCAGGAGCGCGTGCAGGTCGTCGACGACCTGGCCCGCCGTGCGCGGCATCGGCACCGGGCTGCTGCGATCGGTGAGGGCCAGCGGGTCGGTGTAGCGGAACGTGCCGGGCCGGTCGTAGGCGCACACCCGGTTCCCTTGCGACAGCCGCTCGAAGGTCGACGGCCCGCGTGCAGGGGACTGCGCGTCGGTGAGGCTCCACGGATCGGACGAGTCGTGGTAGCCGGACTCGAGCACGATCGTGGGGCGCCCCGGCGTCGTCGGGCCCGCGCAGTGCAGGTAGAGGTGCCTGCCGCCGCCGATGTCGACGGGGCCGTCCACGACCGGGGCCGGGGCCGCCGCCTGCGCACCCCCCGGCGCGCAAGCGGTGAGCGCCGCCGCGAGGACCGCCGCGGTGGCCAGCGCGAGGCGGCGGGAGTGGCGCATGCTGGTCCTCGGGAGCTCGTCCATGATCGCAAGCTCAAGGTAGAGCAGAACGGACGCCGCCGACACGGAATCAGGTCGCGTCGACACCCGGACGTGTCACGCCTCGTCATAAGCGCGCGGGTTCGCAGGCCCGGCCGCCCGCC
>DATAOO010000108.1:0-16107 GCA_036265695.1 Pseudonocardia sp. | reverse complement strand
GAGCGCACCTTCATCGTCGAGGCGCGCGGATGATCGAGCTGGCCTGGCGCGACCGCGTCGCGATCCTCACCCTCGACCGGCCGGAGAAGCACAACGCGCTGACGACCGCGCTGTGCCACGGCATCCGCAGCGCGCTCACCGAGGCCGCCGACGCCCGCGTCGTCGTGATCACCGGGCGGGGGCGCAGCTTCTGCTCCGGCGCCGACCTCGACGAGGTGTACACGGCCGACTTCCGCGACGCGCTCTACGCGATGCTGCACGCCGTCGCCGACCTCCCCCAGCCCGTGGTGGCCGCCGTGAACGGCGCCGCGATCGGCGCGGGCACACAGCTCGCGATCGCCGCCGACTTCCGCGTCGTCGCGCCCGCGGCGCGCTTCGCCGTACCGACCGCGAAGATCGGGCTCGCCGTGGACCCGTGGACCATCCGCAGGCTCGCCCTGATCGCGGGCAACGGCACGGCTCGGCGGCTGCTGCTGGCCTGCGACCAGCTCGACGCCGACGCGGCCGTGGCGTGCGGGCTGGCCGACCGGGCGGGCGACACCGACCAGGCGCTCGAGTGGGCCCTCGGGATGACCCCGCTCGCCCCGCTCACCCAGGCCTACTCCAAGCGCGTCCTCAACGCGGTCTTCGAGCCCGCGTTCGACGGGCCGCCCGCCGCGGAACTGGACGCGGCGTTCGAGGGCTGTTGGGCGAGCGAGGACTTCGCCGAGGGCCGCCGGGCGCGTGCCGAGAAGCGTCCGCCGATCTTCCGCGGCCGGTAGGAATCGTGCCAAACGCCCAGATGCGCTTACATGGGGCCCATGACGGTGGTGCTGGCGCTGCGGTGCGCTGACGGGGTCGTTCTCGGGTCCGACTCGCAGATCACCGACGGCGCCCGCGGACTGAGCTACCCGGCGCAGAAGCTGCACCCGTTCGGCGACACCGCGGCGTGGGGTGGGAGCGGCTCCCGGGCGGTGCTGTACGACCTCGAGCGGCTGTTCGACGGCAACGCCGCGGCCGTGCTCGGCTCGGAGAACATCGGGCACGCCGTGCAGGAGCGGGTCGTGCCGGTCCTGCGTCGCCACTACGACCAGTTCGTCGAGCAGGTGCCGGGGGAGAAGCAGTCCGGTGCGACTCCCGCCACGTACGTGCTGGTCGCGGGCTACGCCGAGGGGCAACCGTTCATCGTGGACATCGATCCCCACGGGCTGATCGGCCGCTACGAGGAGGTGGGGTTCCACGCGGTGGGCAGCGGCGCGGCCATGGCGCAGCAAGCGGGCGCCCTGCTGGCGCACTTCCGGATGACCGAACGCGACGTCGACTACGGCGTGGTGGCCGTCGTCCGCATCCTGGACACGCTGGGCATCACCTCGCCGAGCATCGGCGGCCCCAAAGACGTCTACCGGATCACCGCCGAGGAGGCCACCGCCCTGTCCGACAAGGACATCGCCCGGGTGCGCAAGCAGGTCGAGCGCTGGTCCGATCTGGAGAGCAAGGCGCTCGACGAGCTCTTCGACGGCTGATGGCGAAGTGTCGTTGTCGAGGGCATCGTGGGGCATCGTGTGGCAGGGTGTGCGCGTGACGCACGGGTCGAAGGGCGACGCCCACGCGCCCGAGGCGTTCGTCGCGAGCCTGCACCGCGCCGCTCGCGTGGAGGACGCCGTCCACGAGTTCCTCGAACCGCGGCTGCGGCAACGCGGCTGGCGGGACACGATCATCCCGTACACCGGCTACGGCACGTCGTCGTGGGTGCGGGTGATGGCGCGGTTGCTGTTGCGACGGCCGGAGCGCCGACCGGAACGGGTCCACGCCTTCCGTGGCTGGCGCAGCTTCGCGACGCTCCCCGTGGCCGACGAGGCCGTCGTCATCGACGTGGGCGACCGGCAGCACGAGGCGCGCACGGATCGCGGCGGCTACATCGACGTCGTCGTGGAGGCGAGCTTCGAACCGGGCTGGCGCAACGTTCGGCTGCTCCGCGACGGCGCCGCGCCGGTGGCGGCGCCCGTGCGCGTGCTGGCCGCGGACATGCGGTTCGGCGTGGTGTCCGACATCGACGACACCGTCATGGTCACGGCGTTGCCGCGGCCGTTCCTCGCGGCGTGGAACACGTTCGTCCTCGACGAGAACGCGCGCTCAGCCGTGCCCGGGATGGCCGTGCTGTACGAGCGGCTGGTGACCGCGCACCCGGATGCGCCGGTCATCTACCTGTCGACGGGGGCGTGGAACGTCGCGCCCACGCTCACCCGTTTCCTGTCGCGCAACCTGTACCCACCCGGGCCGCTGCTCCTCACCGACTGGGGTCCGACGACCGATCGCTGGTTCCGGAGCGGGCAGGCGCACAAGCGGGCGGCGCTCGAACGGCTCGCGGTCGATTTCCCGGACATCCGCTGGCTGCTCATCGGCGACGACGGGCAGCACGACCAGGAGATCTACGGCGACTTCGGCGCGTCGCACCCGGAGAACGTCGCCGCCGTGGCCATCCGCCAGCTGTCGCCCACGCAGTCGGTGCTCGCAGGTGGGCGGCCCGTGCCCACCGACGGTGACGCGTCGAGGGAGCGGCACGGGCGTCCGTGGATGTGGGCTCCCGACGGGGCCGGGTTGGCCCGCCAGCTGCGCGAGACCGGTCTGCTGTAGGCCACGGGTCGATGCCCCGGGGGAGCTCCGTCGGCGGCCCGCGGGCACAGCGCGCCAGGAGGCCTCACCCGCAGGCAGGCCCGGCTGTCTCCAGCAGCCACGCCACGGCCTCGCGCTCGTCGGTGAAGTACCGCGCGGGCGCCTGGGCCGAGGCGCGGCCGAGCGTCGAGGCCGCGAGCAACCGGTCGACCGGCGTCTCGCCGAGCAGCGCGATCGCGGAGATCGAGCTCCTCTCCCCGAACTGCTCGCGCGCTTCCCGGTCCAGCGCGGTCGTGCGGGCCATGCGGACCAGCAGCGGTCGCCGTCGCCCGGTGTTGACGTCGTCGACGGCGGCCATCGCCCGCCTCGCCAGCTCCGCGGTGACGCGAAGATCGCGATCCCACGTGAGCCGCACGATGCCGTCGGGGCCCTCCTCGAGACGGAAGCACGGCCGGTCTTCTCCGTCGTCGGACGCACGCTTCACCAGGTTCGCCTCCCGCCGGAGCGTCGGCAGGGAGCGGGCCCTCCCTGTCGGGCGGCCCAGCCTAGCGGTGGCACCGAGCGCAGGCGCGACCACGCGTCGCGATCGTCGCCCCTATCCGTTGCCGACCCGGACCGCGCCGACGCTGGTCCGTACCTCGATCTTGTGCGGGCTGGCCGGATCGCGTTGGACGGAGACGTCGGAACGGCCCACCGTGGACTGGACGTCCACCGCGTAGCTCGTGCCGCTCGGCACCCGCACCTCGACGGCGCCGACCTCCGTCGAGGCGCTCACCGTCGACGGCGCCCGCGTGAACGCCAGTGTGGTGGCGCCCGCCTTGGTCGAGACCCGCACCTGGTCGCCGCCCAGCCCGCTGCCCTGGACGGCGCCCGCCTGGGTGGTGACCGTGAGGTTGCCGGTGAGGCCCGCGACCTGCACGGCGCCCGCCTGCGACGTGATGTCGGCCGTGGCGGCCGCGGGCAGGCGCACCCGGAACTCCACGTCGCAGCGCACGCTGTTGTCGCGGCAGCCGGTCTCGGTGAGGTGCAGCGTGCTGCCGTCGACGCGGTGCGAGGTGGTCGGTCGGTCGCTGCCGGAGTGGTAGATCTCCTCGACGGTGACCGGCCCGTCGCCCACCTCCAGCGTGACCGCCGCGGCGCGGGCGTCGACGACGAGCGCGTCGATCCGGTCGGTGATCTGGTAGCTCTGCCGATCGGCGGCGGCCGTCGAGCTCTGCTGGTCGGCCGTCAGCGAGGCGCCGTCCGTGCTGCCGCAGCCCGCGAGCACGGCCAGCACCACGGTCAGGGTCGCGGTCCGCATGTACACCCGGTACCTCCCTCGTCACCGAAACGTCCCGCCGCAGTCTCCTCGCCGCCGCGTGCGGGCCCGGATCCGGCCGGCTACGCGAACGTCGGCCGGTCGACGGGCACGGCGTCGCCTACATTCGCCCCATGGCGGCGGCGGCGAAAGACCTGCGGGTGGCCATCATCGGAGCGGGGATCGGCGGCTTGGCCCTCGGGCTGGCCCTCCGGGAACGCGGCGTCGCGGCCGAGGTCTTCGAGCAGGCGCCCGCGTTGGCGGAGCTCGGTGCGGCCGTCGGCGTGGGCGGCAACGCGACGCGGCTGCTGCGCCGGATGGGCCTGCTGGAGGAGCTCGAGGCGGTCGCCACCGTTCCGACCGAGCTGATCTACCGCCGGTGGGCGACGGGGGAGCGGATCGCCGCCCACCCGGTGCGCGACGGCGACACCTACCTCAACCGGGTGGGCGCACCGTGGCTGGGCATCCACCGCGCCGAGTACCAGCGGATCCTCGGCACGGCCTACGGCAGCGCCGGACTGCACCTCGACCACCGGCTGGTGGATCTCGTCCAGGAGCCGGACGCGGTCACCCTGACCTTCGCCAACGGGCGGACCACCCGGGCGGACCTGGTCGTCGGGGCCGATGGCGTGCGGTCGATCGTGCGGAAGTGGGTGTCCGGCGACGACGACATCGTGTACTCCGGCACGAGCGGGTTCCGCGGCATCGTCGCGCGGGCGGCCCTGCCCGCCTTACCGGACCCGGAGGCGCTCCAGTTCTGGATGGGCCCCGACGCGCACCTGCTGCACTACGCCATCGGCGGCGACGCGGACGAGATCAACTTCCTCGCCGTCGTCGAGGGGCCGCCGACGTGGGACGCGGACCGGTGGCTGACCGGCATCGGACCGGACGAGGTGCTCGCCCGGTTCGCCGGTTGGCACCCCGCCGCCACCGAGATGATCGCGGCGGCGGCGCCCGACGTCCGCTGGGGACTGTTCGTCGTGGAGCCATTGCTGCGCTGGTACCGCGGCCGGGTGGTGCTGCTCGGCGATGCGGCCCACGCGATGCTGCCCCACCACGGGCAGGGGGCGAACACCACGCTGGAGGACGCGTTCACGCTCGCGGGCGTGCTCGCGGAGGCGCGCGCGGGCGATCTCGAACCGGTGCTTGCGGAGTACCAGCGGCTGCGGCGGGCGCGCACCCGGCAGGTCGCCCGCAGCTCCTGGGCGACCAACGCGCTGTTGCACCTGCGCGACGACGACCCGGATCTGCCGTGGCGCGACGAGAAGATGCGCCGCTTCGCCGACGACTTCGGCTGGATCCACGAGTTCGACGCCGAGGAGGCGCTCGCTACGGGGCGCCGCTGACCGTCAGCACCACCCGTCCCACGTTCGCGCCCGCCTCGATGTGCCGGTGGGCGTCGGCCACCGCGTCGATCGGGAACGTCGAGTCGACCAGCGGCCGCAGCGCCGCCGTCTCGACGAGCTTCCAGAATGCGTCGTGGTCGTGCGCGCTCGCGCTGCGCAGCCCGACCAGCCGCTGGCTCATCGTGTACAGCCTGCGCAGGTCGACCTCGACGGCGCCGCCGAACTTGGCGCCCGAGGTGACGATCCGGCCGCGCGGACCGAGCACGTCCAGGCCGAGCTGGAAGAGCGGCGGCGCGGCGAGGTTGTCGATCACCACGTCGACGCCGAGGCCGCCGGTCAGGGCGTGGATCTGGTCGCGGGCGTCGGGCCCCGTGGAGTCGACGACCCCCGTGTACATGGGCAACGTCGCGAGCCGGGCCGCCCGCTCGGCGCCGCGCGCGGTACCGAGCACGGTCTTGCCGAGTGCCCGCGCCACGATCGCGGCCATGCTCCCGGACGACGAGCCCGCGCCCTGGATCAACACCGTGCGGGTCGCCTCCAGCCCGGCCGCGCGCAGCTGCGCGTAGCCGAGCGGCCCGTTCACCGCCATCGCCGCCGCGTCGATCGGCCTGCAGCCCGGCGGGAGCGGGCGCAGGTTCGCGACCGGCACGGTGGTGTACTCGGCGTAGGCGCCCGGTCGGGTCACGCCGATGATCCCCAACGTGCGGCACGCCTCCGAGCTGCCCGCCGCGCACATGTCGCAGTGCCCGCAGAACACGGTGTTGCGGACGACGACCGGGGCGCCCACCGGCACCGGCCCCGGCGTCCCCCCGTAGCTCACGACCGTGCCCGCGTGTTCGGAGCCGAGCACGTGCGGGAAGTCGTAGCGCGCGAACGGCACCTTCCCCGCCCGGTTGCTGACGTCCAGGAACGCGTTCACCGACACGGCCTCGACGCGCACCAGCGCCTCGCCCTCGGCGGGCTCGGGCACCGGGATCTCGGCGGCTTCCAACACGTCGGGATCGCCGTGCCTGCGGATCACGATCGCGTGCATCCGGTGCTCCTCAGCGCTGAAGTGAATACTGGAAACAGACGTTTCGCATGTTAGGGTCCGCCGCGTGACGACGACCGACGCGGCCGGCGCCAACGGTGCGAAGCCCCGGGGCCGCGACTCCGCCCGCACGCGCGAGATGGTTCTCGCCGGAGCGATGGCCGAGTTCACGGCGAAGGGTTTCGCCGGGGCGCGCATCGACGCGGTCGCCGAGCGGGCCGGGGTGAACGTCCGTGCGATCTACCAGCACTTCGAGAGCAAGGCGGCGCTCTTCGACGCGGTGGTGGGCGACAGCGTGCACCGCCGCCACGAGCGGCTGCTCACCGAGATGGCGGACCTGTTCGACCGGCCGGACGGGCTGGCCGAGGTGCTCCCGCTCTTCCGCAGGGTGCTCGGCGACCACCCGGGCTGGGTGCGGCTGATGGCCTGGAAGGAGCTCTCCGAGGACCCCGACGCGGGCGCCGCCGACATCGTCTCCGGCCCCGACCGCCAACCCCTCTACCGGCGGGAGATCGCCCTGCTCGACGCCGCCCGCGAGCGCGGCCAGGTCCCCGCCGGTCTGGACAGCGACCTGCTGCTGATCGCGCTCACCGGCCTGGCCAGCTTCCCGTGGTTCGTGCGGCCGCTCACCCTGCTGGTGACCGAGCAGTCGCCGGAGTCGCCCGAGTTCCTGGCCCGCTGGGACGCGTTCCTGCTCGCCGTGGGCCGGGCGCTCGTCGGGGCGGAAGCGGGCGACGCCCGCCCGGGCGGCAACCCGGGAGTCGCGGCCCCGCACCGGCACCGCGAGCTGCGGATGTTCGGCCGGGCGCTGGACCGCGCGGGTCTCGCGGGGCCGTTCGGGCACTGCTCGCTGCGGGTCGACGCCGACACCTTCCTCGTCACCCCGCCGCACCCGCTGCGGGTGCTCGGCACCCGGCCCTGCGTCGTCGCCCCGGTGCGCGGGCCGCTGCCCGCGGGCGTGCTCCCCGAGGTGCGCCTCGACCAGGCCGTCTACCGGGCCCGACCGGACGTCGGCGCGATCGCCGCGGTCGCGCCCGCGGCGGTCGACGCGCTCGCCCTCGCAGGCCGGAGCATCGCGGCCTGCCACCCGCACGCGGGCTACTTCGGGGACGGCCCTGTCCGGCATGACGGAGCCGAGTCGCCCGCGGACGACGCAGGCGCCGAAGCGCTGGCCGCCGCGCTCGGCGCGGGTGCCGCCCTCGTCCGCCCCGGCGCCGGGGCGGTCGTGGTGGGGGAGACGGCGGCGCGGGCACTGGCGCTCGCGGTCTTCCTCGACGAGGCCGCGGCGGCGTCGCTGCGGCGGGAGCACGCGCCGCCCGCCCCGTCGCCGCCGGTCGCGAGCTGGGCCGACCGCCGCGCCGAACGCGTGTGGGAGTACGTCACCGCGGGCGACCCGGAGGCGGTCGCCCCCGGCTGAGCGGCCGATCATCGCCCGCTCCGCCGCCCTGCGGCGCCGATGCGGGCCGCGAGCGGGCCGACCGGCGTGCCCCCGAGGCGGTCGGCCACGGCTGAGCGGCGGGGCCGCTCGGGGCCGCCCCCCTCGTGTGCGTCGGCCACGGGGCCGCGTGCTCGCGCCGGGTGACGCACCATCAACCGCCTCGTGGCGCGGCCAGCCGGGCTTCGGTGGCCGCCCGGGCGCGCGCGACGACCGGGTTGCGCAAGGTCCCGATGCCCTCGATCGCCACGCGGACGACGTCGCCGGGCCGCAGGAACTCCGCCCGGGGCAAGCCGACGCCCGCCGGTGTGCCCGCGGCGATCACGTCGCCCGGTTCGAGGGTGACGCGCGCGCTCGCCGCCGCCACCAGCTCCCGCCAGCCGACGAGCATGTCGCCCGCCCGCTCGTCCTGCTTGAGCTCGTCGTTCACCCACAGCCGCAGCCGCCGGTCGTCGGGGTCGGGCAGCAGCCAGCGCGGCGTGACGGCCGGTCCCATGGGGCAGAACGTGTCCTGGGCCTTGGACGCCAGCCAGTCGTAGCGGAACGCGTCGTGCGGGGCCCCCGTGCGCCGATGGGGCCCGCGCGCGGAGATGTCGTTGACGACCGTGAAGCCCGCAACGTGCCCGGCGGCGTCTGCGGCGGCGATCCCGCGGCCGCCGCGGCCGATCACGATGCCGAGCTCGCCCTCCCAGTCCACCTGCTCGTCGGGGTCGGGGTCGATCTCGATCGCCGCGTCCGGGCCGATCACCGTGGTGGTCGGCGGCTTCAGGAAGAACCACGCCGCCCAGTCGGGATCGGGGGCGCCCGCACCCATCTCGGCCATGTGCGATCCGTAGTTGACCCCGGCGCAGATGAGCTTCGGCGGGTAGCGCAGCGGGGCAAGCAGCACCGCGTCGGGCACGGCGGGCAGGTCGGTCGGGTCCCAGGCCGCCAGGCGCCGCTCCAGCTCGTCGAACTCGGCCATCGCCGCGATCAGCCCGCGGTAGCCGGGGCCGGGCACGGCGACCACGGCCCCGTCGGCGTGGCGCAGCGCGCCCAGCGCGTCGGTGCCGGCCACGCGATACGTGCAGAGTCCCCAGCTCGGGTTGGCCATGGCCGGAACTGAAGCAAACGTTTCGCATGGGCGCAAGGCTTGCCAGCGTCTTTGCCAGGCCCTAGCGTCCGCAGTCAGTATTTGCTGACTTCGCCGACGACGCCGCGGAACGGAGTACTGCCATGATCGAGATCAGCCGCACGGTGCTGGTCAACGACGACCCGGACGCGCCCCAGCTCGATCAGGACCAGGTGTGGCACGGGCTGCTGCTGAAGGCGAACGACGCCTTGCCGTTCGTGCCGCAGATGGAGTCCTGCCACGTCCTCGAACGCGGCGACGGCTGGCTCGTGCGCGACATCCTCCTCAAGGGCGTGCCGCTGCGGGAGCGGGTGACGTTCGAACCGAAGCGGCGGGTCGCGTTCGAGCGCATCCGCGGCGTCGAGCGGGGCCGGATCGAGAACGTGATCGAGACGGACGCCGAGGGTCGTTTGACCCTGCGGTTCAGCTTCGCGCTCACCCACGAGGACCTCGAGGAGGGCTCGGCCGCCGAACGCGAGCACTTCGCCCCCATGCTGCCCGCGTACGAGAACGCGGTGGCGGCCACCCTGGCCGCCGTGCGCCGCACCGCGCGGGAACAGCCGGAGGCCCTGGCCGCCGCGCCCGTGAGCACCCGCGCCGACATGCCCGGCTGGATGGTCGCCTACTACAAGGCCGCCGACGGGCTCGACATGGAGGGCATGCTCGCCCAGCACACCGACGACAGCACCGCGCTGGTCGCCAACAACCCACGGCTGCACGGCAAGGAGGAGATCCGGGCGGCCATCGCGCAGCTCTGGGGCCTCCTGCGCGCGATGCAGCACACGTTCGTGCGCACGTGGGAGGTCGACGGCGGCGCGGCCGGGATCGCCGACGCCCGGGTCACCTACGTGCTGCAGAACGGCCGGTCGGTCACGGTGCCGGTGACGTCGATCCTCACCCGGCGCGACGGGCTGGTCAGCGACCTGCAGTTCTGCATCGACATGGCGCCGGTGTTCGCCGCGCTCGCCCCCGTGCCCGCCGACGCCACCGCCGCGCACTGATGAGCGCCCCCGCGATCCGCGTCTCCAAGCTGGGCTACGTCGGCTTCGAGACCCCGGACGTCGAACGGCTCGTGGAGTACTACACGAAGGTCCTCGACTTCGCCCTCGTCGACGGCGCCCCGGAGGGGGCCTTCCTCACCACCGGGACCGACCACCACTGCGTCGTCGTCACCCGCGGCGACACCCGCGCCCGCGCGGTCGTCGGCTACGAGATCTGGGAGGACCTGGACTCGGCCCAGCAGCGGCTGAAGGCGGCGGGTTACGAGACCGAGCGGCGCTCGGACGTCGGGCCCGGCACCCCGGACGTGCTCGTGCTGGAGGAACCGAGCACAGGCACGCCGCTGCACCTCATGACGTCGCAGGACCCGAGCGGCGTGGGCGCCTACCCGCCGTTGCGCCCGACCAAGCTCGGCCACGTCGCCGCGTACACCCCGGCCCTCGACCCGATGCAGAGCTTCTACCAGGACCTCCTGGGCTTCCGGTGGTCCGACACCGTCGGCGACTTCTTCGTGTTCCTGCGCTGCAACGCCGACCACCACGCGGCGAACTTCATGGCGAGCACCAAGTTCCAGGGCATGCACCACGTCGCCTACGAGATGCGCGACCCCAACCACCTCATCGCGATGCTCGACCACCTGGCCAAGAACGACTACCGGCTGCACTGGGGCCCGGGGCGGCACGGGCCCGGGCACAACCTCTTCACCTACCACCGCGACCCCGACGGGCACGTCATCGAGCTGTTCACGCAGATCGACGTGGTGCACGACGAGGCCAAGGGCTACTGGGAGCCGCGGCCGTGGCACGAGGAGTACCCGATGGGCCCGAAGACCTGGCAGGTCGACCTGGCCACGGTCAACCAGTGGGGCCCGGTCGACCGTCCGTCACTGGACCACTGACCGGTCCGGACCTGCACGGGCCCGGATCGACAGCGCCTGCGAGGCTCAGCGCAGGTCGTCCGTGGACGTCGCGAAGTGGGCGAGCGTGGTTGCGATCGCCTTCAGGTAGTTGCTCAGCACTTCCCGGTTCACGTTGCCGATGCCGTCGCAGGCCTGGTGGTAGCAGCGGTCGTAGACCTCGCCCGCCTGGCCGCCCCAGATCCGGGCTTGCTCGGCCGTCTTCTTCTTCGCGTCGCCGTTCTCGGCTCCACCGGCCGGGATGCCCGCGTCGATGAACGCCGACTCGTCGTCCCCGACGAACTCGGTGATCTCCGGTGTGGCGACGCCGGTCTTGGCCAGCTCGGCGGCGAGCACGCCCCCGACGGTGGCCGAGCCCGGCGGCCCCGCGCTCTCCTCGTCCTCGCCTGCACCGCCTTGGACGATGTAGCCCGCGTTCGGTGAGGCCACCATGTCGACGTTCAGGTAGAGCTTGATCTTCTGACGGTCGTCGCGCGACAGGCCGTCGACGTAGGCGCGGGAGCCCTCGGCGTCGTTCTCCTCGCTGCCGAAGAACGCGAACCGCACCGCGTTGCGGACCTCGGGCTGCGCGCCGAGCCGGGTGGCGATCTCCAGGAGCGTCGCGACCCCGGAGCCGTTGTCGACGATGCCGGGCCCTTCCGGGACCGAGTCCAGGTGAGCGCCGACCACCACCACGCGGCCGGGGTCGCCGGTGCCGGTCTGCGCGATGACGTTGCGACCGGTGGCGCCCCGGTCGCGGTGGCCGTCGGACCCGTAGGTCGGCGTGTCCGGGGCGAAGCCCGCGCCGCGGAGCACGCCCGCCACGTAATCGACGCTCGCCTCGTAGCCGCGGCTCCCGGCGCTCCGGTTGCCGCCGTTCTCGTCGGCGATCTCCTGCAGCGCGTTCAGGTGCGTCATCGCGCCGTCGTCGCTGACCGCGGCGCGCAACTGCTGCATCAACGGCCCGTCGGGAACCGAGATGCCTGCGCCGGGCTGGGCGGTCGGTGCGAGGCTGCAGGCCGCGGCGGCGATCAGGACGGCGACGCCCACGAGCACGCGCTTCGGGAACGACGGGATCGGGGCGCGGGTCCACATCGTCGACGGCGCCCGCCCGGCCGGGGTCACGACGTGGCGACCCGCAGGCCGCGGCCGATCTGGGGCTGGGAGACCGTGCGGGCCTTCGGGCCCATCCACATGTCGATCGACCCCGGCTCCTCGGGGTCGAACGTGCGCGGCCGCCAGGCGGCGTCGTCCTCGATCCGACGGACGCCGAAGGAGTACTCGTAGGTGAAGCCCTCGGGCCCCAGGAAGTAGAGGAACACCGCGGTCGACTGCGGGTGGCGGCCGGGCCCCATCTCGATGGTGACGCCGTTGTCGACGAGGAAGTGCCAGTTGCGGAAGACGTCGTCGATCTCGGCGACCTGGAAGTTGATGTGGCACAGGCCCGGCTCATCGGCTTGGAACACCGCGAGCTTGTGGTGCACCGGATCGATCCGCATGAGGCAGGCGCCGTCACCGATCCAGTCCGACACCTTGGCGTTGAACGTGCCCGACCAGAACCGGTAGGCCTCGCGCACGTCGGGAGCGTCCAGGCAGACGTGCCCGAACTCGGTGATCCCGGACCGGCGGGAGAACGCGACGGGCCGTCCCAGCGACTGCTGGTCGGCGACCAGCTCGATGCGGTTGCCGAAGGGGTCGTCGAGCCCGATGAACTGCCGCACCCGCCGCGACCGGCTCGCCGCCGCATCCCCGCGGGTGACGGTGAACCCCCGCTGCTCCAGCTCGGTCTCGGCCAGTGCCAGTGCGTCCTCGTCGGCCACCGTGAAGCCGGTGGAGATCACCCCGGACTCGCCCCCGACCAGCGCGAGGCAGTGGTGGCGGTGGTCGGCGCGCAGGTGTGCCACGCCGGGCTCGCCGCCGTCGACGAGCTCGAGGCCGACGATCCGCGTGGCGAAGTCCACGGCCGCGGCCAGGTCGGCCGCGCCGGAGCGGACGTAGGCGATGTCGGTCAGTTCGATCATGCTTTCTCCTGCCCTCGCTTGCTGCCCCCAACTTAGGACAGGAGGGGTGTGCTCAGGCGAACACGATCGGCAGCACGATGGCCGCGGTGATCAGGGAGACCCCGCTGAGGAGGTCGGACCGGATGGGGATCACCCGGGCGGCGGCGCGTCCGACGAGCAGGCCGACCAACGACATGATGACCGTCGCGACGCCGAAGATCACGGCCGGGATGACGGGGGAGAACCCGAGCAGCCCCAGTCCGGTGCCCGCGAGCAGGTTGTCCACGCTCAGCGCGAGCGGCATGCCGAACAGCGTGACCCACGGGTGGTCGACCTTCTCCGGCTCCGGGTTCCGGAGCGCCCCGATCAGCAGGTAGAGGCCGTAGGCCCCCATCAGCACGGGGCCGACGTACTCGGCGATGTCGCCGAACTCGTCGCCGAAGAAGCTCCCGATCTCGCCGCCGACCAACGGCGCGACGGTGTCCCAGAACCCGAAGACCAGTGCGATCTGGACGGCCCGGCCGACGCCGAACGGCACCGTGCCGAGCGCGATGGACGACCGGAAGTTGTCCAGGCTGAGCGCGAACGCCAGCACGACCAGCCCGATGATCGATTCCGAGGTCATCGCTGACCTACCCGGTGTGGTCGGGGTATGAGGGTGAGCTCACGCGGCCCGTCGTTCGCGGCCCGCACGGCCGCCTCGACGATGCCGTGGTCGGGGGACAGGTGGCAGACCGGATCGGTGCGGGCCGCATCCCCGGTGAGGAGGAACGCCTGGCAACGGCATCCCCCGAAGTCGACCTCCTTGCGGTCGCAGCTGTGGCAGGGCTCCGGCATCCATTCGGTGCCCCGGAACGCCTGGAAGAGCGGCGACTCCGTCCAGATCCGGGCCAGCGGGTCCGTTCGCACGCTCGCGCGGGGGAGGGGCAGGGTCTGCGCGGCCGGGCAGGGCAGGACGTCGCCGTTGGGCGCCACCGTGAGCTGGCGCTGCGCCCACCCGCCCATGCACGGCTTGGGGTAGCGGCTGTAGTAGTCGGGCAGCACGTAGATGACGTCCATCCGGCCTTTGAGCCGCGTGCGGGCGGCGCTCACGACCTCCTCGGCCTGCTCGAGCTGCTCCCGGCTCGGCAGCAGCGCGTCGCGGTTGCGCCACGCCCAGCCGTAGTACTGCGTGTTGGCCAGCTCGACCCGGTCGGCGTCGAGCTCCTCGGCGAGCCGCAGGACGGCGCCGATCCGGTCGATGTTCTGCCGGTGCAGCACGACGTTGAGCGTGAGCGGCCAGCCCAGCTCCTTCACGAGCCTGCAGGCCTCGACCTTGCGCGCGAAGGACGGCGTGCCCGCGATCCGGTCGGAGACGGCGGGCTCGTCGGCCTGGACGCTGACCTGGACGTGGTCGACGCCCGCCGCCCTGAGCTCTTCCGCCCGGCGGCGTGACAGCCCGAGCGCGCTCGTGACCAGGTTGGTGTACATGCCGAGGTCGCGCGCGGTCGAAGCGAGCTCGGCGATGTCGCGGCGGAGCAACGGCTCGCCGCCCGAGAGGTGCAGCTGCAGCACACC
This sequence comes from Pseudonocardia sp., assembly GCA_036265695.1. Taxonomy (GTDB): domain Bacteria; phylum Actinomycetota; class Actinomycetes; order Mycobacteriales; family Pseudonocardiaceae; genus Pseudonocardia. Next base: position 1,845 of record DATAOO010000108.1, on the reverse strand, counting down.
CAGCTCGTGCGCCTCGACGATCACCCGCTGCCACTCCGCCGTGGTCAGCTCGTCGCCGTAGTCGACGAGGTCGACCGGGTTCGAGCAGTACGCGCACGAGAGCGGGCAGCGGTAGGTGAGCTCGGCCAGCAGGCCGAAGGGGCTATCCATCGGTGATCTCCACGTAGTGCCGGGCGGCCATCCGGGACAGGAACCCCCGCACGTCGTCCTCGGCCACGTGCTCGTAGGTGCCCCGCAGCTCCGCGATGATCTCGGCGACGGAGCGCTGCCCGTCGCACAGGCGCAGGATGGCCGCGCTCGTCCCGTTGAGCACGGCGACCGTCTCCGGACCGAGCAACACGTACTGGTCGCGCGCGGCGTCGTGGCGCAGCCGGACGTGTGGTGCGAGCGTGGGCACGCCCATCACTCCGGGTAGGCCCGGTCGATGCCGTCCATGACGCTCCACAGCACGTCGCACTTGAACGACAACGCGGCGACCGCCCTGGCCTGCTCGTCGGGCGTCAGGCAGTACCGGGTGACGACCTCCAGCGCGTGCTCGGAGTCCCGGGGGGCCTGGTGCAGCCGGGCCCGGAAGTACGCGAGGCCGTCGCCGTCGATCCAGGGGTAGTAGCGCTCGAAGGCGGCGAGCCGCTCGGCCATCAGGTCCGGCGCGAACAGCTCGGTGAGCGACGAGGCCACCGCCTCCACCCAGGGCCGGGTGCGGGCGAACGTCACGTACGCGTCGACGGCGAACCGCACGCTCGGCACCAGGTGCCGTTCGGACAGCATCTCCTCGCGGGTGAGCCCGGTCGCCTCACCCAACCGCAGCCAGGCCTCGATGCCGCCCTCGCCCGGCCCGGTGCCGTCGTGGTCGACGATGCGCCGGATCCACCGCCGCCGCACCTCGACGTCCGGGCAGTTGGCGAGGATCGCCGCGTCCTTGCGGGGGATGGAGATCTGGTAGTAGAAGCGGTTGGCCACCCAGCCCTGCAGCTGGCGGCGGCTGAGCCTGCCTGCGTTCATGCGGACGTGGAACGGGTGCTGGTCGTGGTAGGCCTGCGACTGCGCGCGCAGCGCTTCGACGAACTCGTCGGTCAGTACGGACGTCATGACACCTTCACCTCGAGACCATCCACGGCCACTTCCCAGCCGCGCTCGTCGACCATCCGCCGTTCCGGGGAGTCCTCCAGCAGGACGGGGTTGGTGTTGTTCATGTGGATGTAGATCCGGCGCTCGGCGCGCAGGTCGCTCAGCTGCTCCAGGCTGCCGTCCGGGCCGCCGATCGGCAGGTGGCCCATCGCGGCCGACGTCTTGGCGGCGAGCCCCAGCCGGATCAGCTCGTCGTCGTGCCAGCAGGTGCCGTCGATCAGCAGCGCCGAGCAGCCCTCCAGCTGGTCGCGCACCTCCGGCGTGAGCGCCTGCACCCCCGGCAGGTACACCGCGGACCGGCCGCTGTGCCCGTCGGTGAACCGGTAGCCCACCACCCGGCCCGCCGCGGTGCCTGCGCCGAAGCGCGCCCGCTTGGTGGTCGGGACGTCGAAGGCCCGGTAGGACAGCCCGTCGCCGAGTGCCACGTCGGTGCCGGGCGTGACCGGCCGCCAGTCCACGCGGCAGTAGCGCTCCAGCGTGGCCAGCACGCTCGAGCCGTCGCGGAGCGTCTCGTGGACGGCCGGGGTGGCGTGCACCTCGAGCGCCTCCGCCTCCCGCAGGAGCAGCAGGCCGAGCGTGTGGTCGAGCTCGGCGTCGGTGAGCAACACCGCACGCACGGGGGTGTCGCGGCCCGCGCGCGGCTGCAGCGCCGGGTTGGCCTCGATCTGGGCCCGCACGTCGGGCGAGGCGTTGAGCAGGAACCAGTTCCGCTGGTCG
>DATAOO010000107.1:0-8597 GCA_036265695.1 Pseudonocardia sp. | reverse complement strand
GGGCGCTCGCGGGCGAGGCGGGGCTGCCCAAGTACCGCCCCACCATCGCGTTGCGGTCGATCGACGGCCACATCACCCGCACATCGACGCAGGTCATGGCGTGGTACCGGCTGGCGGCGCAGGCGTGGAGCTTCCGCAGCGACTCCCAGCGCGAGGTCCTGATCCGCCAGATCGCCTCGCAGCTGGGTGAGCTGCAGGGCCGCTGGGTCCATCTGCGCGTCACCACGCGGCCGTACCCGGTGCACATGTGGGCCGAGTCGTTCGACAACAACGCGCTCGGCCGCCTGCCCGACGTCGCGGGCGCCCTCGGGTGGGACGGCTTCCTGGAGGGCGAGCAGCGTCACCTGATGGGCCTCTCGATGTCGGACAAGGAGGTCTTCCTCGGCATCGAGGTGTCCGGGCGCAGCATGCTCGACCGCTGGGTCGACGCCGCATCACCGGTGCTGGGCAAGCTCGCGCCCGCCGCGGTGCGGGCCGAGCTGGCCGCGCTCACCTCCGAGGTGCGCCACCTCGACATGCTGGTCGCGGGCAGCGGTCTCGACGCCGTCCCCGCGGGCGCCGACGACCTCGCCTGGCTCATGCACCGCTCGTGCGCGCTGGGGCTGCCCGCGCCGCGCTCGCTCACGGTGGTGCCCGGGTCGGTCAACCGCTGGGAGACCGAGGACCTGGCGGCGTTCACCGACGGCGTCGACATGTACCAGGAGCCCTACTCGCCCACGGTGCGGATCGTGGGGCGGCTGCGGTCGCAGGCGGTGGCGCGCAACGTCGCCGTCCTGTCGTTGGGGCTGATGGACGGCCTGCGCATCCCCGAGGTCGACGACCCGTGGATGCAGCACTCCGATCGGCTGCCGTTCCCCGTGGAGTGGTCGGCGCGCATCTACATCCGCAAGCCGGAGGAGGTGGCGGGCGAGCTGCAGCGGCAGATGGGCAAGGTCCGCTCGCAGATCCGGCACTACACGCACGACCACGATCTCGACCCGCCGATGTCGCTGGCCCGCCAGGCCGACCGGGTGCTGGAGATCGAAGACGAGCTCACGAGCGGGCTCACCCAGCTCAACACCCGGCTGTACGGCTGGTGGCGCATCGCCGTCGCGGGCAAGGACGAGGCCGAGGCGCTCACGCGGGCCCAGCAGGTGCTGGATCTCTACAGCCCCAAGGTCCAGGTCGAGCACCCCGAGGCGCAGTACCGCTACGCGCGCGAGTTCATCCCCGGCGAGCCGCTCGCGTCCACGGCCTACCGCCGTCGCGGCTCGGTCACGTGGGCGGCGTCCGCCGTGCCCGCCGCCACGGCGAGCGTGGGCGATCGGCGCGGCATCATGATCGGCGAGACGTGCACCGCCACCCGCCGCCCGGTCGCGTGGGACCCGTGGCTGGCCCAGGAGGTGCGCCGCGCGTCCGGCCTCACCGCCGTCGTGGGCGGGCTGGGCTCGGGCAAGTCGTTCCTCACGGGCCTGATCGTCTACAAGACGCTGCGGATGGGTGCGCGCTGGACCCTGCTCGACCCCTCCGGGCCGCTGGCCGAGCTCACCCGGCTCCCCGAGCTCGCGCCGTTCTCGCGGCACATCAACCTGCTGCGGGCCGATCCCGGCATCCTCAACCCGTACCGCGTGGTGGCCGAGCCGCGGGCCGATCACTTCGCCGACGAGGAAGATCCGGAGCGCGCGTGGCGGCGGGAGCGCTCGCTGGCCGCGGCCACCCGTCGCCGCCTGGTGCTCGACGTGCTCACCGGGCTGCTCCCGTACGACGTCGCCCGCCTCCCGCACACCCGCATCGTGCTGCTGCGCGCCGTGCGCGAGGTCGGCGGCGGCGCCGACCGGCACCCCGGCCTCGTCATCGACGTGCTCCGCCGCCACCAGCGCGACGGTGAGGACCACGCGGGCGTCGTGGCGGATTTCCTCGAGGAGCGCCGCGAGCTGCCGCAGGCCGCGCTGCTGTTCCCGGACACGACGCGGCACGACCCGTGGCAGGCCGACCGCGACTACCGCCTCACCGTCCTCACGATGCAGGGCATGAGCCTCCCGCGGCCCGGCAGCCCCAGGGAGGAGTGGACCGACGGCGAGTCGCTGGCCGTCGAGCTGCTCAACCTCGCTTCGTGGCTCACCCAGCGCACGATCTACGAGGCCGACCGCAACATCCGCAAGGGCGTCGCGCTCGACGAGACGCACTTCCTCTCGCAGGTGCCCACCGGCAAGGTGCTCATCGACCGGCTCGCCCGCGATTCCCGGAAGTTCAACGTGCGCGCGCTCTTCGCGTCGCAGCTGGCGGGCGACCTGTTGCGGGTGTCGGGGTTCGCGTCGCTGGTCAACGCGGTGTTCGTGGGGCGCACCGACGACAACGAGGCCCAGGCCGATGCGCTGCGGCTGCTCAAGGTGCCCATCGAGGTGGGCTACGAGCAGATGCTGGGCACGTTGTCGCCGCGGCCGCGCCACGACGACCGGCCCGACGACACCCCGCGCCAGTTCATCTTCGCCGACGGGCACGGCGGCGTGGAGAAGATCCGCATCGACCTCGAGGCCCCGCACCTCGAGCACGTGCGCGACGCGCTCGACACCAACCCGGATGCCAGCCGGGTCGCCGTGCGCGGGGTGCCCGCCCCCGCCCGGGCCGCCGCGGTGCACGCCCCCGACGAGCCGCCGCTGCCGCTCACCTTCACCAAGACCTCGCCCACGGTGGTGGATCTGGCCGACGACGAGCGCGAGCTGGTCGACACCACGTTCGACGACCTCGACGATCCGGACGGCCTGCTGCTCCCCGGCGCGGGCAACGGCTACCGCGCCGAGCTGCTCGACGACGAGGCGCTCGACCTGCTCGGCGACATCGACGAGGAGCCTGCCGAGATCGTCGACGACGCGGTGCTCCTCCCGGGCGACGGCGGGTACGCCGCGCGGGGCGACAGCCGGATCGTCGACGCGCACGACGACGGCTGGACGGGCGGCGGGTCGCTCGGCGACCAGTTCGACGGCCGTTCGGGCGACCGTGGTCGTGGTCAGCCCGCTGATCGGCGTGGCCGTCGGAGCGGCGAGACCGTCGCCGAACGGTTCGGCAATAGGACCGGCGACCGTGATCGGGACGGCGGTCGCCGCGGCGAGACGGTCGGCGATCGGTTCGGCGATCGCGCGGGCGGGCGCAGCGACGACAGCGACGTCGACAGCGGTGACGGCCGGGTCCACCGTGGCGAGCGGGTCGGCGACCTGCGGCCGGGCGACCGGGCGGGCACGGGCGGGCGGACCAGGCGATGACCCCGGCCGCCGCCTCCTCCGGGGCCGGGTGGCTGCCGGTCGTCATCGTGCTGGGCCTCGCGTTCTGGGGCTCCGCGCGGCGGCGCAGGCGTGCCCGGCCGTCCGGCCCGGTGCGGCGGCGGGGCCTGGCGTTGTTGATCGTCACGGCGCTCGTCGGGGGCTCGGTGCTCCTCGGCACGCCCGCGTTCGCGCAGCCGCTGAGCTGCAAGGAGTCGCCCGAGCCGGATCGGCCCGGCACCGGCCTCGTCGGTTCCCTCGACCCGCCGACGCTGAGCGCGGGCGAGCCCGGGAGCGTCTACAACGAGGTCGGCTACGCCGGGCTGGTGTGGTTCACCTACGACCTCGGCTGCGTCGGCACCGGCGTCTTCAACCCCGCCGTCTCCACCGACACGTGGATGGGCAACCAGTCGCTGAACGTCGCCAAGTTCGCCGTCGGCGGCGTCAACTGGTCGCACTACCTCATCGCCGACGGCGGCAAGGTGCTCGACCCGCTCGACAACCTCATCACCCAGGCCACGCGCGGCATGTACAACGCCGTGTTCACCACGTGGGTCGGGCCCGCGCTGCTGATCCTCTCCGTCCTGCTGTTCGTGCTCGCCATGCGCGGCGACCTGGCCCGGCAGGCCCAGCGCACGGGCTTCGCGGTCGCGGCGCTCGCCATCGGCTCCGCCGCCTACCTCGCGCCGATCGACTGGGCCAAGGCCGCCGATCCGCTGCTGCTCGACGGCGTCACCAGCATGCAGGAGGGGTTCCTCGGCCAGGTCGGCGTGGGCAACCGCGACACGCTACCGACCGTCCTCGTCGACCAGGTGGTCTACCAGAACTGGCTGCGCGGCGAGTTCGGCGCGCCCGACGTGCCGCAGGCCGAGCAGTTCGGCCGCAACCTCCTGCGCGCGCAGACCTTCACCAAGGCCGAGGTCGCCGAGGGCCGCGCCAACGCCGAGCTCGCCACGCAGAAGAAGAACGACTTCGCCGCGATCGCGGGCCAGCTCGGCGACCGCTACCCCTACCTGCAGGGCAAATCCGGGAGCCGCATCGGGGCCGGGGTGCTCGCCCTGGTCGAGGCCGTGTGCATCGCGCTGTTCCAGCTGCTGTCCAAGGTCCTGGTCCTCGTCGCGATGCTCATCATCCGGCTGCTGGTGATGACGGCGCCCGCGGCGGCCGTGGTGGCGATCCTCAAGCCGGAGATCATGCCCGCGCTGTTGCGCGTCGGCGGTGCGGCCATCGTCAACACGCTCGTCGTCGGGGCGTTGGCGGGCCTGCACTCGCTGCTCGTCGTGTCGTTGTTCCGGCCCGGCTCGGGCGTCGACCTGTGGCTCGCGCTGCTGGTCACCGGCGTGGTCACGGTCGTGCTGTGGGCGGTCGCGCGGCCGTTCCGCCGCCTGGTGTCGATGGTCTCGCTCACCCGCGAGCAGTTCGGCGGCATCGTTCCGGGCGCGGGCACGGGCCCGATGTCGCGGGTGTGGCAGCGGCTGCGCGGCGGCGAAGCCGAAGATCGGCAGGCCCGGTGGTGGGAGGAGCGGCGCGGCGCGGGCGTGAGCGCCGACGGCAGCGGTGGCGCCCGGCCGGAGACCGACACCCACGTGCGCGTCCCGGCGCAGGCCCGTCGGGTCATGCCGTCCGCTGCGGAGATCGAGGCGAACCCGCCGCCCGCGCTGGTGCCCGCTGCCCGCCGTCCGGCCTTGCCGCCGGGCGCCGACGGTGCGGGCGTGCGCGGCGGGCGCAGGCCGTTGTGGGACGAGCCCGACGTCGTCGACGACCGTACGATCTACCGCCGCCCTGACGCCGTACCCCTGCGTCCCGGCGGCGCCCGCCCGGTCCAGGCGGAGATCGTCGACGGCGTGCCCGTCTACCGCATCTACCGGCCGCGCCACGCCCGCACAGGTCCGGGCTGATGCCGATCCGGTCCCCGCACGGGCGATCCGCGGCGTACCGGGCGCTGTGGCAGTGGCCGCTGCGCTCGCCCGCGCGCCTCGTCCTCACCGCGATCGGGGTCGTCGCCCTGGTCGTGGCGGCCACGATCGGGATCGGGGCGACGAACGGCCCGGTATCCCTGCGGGGGGGCGCCCAGCCCACGCCGAGCGCCGCAGCGGTCGCGCCGCCCGAGCCGGTGTTGCTGCCGCCGGTGCCCGAGCTGGAGCCCACCACGCTCCCCGTCTCGGCGGCGCCCGCGGCCGCGTTGCAGGTGGCGTCGCGGTGGGCGCGGGCGTGGGTCCGCCCGCCGGATGGCACCACGGCCGCGAGGTGGCTCGACGGCCTGCGCTCCACCACCACCGACGAGTACCTCGGCGTGCTGGCGGGCGTCGACCCGGCGAACATCCCGGCCACGAAGGTCACCGGCGCGGCGAAGGCCGTCTCCGTCTCCCCGCGCTCGCTGCGGGTGCAGGTGCCCACCGACACCCTCACGCTCGTGATCACGGTGGTGGACACCGACTCGGGCTGGCGCGTCTCCGGCTACGACCGGGAGTGATGGGCGTGTCGATGCTGCGCCCGCTGCGGATCCTGTTGCCGTTCGTCGCGATCGGCGTGGCGTTGGTGGTGTTCCTCAGCGTCGCGTTCGTGGCGTTCACGGTCGGCGGCGGCACGGGGCCGGGCGGTCCCACGTCGTTCGGGCCGTGCGACGCGGGCCTGAGCGCGGCGCCCGCGGGCACCACCGTCGCCGACCTCAGCGACGAGCAGCGCCAGAACGCGAACGTCATCGTGTCGACCGCCCGGAGCTTGGGCGCCCCGCCGCGGGCCTGGGTCATCGCGGTCGCCACGGCGATGCAGGAGTCGACCCTGCGCAACATCCCCTACGGCGATCGCGACTCCGAGGGTCTGTTCCAGCAGCGACCGTCCCAGGGGTGGGGCACGCAGGCGCAGGTCACCGACCCGGTCTACGCCACCACCCAGTTCATCCAGCGCCTGCTCGCCGTGCCGGGCTGGGACGCCATGGCGCTCACCGACGCCGCCCAGATCGTGCAGCGCTCCGCGTTCCCCGACGCCTATCGGAAATGGGAAGGCCTCGCGACGCAGCTCGTGACGCAGCTCGGGCAGGTCACCGACCCGGTGCGGTGCGCGGCCCCGGTCGGCGCGGCGGCCGTGGCCCAGGCCGCGATCAACTTCGCGCTCGCGGCTGTCGGCAAGCCCTACGTGTGGGGCGCCACCGGCCCCGACACCTACGACTGCTCCGGGCTCATGCTCCGCGCGTTCCAGAAGGCCGGCGTCAACCTCCCGCGGGTGTCGCGGCAGCAGTTCAACGCGGGTGGGCACGTGCCCGTGCGCCAGGCCCAGCCCGGCGACCTGCTGTTCCTGGCCACGGATCCCACCGATCCCGCGACCATCCACCACGTCATGCTCTACATGGGCAACGACAAGATCGTCGAGGCGCCCTACACCGGTGCCCAGGTGCGGATACAGCCCGCGCCCTGGAACAACCGCGAGTTGGTCTCGCTGGCCACCCGTCCGGGCACGGCGTCGAACTGGGAGTGATCCTTCGTGTTGATCGGCCGGTCGGGCGGGGCGCCCGCCCCGCGCGTTACGGTGCGCCGTGCCTCCTGACTCGCCTGCGTCGACGACACCGGTGCAGGACTACCTCGACCGCGCCGCGCCCGGCGCCTCGGCCGACTACCTCGTCATCCCCCGCGCGCTGGCCCAGTCGATGCCGCTGCGCTGGCAGCAGGTGTTCGTCGGCTTGCTCACCGACCTGCACGACGCCTACGGCCACCTGACCTGGCCCGAGTACCGCGTGGTGCCGAGTCGTTGGGAGATCGTGTCGGACCTCGACGAAGGCCAACTCGCCGTCGCGGGCATCCACGCAGACCTGGGCGCGGACGGTGGTCTGGAGTACCGCGACATCGACGAGCGCCTGATCACCGACCCCGACCGGCACCGCGTGCTCGCGCCGGTGGAAGACCCGCTGCCGCTGCCGTCGGCGGGCCACGTGGAAGCGCGCCCGGCCAAGCCGCTGTAGGCGCTTTCGTCGTCGGGCTGCGCCGCGGAGCTCGTCGCTAGTGCGAGCAGGCGAGCAGCTCGTGCAGGTCGGCGGCGAGGCGGGCGTGGGTGGCGGGCTCCAGGGCGACGGTGGACGGGCCGAGGCGCACGCTGCGGTAATCGCCCGCGCCGGTGCGGTGGAAACCGATCACGCGGGGCAGACGGTGGGTGCGCACGCCGTCGCGGTCCAGGACCGAGGCGCCGAGCTGGCCGAACATCTGGACGTCCTGGCAGGCGGCGCGGACCTCGGGAGCGGTCGGGCCCTCGGCGAGGACGACCGATGCCGGACGCCCTGGACCGGGCCGCACCGGGCCGAGCAGACCCAGCACCGCGTCGACCGCAGCTGCCGCGGGCACGTCCACCACCGCGATCTCGTCGTCGTGCCGGACGGCGAACACGGCCACGGGGCCGCGGCCGGCCACGAGCCCCGCCACGAGGGCGTCCGCCCGCAGCCGGACATCGACCGACCAGGCCGGCCGGGCCAGCAGTCGCAACCACGCAGGCAGCTCCGGCCCGGCAGCGCGCAGCTGGGCCGTCACCTCCGCGACGAAGGCCTGCCGCTCCGCGCTGGTGAGGCCACGGCGTGGCGGCTCGAGCTGCCAGGGTGTCTCCCCCAGGCCGAGGACCTCCCAACACGCCTCGAACGCCGCCGCGGCGAGCACGGTCGCGCGCGACCACTCGGGGATCACGCCTCGCCGCCCTGCAGGACCGCCTCGACGTGGGGCGGGAGCGGCACTTCGAACGGTTCGGCGGAACGCACCCAGTAGGTGTTGCGGTGCTCGCCCGCCTGCGCGCCCGCCCCGACGCCCATGCCGCCGAGGAACGGCATGCCTGCTGCTCCGGCCACCCCGCCCGCGGCGCCGCTGGACGGCAGCCGCGACGCGAACTCGGGCCCCGCCGCCGGGCCGCGCGAGATCAGCCCGGGCTCGGCCGCGGGGCGGCCGACGACGTCGCGCCATCCGCCCGGTGCGCCGCCGCCGACGCCGAGGCCGATGCGTCCGGCCCCTTCACCGGTGAGCGAGCCGCCGGGCCCGAGGCCGCCGCCGAGCCGCCCGGCTCCTTCGCCGGAGAGGGGCACGCCGGGTGGGAGCCGCAGCGATCCACCCGGTGGTTCGGCGCCGGTTCGCAGCCGTGGTTCGGCGCCGGGCAGGCCGCCCGGGAGCGCCCCGCCTGTACGGCCGCCGAGTGCTCCCGGGCCCGCTCCCGGGACACCGCCGGACACCGCGCCGCCGACCACGCCGCCGAGACCGGCCTCCGGACCGCCGCCCGGTGGAGCGCCACCTGCGCGGCCCGCGCCAGCCCCGCCCGTTCCTCCTGCCGTGCCCGCTCCGACCTGCCCGCCGGGGATCACGGCCGGGCCGATGCCCGGCACACCTGCTCCCGATG
>DATAOO010000106.1:0-11922 GCA_036265695.1 Pseudonocardia sp. | reverse complement strand
GACCCGGTGTAGCGCACCTCGCGCAGCACGCCCTCGCCGGTGTCGAGGCCGCGCACGGTGCCGTCGGGCTCCCAACCCGCGCGGGCGTAGAAGCGGCGGGACGCGTCGTCCTTCTCGGGAACCCACGCCAGGCCGTAGCGGACGCCGCGCTCCCGCAGGGCTTCCGCCGCCGCGGCGAGCAGGCGCCCGCCGTGCCCGCGCCGCGCCCACCGCGGCTCGACGAGCAGCGCGCCGACCTCACCCCACGCCTCGGGGCCCAGTGGGCTGTCGGCGGGCACGTCGGCCGGGCCCGCGGCGACGAACCCGACGGTCCACCCGCCCTCGGTGGCGACGTGGACCGCCCCGGCCGCCACGGCCGCGGCCCACGCCTCGGTGGCCTCGGGCCCGGACAGGTGCTCGATCGCGGCGGCGGGGACGAGATCGGCGTACGCGGCCGCCCACGTGGCGGTCTGGATGCGGGTGATCTCGTCCACGTCGGCCGGTTCGGCCGGGCGGACTGTGGCGAGGGCCATGTGTCATGGATACCGCATCCGCCGCGACAAGATTGGTTGGCCATGGCAACTTGAGGAGAGTGACGACGTCGTCCCGGTCGCCCTGGATCGCCCTCAGCGTGGTGTACGTGCTGTGGGGGTCGACCTACCTGGCCAACCGCTTCGTGATCCCGTCCGTGCCGCCGCTGCTCGTGGGCGGGTTCCGGTTCCTGATCGGCGGTGCGCTGCTGGTCGTCATCGTGCTCTGCGTCGCCGGTCGCGCCGCGTTCCGCTGGACGCGCGCGCAGTTCGGCACCACCGCCCTCTCGGGTCTGCTGCTCCCCGCGTGGGGCAACGGCATGGTCGTGGTCGCCCAGCAGGGGGTGTCGTCCGGGCTGGCCGCGCTGCTGATCGCGGCCGTTCCGCTGTGGATCGTGCTCTTGCGCGTGCTGACCGGCGACCGGCCGCGTACGGCGACGATCGCGGGCGTGGCCGTCGGGGTGGCGGGGCTGGCCGTGCTGGTGTTCGCGGGCCCGGCCTCCGGCGGCGCGACGGGCACCACGTGGTGGGGGCCGTGGTTGGTGTTGCTGGCCAGCCTGGGCTGGGCCACCGGGACGTTCGCGACCACCCGGCTGCCGGTGCCGCCCAACCCGTTCGCGCTGGCCGCCGTGCAGATGCTGGTCGGCGGGGTGATCCTCCTGGCGGTCGGCACCGTGCTGGGCGAGCGCCTCGACGTTGCGGCCGTCTCGGCGTCGGCCTGGATCGCGTGGGCCTACCTGGGCATCGTCGTGACGCTCGGCGCGTTCAGCGCCTACGCGTTCGCGCTGGCCAGCCTGCCGGTGTCGACGGTCGCCACCTACGCCTACGTCAACCCGGTCATCGCGGTGGTTCTCGGCGCCTTCGTGGTGGGGGAGCGGTTCACGGCGCTGCAGCTGACCGGCGCCGCGGTGGTGCTGGTCGCGGTGGTGCTGGTCGTGTCGGCGGAGCGGCCGTCCCGGAGACGGCCCTCCCGAAAATGTCAGAGCGGCGTGGCAGCATCCGGGGTATGACAGTTCCGCCGCCGGTCGAGACGATCGGTGCGCCCGCGGCCCGGCGGGCCGTGCTGGCCGCGCAGGGGTTCGCCGCGCCGCGGCCCTCCGGGGTGGTCACCCGCCGCCACCTCGGCGCGCTCCTCGAGCGGTTGCGGCTCCTGCAGCTCGATTCGGTCAACGTCGCCGTCCGCGCGCACTACATGCCGGTGTTCTCCCGCCTCGGGCCCTACGACCGGGCGTTGGTCGACGATGCGGCGTGGTCACACACGGCCCGGCGCCCACGGCTGCTGGTGGAGTACTGGGCCCACGAGGCCAGCCTGCTCCCGGTGGCCGACTGGCCGCTGCTGCTGTCGGGCGCCAAGCGGCGCGGCTGGTGGAAGCACTACGCGGCGCTCGTCGAGCAGGAGCCCGCCATCGTCGACGACGTGCTGGCCGCGGTGAAGGAGCTCGGCCCGGTCGGGGCGGGCGGGCTGGAGAAGGCGCTCGGGGCGGCGAGCGTGCCGCGTCCCTCCGGGGTGGGCTGGTGGGAGCGCTCGCAGGTGAAGCGGGTCTGTGAGTGGATGTTCGGCATGGGGCTGCTCACCACGGGCACCCGTGTGCACTTCCAGCGCCTCTACGACCTGCCCGAGCGGGTGCTCCCGCCGGAGGTCCTCGCCGCGCCCGCCCCGTCGCCGGAGGAGGCGGCGCGGCGGCTCGTCGCGCAGGCCGCCGCGGCCCTCGGGGTGGCCACGGAGCCCGATCTGCGGGACTACTACCGGCTGGGGCCCGAGGCCAGCAGGCAGGCCGTCGCCGAGCTCGTGGAGGCGGGGGAGCTGGAGCCGATCGCGGTGCGGGGCTGGCGGGCGCCCGCCTACCGCGTGCCGGGCGCGCGGCTGCCCCGGCGGATCACGGGGCGGGCGCTGCTGTGCCCGTTCGACCCGCTGATCTGGGAGCGCGCCCGCACCGAGCGGGTCTTCGGCTTCCGCTACCGGATCGAGATCTACACACCGGAGCCGAAGCGCGAGTACGGCTACTACGTGTTCCCGTTCCTGCTCGACGGCGAGCTGGTGGCCCGGGTCGACCTGAAGGCCGACCGGGCGGCGGGTGTGCTGCGGGTGCAGGGCGCGTTCGCCGAGCCCGATGTCGACCGACCCCGGGTCGCGGCCGAGTTGGCCGCCGAGCTCGCCGTGATGGCGGAGTGGCTGGGGCTCTCCGGCGTGTTCGTCGCGTCCCGGGGGGACATGGCCGCCCCCCTCGTGGCGGCCATGTCCTAGCCCAGCCAGCCCATGATCATCGGTTGCGGCGAAAAGTGGCCAGAAGTGGCCGGTCCGCGCAACGAACCGGTGATCATGGGTGTCGGGCTGGTCAGGCGGGCACGGTCGCGCGGGTCACCAGCACGTCGCCGCTGCCGGTGCGCCCGCGCACGTGCAGGGCCACGGCGTCGTCGGGGGGTGCGGACTCCACCCGGAGGTCGCTGCGCGCCCGGCCCGAGCCCGAGGTGAGGTCGAGCTCGGCCCGCACCCCCGGATGCACGGCCACCCGCAGCTCGCCCGAGCCGGTGGTGAGGTCGAAACGCCCGGAGCACGCGTCGTCGATCCGCACCTCGCCGGAGCCGGTGCGCACACCGAGGTCGCCCGCCACCTTGCCGAGCGCCACGTCGCCGCTGCCCGCCTTGATCTCGGTGGGGCCGCCCGCCGCGGTGAGCCGGATCGTGCCCGAGCCGGTGCGCAGCCGCGCCCGGCCCGCCACCTCGCCGAGCACCAGGTCGCCGGAGCCGGTGGTCACGTCGGTGTCGCCGTCGACGGCGGCCACGTCGACCTCGCCCGAGCCGGTGCGCACCGCGGCCCAGCCCGCCCGGCCGGTCACGACCACGTCACCCGCGCCGGTGCGGGCCGCGAGCCGCGAGCCCGCGGGCGCGGTGACGGTGACCACGAGCGGCACCACCCGCAGCGGCAGGTCCTGCGACGAGCGTACGATCAGCCGTCGCCCCGGCTCCGACCAGATGATCTCGGCAGCGCGCACGGCCTCCGCGGCGAGGTCGGCGGGCTCGCCGCCGGGCCCGGCCGTGGCCTGGCCGATCCAGCTGAGCACGCCGCTGATGCCCTGGCCCCACATGCCGCCCGCGGCCGGGTCGTGACGCACCTCGACCTGCACTTCCGCCTCGTCGTCGCGGTCGAGGTGCACCTCGATGCGCCCGACGTCGACCGAAAGCTCCAGCTCGGCGACGCCTGCCACCGGCCAGCTCTCCCGGCGCACGATGTCGCTGTCGAAGCTGTCGTCGCCCGTCGGGCCGTCCTTGGTGAAGTCGATCGGCTCGCTCATCCCTGCACCCACCCCTTCACGCGCTTGCCGTCCCTGCCGTCCCGGCCGTCGCGACGGCCGGACTTCCCGTGCTGGTGGCCCGCGAGCGCGCCCTGCACGGCCTGCGCCACCCAGGAGTTGAGCGAGATGCCCTGGCTCGCGGCGGCCTGCTCGGCCTGGTTCTTGATCTGCTCGACCAGCCGAAGCGTGACGCGGGAGATGTCGCCCGCCTCGCCGCCGAGACCTGCGAAGCCCGCGAAGCCGCGCGGCCCGAAGCCCGCGAACGGCGAATCGGCGGACTCCCGTTCCGGCTCGTCGGCGCTCTTGTCCGGGTCGCTCACCGCGACGCGGACGTCGCGCCCGTCGAGGCGCACCTCCACCACGCGGTCGCCGAGCGCTTCGGTGACCTCCGCGGCGAGGTCGGCGAGCGCGTTCATCAGGGCGAGCCGGGCGGCGGGCTCGATCGCCGCGCCGAGCAGCGCGCCGGTGCGCTGGGTCTGCTCGTCACCCGCGGCGGCGGCGGACGCGAGGTCCTCCCGCAGCTGGGTGACGTACGTGCTGAGGTCCATGACGCCATCGTGGCGTCACTTGTGACGTCAGTCAAGGACGATGTGGTGTCAGGTTACGCTCGCGGCATGCCGGACATCGTTCCTCTGCGCGTCCAGCTCGTGGCCAAGACCGAGTTCGTGGCGCCGGACGACGTGCCGTGGAGCACCGACGCCGACGGCGGCCAGGCCTTGGCCGAGTTCGCGGGCCGCGCCTGCTACCAGTCGTGGACCAAGCCCAACCCGCGTACCGCCACCAACGCGGGCTACCTCCGGCACATCCTGGAGGTCGGGCACCTCTCGGTGCTCGAGCACGGGTCGGTGAGCTTCTACCTCACCGGGGTGTCGCGCTCGCTCACCCACGAGCTGATCCGCCACCGGCACTTCTCCTACAGCCAGCTCTCGCAGCGCTACGTGCCCGAGCGCAACGCGGCGATGGTGGAGCCCGAGGTCATCGCGGCCGACCCGGAGCTGCACGCGCTCTTCGCGGAGGCCGCCGAGGCGTCGGTGAAGGCCTACGAGGAGCTGCTGGAGGGGCTGGAGAAGCGGTTCGCGGACGTCCCGAACGCCACGCTGCGCCGCAAGCAGGCCCGCCAGGCGGCCCGCGCGATCCTGCCCAACGCCACCGAGACCCGCATCGTCGTCACCGGCAACTACCGGGCCTGGCGACACTTCATCGCGATGCGGGCCACCGAGCACGCCGACGTCGAGATCCGTGCGTTGGCCGTCGAGTGCCTGCGCCACCTGCAGCGCGAGGTGGCCAACGTCTTCGCCGACTTCGAGATCGCCACCCTCGACGACGGCACCCAGATCGCGTCCAGCCCCTTCGTCACCGAGGGCTGACCCCACCGGTCTGACGGGGTGGGGCCACCTCCGGCGCAGCCGGGCCACGTGTACGCGAGGTCGGGCCGCAGCGCGCTGCCGAGCCGCGTCACCCCGCGCGGGCTACCGTCGGGCACATGAGCCTCGCGACCGCCGAACGGGCGGCCATCTGCGACACCTTCGACGCGCTCGGCCCGGACCGGGCCACGCTCTGCGCGGGCTGGAACACCGCCGACCTGCTGGCCCACCTGCTCGTGCGCGAGCGCCAACCGGCCGCGGCGGCGGGGATCGTCATCGGGCCGCTCGCGGGCGTCACCGCGCACGCCATGCGGGGCTACGCCACCACACCGTGGGCCGACCGGGTCGGGCTCCTGCGCGCGGGGCCGCCGCTCTGGTCGCCGTTCCGGGTGCCCGCGTTCGACCGGATCGGCAACGGCGGCGAGCTCTTCGTCCACCACGAGGACGCCCGGCGGGGTGAGCCCGGCTGGGCGCCCCGCCCGCCCGACGCGGAGCGCGACGACGAGCTGTGGCAGCTGCTCGGGCGCATGGGGAAGATGCTCTACCGGGGCAGCCCCGTCGGGGTCGTGCTGGCGCGGCCGTCGGGGGAGCGGATCGTCGCGAAGCAGGCCGACCGGTCGGTGACGATCACCGGGGAGCCCGGGGAGCTGGTGTTGCACGGGTTCGGCCGCGACGCCGTGCGCGTCGAGATCGACGGCGACCCGGCCGACGTCGCCGCCCTCGGGTCGGTGTCACGCGGCGTCTGAGCGATCTTGTGACGTCGCCGGGGCCATGACCCCGGGAACGCAACAAGATCCGCGCGGGAGCCGGGGTCACAGCACCGTGCCCGTTCCGGTCGCGGGCGGGCGGTACCGTTTTCACATGAGGTCCGACCCCGGCCGCCCGTTCGGGCGCGTGCTCACCGCGATGGTCACGCCGTTCGACGCCGAGGGCGCGCTCGACCTGAAGCGCGCGGAGGAGCTGGCGGCGCACCTGGTCGAGCTGGGCAACGACGGGTTGGTCGTCAACGGCACCACCGGCGAGAGCCCCACCACGACCGACGAGGAGAAGGCCGAGCTGGTGCGCGCGGTCGTCTCCGCGGTCGGCGAGCGCGCCACCGTGGTGGCCGGGGCGGGCACCTACGACACGGCGCACAGCGCGCGCCTGGCCCAGGCGGCCGAGCGGGCGGGTGCGCACGGGCTGCTCGTCGTCACGCCCTACTACTCGCGGCCGCCGCAGGAGGGGCTGCGGCGGCACTTCACGGCCGTCGCCGACGCCACCGGCCTCCCGGTGATGCTCTACGACATCCCGCCGCGCAGCGTCGTCCCCATCGAGGCGGCCACGTTGGCGCGCCTCGCCGAGCACCCGCGCATCGTGGCGGTGAAGGACGCCCGCGGCGACCTGCCGCACGGCGTGAAGGTGCTCGCCACCACCGGCCTCGCCTACTACTCCGGCGACGACCCGATGAACCTCCCGTGGCTCGCCGTGGGGGCGGCGGGCTTCGTGAGCGTCACGGGGCACGTCGTCGCCGATCGCCTGCGCGCGCTGCACGCGGCGTTCGAGGCGGGCGAGCACACCCGCGCGCGCGAGATCAACACCGCCTTGCTGCCCGTGTCACGGGCCATGGACCGGGTCGGCGGTGTGGTGTTCGCCAAAGCCGCGCTGCGCCTGGTCGGCCTCGACGTGGGCGAGCCGCGCCTACCCCTGCCCCCGGCCGACGACACCCAGATGCGCGCCATCGCCGCCGATCTGGCCGCCGCAGGCCTCCCTGTCACCCTCCCGAGCTGAAGGATCACACCCAACTTGTCTCGTCCCGAACGTTCCGATCGTCGTCCCCGCCGCCGAGAGCAGCCCCGGCCCAGCGCCCCGCCGCCGCCGGAGGAGGTGAACCGCGCCGAACTGCCCACCATGGCGCCGCCCGAGCTGCCCGACGGCGGCCTGCGGGTGGTGGCGCTCGGCGGCATCGGTGAGATCGGCCGCAACATGACGGTGTTCGAGTACGACGGGCGGCTGCTCGTCGTCGACTGCGGGGTGCTGTTCCCGGCCGAGGACGCGCCGGGCGTCGACCTGATCCTGCCCGACTTCCGGGCCATCGAGAACCGCCTCGACGACATCGACGCGATCGTGCTCACCCATGGCCACGAGGACCACATCGGCGCAGTGCCGTTCCTCCTGCGGCAGCGCCCGGATCTCGCCGTCGTCGGGTCCCGGTTCACGTTGGCGCTGGTCGCGGCCAAGTGCAAGGAGCACCGGCTCACCCCGCACCTGCTGGAGGTGAAGGAGGGCACCCGGCTGCGGCACGGCGGGTGGGACTGCGAGTACTTCGCGGTCAACCACTCCATCCCCGATGCGCTGGCCGTCGCGATCCGCACGCCCGCGGGCCTGGTGCTGCACACCGGCGACATCAAGCTCGACCAGCTGCCCCTGGACGGTCGGCTTACCGACCTCGCCGGGTTCTCCCGGCTGGGCGACGAAGGGGTCGACCTGTTCCTGGTCGACTCCACCAACGCCGACCAGCCCGGCTTCGTGATCTCCGAGGGCGAGATCGGGCCGGTGCTCGACGGGATGTTCCACCGGGCGAGCGCGCGCGTCATCGTCGCCTGCTTCGCCAGCCACGTTCACCGGGTGCAGCAGGTGCTCGACGCGGCGTCGGCGCACGGGCGGCAGGTGTGCTTCGTCGGCCGCTCGATGGTGCGCAACATGGGCCTGGCCGCCGAGATGGGCTACCTCACCGTGCCGCCGGGTCTGCTGGTGGAGCCGGACGACGCGGCGATCATCCCGGACGACCGCATCGTCTACGTCTCCACCGGTTCGCAGGGCGAGCCGCTGTCCGCGCTCGCGCGCATGGCGAGCGGCGACCACCGGTCCGTGCGGATCAAGCCCGAGGACACCGTGATCCTCGCCAGCTCCCTCATCCCGGGCAACGAGACGGCCGTCTTCGCGGTGATCAACGGGCTCACCCGGCTCGGCGCGCGCGTGGTGCACCAGGGCACCGCGCGGGTGCACGTCTCGGGCCACGCGCCCGCGGGCGAGCTCCTGTACCTGTACAACGCGGTGCGCCCGTCCAACGTCATGCCGGTGCACGGAGAGTGGCGGCACCTGCGGGCCAACGCGGCGTTGGCGGCGAAGACCGGGGTGCCGGAGGACGCGGTGGTGCTCGCCGAAGACGGCGTGGTCGTCGACCTCGTCGACGGCAAGGCGGCGATCACCGGGCGCGTCGAGGTGGGCCGGGTCTACGTCGACGGCCTCGCCGTGGGCGACATCGGCGAGTCCACGCTGGGCGACCGGCTCGTGCTCGGCGAGGGTGGCTTCATCGCCATCACGGTCGTGGTCGACACCACCACCGGCCGGGCGGTGTCGCGGCCGGAGATCTCCGGGCGCGGCTTCTCCGACGACCCCAAGGCGCTCGCCGCGGTATTGCCGTTGGTCGAGGACGAGCTCTCGCGCACCGAGACGGAGGGGATCACCGACACCCACCGCATCGCCCAGGCGGTGCGGCGGGTGGTCGGCAAGTGGGTCGGCGAGACCTACCGGCGCCGTCCCATGATCGTTCCGACGGTCATCGCGGTGTAGCCCGGGCTACTCCCGCGGGTCGGTGGGGCGCTGGCCCGGCGGGAGGTTCGACAGGTCGGGCGCGATCACCGTGTCCTCGTGCGAGTCCGGGAGGCCGAGCCCCGTGCGGTGGCCGGGCGGCAGGATCAGGTCGTGGCTGCCCTTGGTGAGGGTCTCCCCGCGGAAGAAGGGCGGGGCGATCCGGCTGTAGATGAGCATCAGCAGGGCGCCGAGCACGAGCGAGCCGATGCCGATCACGAAGACGCCGCCGATGCCGAACACCGTCGTCTCGCCGCCGTCGGGGCTGGCGTACGTGATCGACGCCTCGACGAACGCGCCCAGCAGCAGCAGGCCGCCGAGGAAGGGCAGCACGCCCTTGACCCACAGGTCCCGCCCGTGCAGGTGCTTGCGGTAGTACCAGACGCACGCGAACCCGGTGAGGCCGTAGTAGAACGCGATGAGCAGCCCCACCGCGGAGATCGAGTCGGCGAGCACGTTGGTGCTGATGATCGTGAGCAGCACGTAGAAGGCGATCGACGCGATGCCCATGCCCCACGTCGCGTAGCTGGGCGTGAGGTAGCGCGGGTGGATCTTCGCGAAGCGCGGCGGGATCGCCCGGTAGGCGCCCATCGAGAGGGCGGCCCGCGCGGTGGGCAGGATCGTGGTCTGGGTCGAGGCCGCCGACGAGGTCAGCACCGAGATGATCAGCAGGACGATGAACACCTGGCCGATACCGCTGTCGCCGAACACCGTCGGCCCGATCGCGGCGAACACGTCGTCGGCGTTGTCCGGGTTGCCCAGGCCGATGCCCTCGGTGCCGGTGCCCGCGAACGCGACCGTGGCCACGGCGACCAACACGTAGGTCACCAGCAGCAGCACGGTCGAGAGGACCGCGGCCTTGCCGGGGGTGGTGGCGGGGTCGTCGGCCTCCTCGTTGACGGCGACGGCGGTGTCCCAGCCCCAGTAGAGGAACACGGCGATGAGGATGGCGTCGACGAAGTCCGAGAGCGACAGCCCGCCGGGCCAGAGCCACTCGAGGCTCGGCACCATGGACCCTTCCGGCGCGCCGCCCGAATACACCTTCACCAGCGCGATCACCGCGAACGCGACGAGCACGAGCAGTTCGATCCCGAGCAGCGCGTACTGCAGCCGGGCGGAGACCTCGATGCCGCGGTAGCAGATGTAGGTCATCAGCACGATCCACACGACGCCCGCGACGGTGGACCACAGCTGGTCGTCGGCCAGCTCGTCCAGCCCGACCAGGCGGAACGAGTACGAGCCCGCGATCTGCGCGAGGTTGGCCATCACGATGATGTCGGCGGCGATGATGCCCCAGCCGCCCATCCAGCCGGTGCGGGGCCCGAACGCGCGGGCGGCCCAGGTGAACGTGGTGCCGCAGTCGGGCTCGGCCTCGTTCAGCTCGCGGTAGGCCACGGCGATGAGGTACATCGGCACGAAGGCCAGGAGCATGATCGCGGGCGTCTTCTCGCCCGCGAGCACGACGATCAGCCCGAGGCTCGCCGCCAGGCTGTAGGCGGGGGCCGTGGAGGCCATGCCGATCACCACGCTGGACACCAGGCCCAGCGCACCGCCTTTCAGGCCCTTCGTTCCCGGTGCTGTTCCTGACTCGGACGTCTGGGTGCTCATCGCTGCCTCCGGCCTGGTGAACTCCGCTGCGAGGATGCTAGAACGTGGAACGACGTATTTCGAGGCGTCCTCGGGAGATCGTCGATGAAATCCGCGTTTCAAGGCCGGTTTGACAACGGAATCGCGTCGATACGGCCTCGGCGTCGGCTAACCTGGAGCGCGTGACCGCAGGCGGCCCCCACGTCTTGCTCGACGACGTGGGCAAGGCGATCGTCGAGCAGCTGCAGGACGACGGGCGCCGCTCGTACGCCACGATCGCGCGGGCGGTGGGCCTCTCGGAGGCCGCCGTCCGCCAGCGCGTCGCCCGCCTCCAGGAAGCGGGGGTGATCCAGATCGTCGCGGTCACGGATCCCCTGCAGCTGGGTTTCCGCAGGCAGGCGATGGTGGGCGTGCGGGTCGACGGCGACGTGGTCGCCGTGGCCGACGCGCTCGCGGCGATGCCGGAGGTCGACTACGTGGTGATCACCGCGGGCAGCTTCGACGTGCTCGTCGAGGCGGTCTGCGAGGACGACGACCACCTCCTGGAGCTGGTCGGCAGGCGGATCCGGGCGTTGCCGGGCGTCCGCAACACCGAGACGTTCGTGTACATGAAGCTGCGCAAGCAGCACTACAACTGGGGAACCCGATGACGGTCTCGACGTCGACGCCCATGGGCACCGCGCGAGAACAGGCGGCCCGCGATCACCTCTGGATGCACTTCGCCCGCCAGGGCGCGGGCGCACCGCCGATCATCGTGCGGGGTGAGGGCTGCCGGATCGAGGACGCGGCGGGCCGCAGCTACCTCGACGGGCTCGCGGGCCTGTTCACCGTGCAGGTCGGGCACGGCCGCCGCGAGCTGGCCGAGGCGGCCGCCCGGCAGGCCGCGGAGCTGGCGTACTTCCCGCTCTGGTCCTACGCGCACCCGGCCGCGATCGACCTGGCCGAACGGCTCGCGCACTACGCGCCCGGCGACCTCAACCGGGTGTTCTTCACCAGCGGCGGCGGCGAGGCCGTCGAGGCCGCGTGGAAGCTCGCCAAGCAGTACTTCAAGGTCGTCGGCAAGCCGCTGAAGACCAAGGTGATCAGCCGCTCGATCGCCTACCACGGCACCACGCAGGGCGCCCTCGCGATCACCGGCGTCACCGACTACCGCGCCCCGTTCGAGCCGCTCGTGCCCGGCGCGTTCAAGGTGCCCAACACCAACGCCTACCGGGCGCCCCACGGCCTGGCCGACAAGGCGTTCGGCCTGTGGGCCGCCGACCGCGTCGAGGAGGCGATCCTCGCGGAGGGCGCCGACACCGTGGCCGCGGTGTTCGTCGAGCCCGTGCAGAACGCGGGCGGCTGCTTCCCGCCCCCGCCCGGCTACTTCGAGCGGCTGCGCGAGGTCTGCACCCGCCACGACGTGCTGCTGGTCTCCGACGAGGTGATCTGCGCGTTCGGCCGGATCGGCTCGATGTTCGCCTGCGACGACGTCGGCTACGTCCCCGACATCATCACCTGCGCCAAGGGCATGACGTCGGGCTACTCGCCGCTCGGGGCGATGATCGTCAGCGACCGGGTCTTCGAGCCGTTCGCCACCGGCACCGCGTCGTTCCTGCA
>DATAOO010000105.1:0-6163 GCA_036265695.1 Pseudonocardia sp. | reverse complement strand
CATCGCCCTCGGGACGCAGCGGACCGTGGTCCTCCGCGGGGCAGGCCAGGATGTCCATCAGCTGCGGATCGAGCTGCACGGCCACGGGGCCTCCTTCGTCGCGGGGTGCCGCCCCAGACTCTGCCAGTTCCCGGACGTCTGCGCGGCGTTCACGTGCGAATGATCGCCAGCACCTCGTCGCGCAGTGCGGACATGGCCTGCTCGTCCGCGGCCTCGACGTTGAGGCGCAGCAGCGGCTCGGTGTTGGAGGCGCGCAGGTTGAACCACGAGCCGTCCTGCAGGGCAGCGGTGAGGCCGTCGAGCTCGTCGAAATCGGCGCGGTCGGCGAACGCGGAGCGGACCTGCGCCGTGGCCGCGGCCTGGTCGGCGACCGTGGAGTTGATCTCGCCCGACGCGGCGTAGCGGTCGTAGTCGGCCATGAGCGCCGACAGCGGCGCCTCCTGGGTGCCGAGCGCGGCCAGCAGGTGCAGCGCGGCGAGCATGCCGGAGTCGGCGCGCCAGAAGTCGCGGAAGTAGTAGTGCGCGGAGTGCTCGCCGCCGAACACGGCGTCGGTGTCGGCCATCGTCTGCTTGATGAACGAGTGCCCCACGCGGGTGCGCACCGGCCGTCCGCCGTGCTCTTCGATGATCTCCGGCACGGCCCGGGACGTGATCAGGTTGTGGATGACGGCGCTGCCCGGCGCCTTGGCCAGCTCGCGGACGGCGACCAGCGCGGTGATCGCGCTCGGGCTCACCGGCTCGCCGCGCTCGTCCACGGCGAAGCAGCGGTCGGCGTCGCCGTCGAAGGCCAGGCCGAGGTCGGCGCCCTCCAGGACCACCCGCTTCTGCAGGTCAACGAGGTTGGCCGGGTCGAGCGGGTTGGCCTCGTGGTTGGGGAAGGAGCCGTCGAGCTCGAAGTAGAGCGGCACGAGGTCGATGCTGCCGAGGTCGCCGAGCACGGCGGGCACGGTGTAGCCACCCATGCCGTTGCCCGCGTCGACGACGACCTTGAGCGGACGGATGCCCGAGAGGTCGACGAGCCCGCGCAGGTAGGCGGCGTAGTCGGCGAGGAGGTCGCGTTCGGTCACCCGGCCGCCGCCCGGCCCGGCGGGCACACCCGCCTCGACCGCCTCCCGGATCGCCGCGAGGCCGGTGTCCTGGCCGATCGGCGTGGCGCCCGCGCGGCACAGCTTGATGCCGTTGTAGCGGGCCGGGTTGTGGCTCGCGGTGAACATCGCGCCCGGCAGGCCGAGGGTGCCCGAGGCGTAGTAGAGCAGGTCGGTGCTGGCCAGGCCGATGGAGATGACGTCGAGGCCCTGGCCCGTCACGCCCTCGGCCAAGGCGGCGGCCAGCGACGGGGAGCTGTCGCGCATGTCGTAGCCGACGACGACGGCCCGCGTCGCCGGGTCCTCCCCGCGGAGCAGGCGGGCGAGCGCCGCTCCGATGTCACGCACGACCGCGTCGTCGAGCTCCTCGCCGACGACGCCTCGCACGTCGTAGGCCTTCACGATGCCGCTCAGGTCGGTCACGGCAAACGACCCTATAGGGGCTTATTTCGGTGACGACTACGGAGGTGCGCAGGCCGGGATCGCCGTAGAACCGGGCCATGGCGCTCCGACCTTCTTCGGCGGCGGTCGTCGGCGGCGGGATCGGTGGCCTCGCGGCGGCCGTCGCGCTCCTGCGGGCGGGCTGGGACGTTCGCGTCTACGAGCAGGCCGGGCCGCGCTCGGAGGTCGGGGCGGGGATCCAGCTCGCCCCCAACTGCACGCGGATCCTGCGCGGGTTCGGCGTGCTCCCCGCGGTCGAACGGGTGGCCGTGCGGCCGACGACGTTCGAGTTCCGCCGCTGGGACGACGGGCGGCTGCTGTCGGCGACCCCGCTCGGTGACGCCATCGAGCGCTCCTACGGCGCCCCGTACCTGCACGCCCACCGGGCCGACCTGGTCGCCGTGCTGGCCGCCGCGGTGCCCGCCTGCTGCGTGGAGGTCGGGCGGCGGTGCGTCGGCGTGGAGCACCACGACGGGCCCGCGAAGATCCGGTTCGCGGACGGGTCCTCGGAGGTCGCCGACCTGGTGGTCGGGGCGGACGGCATCCACTCCGCCGTGCGCGGCGCGCTCTTCGGCGACCAGCGGCCGCGCTTCACCGGGCACGTGGCCTACCGCGGGCTCGTCCCCGCCGACCGGGTCCCCGCGCTCGACCACCGGTGCACGGTCCGGCTGGGACCGGGCGCGCACCTCGTGCACTACTTCGTCTCCGCGGGCCGCCTGCTCAACGTCGTCTGCGTCACGGAGGAGGGCGCGTGGACGCGCGAGTCCTGGACCGACCGGGGCGACGTCGCCGAGCTCCGGGCCGCCTTCGCCTGCTGGCACCCGGACGTCCGGGAGATCGTCGGGGCGCTGGAGGCCCCGCTGAAGTGGGCGCTCTTCGACCGCGACCCGTTCCCGCGGTGGAGCCGGGGGGTGGTGACCCTGCTCGGGGACGCCTGCCACCCGATGCTGCCCTACGGCGCGCAGGGCGCGGCCCAGGCCATCGAGGACGCCGCCGCGTTGGCCGCGTGCCTCACCGACAGCGCGGACATCCCGTCGGCGCTGGCCCGGTACGAGTCGGCGCGACGCGCGCGGACGGCGCGGGTGCAGGCGATCTCCCGGGGCAACGGCGAGCGCTTCCACCTGCCGGACGGGGAACGACAGCGGGCCCGGGACGCGGCGATGGCGGCGAGCTTCGGGCTGTCCCCCGACATCGACTGGCTCTACGGGCACCGATCGACCTGACCGCACCCGGCCGGCTAGTCGGCGGGCGGCCCGGGGAGCACGCGCAGGTGGCCGCGGCGGCCGGTCCCGATGGCGGGCACGGGCTCGACCGGCCGGTCGACCCGGCCCGCCTCCCGCACGGCCTCGGCGAGCGCGGTGAGGTCGTCGCCGGTCGGCTGGGGAGGCGCGAACTCGCCCTCGAAGCGCACGACCTCCCAGCCCCGGGGGGCGGTGAGCCGGTGGGCGTGGCCGGTGCACAGGTCGTAGGAGTGCGGCTCGGCCTGGGTCGCGAGTGGACCGACGACCGCGGTGGAGTCGGAGTACACGTACGTCAACGTGGCCACCGCGAGCTCGGTGCACCCCGTTCGCGAACACCTCCGGACGCTGAGCACGGGGCTGACCCTAGCGCGCGGTCCGCCCGATTCGCGGCCACGACGCGCGGTCGGGTGACCCCCGTATCCGCGCCGCGCGGCGCTCGCGAGGGAGGCCCTGCACGGCCCGTCGCGCCCCCGACGCGCGGCGTGTTCAGCCGCGACACGCAGGACAGGACGTCGGGGCCGCCGCGGGTCCTACGATAGGCGCGTGACGACCGCACGCGCGGCCCTGCGCCGCTCCCCCCGCCGCCGGGATCGACGCGGCCGCGGGTTGCGTGGGCTGCTCTACCCCACGTCGTTGCCCGCCACCCGCACCCGCGCGGAGAAGTTCGACGCGCTGGTGCTGGAGGCCCTCGAGCCGATCGAGCTGCGCTGGGGCTCGGAGCTGGCGGATCTCGACCTGGCCGTGGACGAGGTGCCGGAAGTGGTCGAGACCTCGCCCGACGACGTCGTCTGGGGCGCCGGGGTGCTCGCCGACATCGGCGTGCCGCTCGCGCAGCTCGTGCCCGCGGGCCTCGGCCCCGACGGCCAGCCGTCGCGCGCGCGCATCGTGCTCTACCGGCGGCCGCTGGAAAACCGCGCCCGCGGCGGCGCCGACCTCGCCGACCTGCTGCACGAGGTGCTCGTGGAGCAGGTGGCGGAGTACTTGAACATCGAGCCCGACGCCGTTGACGGTGGGCCCGCGTAAACCCGCGGTCAGACCGCGGGACGACGCAGGCGACGACGCTCCCGCTCGGACAGGCCGCCCCAGATGCCGAAGCGCTCGTCGTGCGCCAGCGCGTAGTCGAGGCACTCGGCCCGCACCTCGCAGCCCGAGCAGATCCGCTTCGCCTCCCGGGTGGAGCCACCCTTCTCCGGGAAGAACGCCTCGGGGTCGGTCTGGGCACAGAGCGCACGCTCCTGCCAATCCGGCTCCTCGCCGAGATCGTTCCCGGCCTCCTGGCCTCCCTCGATGACGACGAAGGTCTCGACCTGCCCTCCCACCGGCATGCCGTCCATCGTGTCGACCAAGGTCATCGCGTCGGTGATCACCTGCACTCGCCCACCTCCCCACACCCGCGGCGAATGGCTGTCGTGAATGAGAATGACAGCTCTGTAAGTACAGCCCTGTAGGCAGGGTCTTGGCAAGCCGAAGCTGCCATCCGGGTGATCCGGTCCACCCCATCGATCCCCCGATCAGCACAATGGGGAGGTGCGCGACGTCTCCAGCCGTGTCAGTCCGTGGTTCCTGGTCCTCGTGGCGGTCACCGTGCTGGGTGGGGTCCTCGCCGCGGTGGCCACCACCCGGCCGGTCCTCACGACCGGGATCGTGCTCCTCGTGCTCGCCGGGTGGGCGGTGTCGCTGTGCCTGCACGAGTTCGGGCACGCCTACACGGCCTACCGCGGCGGCGACCGTTCGGTCCGCGCCAAGGGCTACCTCACCCTCGACATCCGCCGCTACGCCGACCTCGGCCTCTCGCTCGTGCTGCCGGTGTTCTTCCTGCTGCTCGGCGGCATACCGCTGCCCGGCGGCGCGGTGTGGATCGACCACGGCGCCATCGGGTCCCGCGCCGTGCGCAGCCTCGTCTCCCTGGCCGGACCCGCCGCCAACCTCATCGTCGGGGCGCTGCTGACGGCGGCGGTCGCGGTGGTGCCGATGCCGATCGGGCTCGCCGTCGGCCTCTCCGCGCTGGCGCTGATCCAGGTGCTGGCGTTCGTCCTCAACATCCTGCCGGTGCCCGGTCTCGACGGCTTCGGGGTGCTGGAGCCCTACCTGCCGGTCTCGGCACTGCGGCTGGCCGCGCGGGTGCGACCGTGGGCGCCGATCGCGCTGTTCGTGTTGATCCTGGGGGTGCCGGGGGCGGCGTCCGCGCTGTTCGCACTGGGCGCGCTGGTGTTCGGCGCGATCGGCGGCGACACCTCGCTCGCCGCTACCGGCTACAGCGAGCTGTTCTTCTGGCGGCGCTGACCATCGTGGTGAGCGTCGGCTCGTCGCTCGGCAGGGCGTCGACCGGCCACCAGCGCAGGTCGGCCGATTCGTCGCTGATCCGGGGCTCGGCGGCCGCCGGGGCGTGCACGAGGTAGCGCACGTCGAGGTGGCGGCTGGGCACGCCGAGCGAGCAGAGCACCGGGTGGACGTCCAGGTGGAGCGGCTCCGCGGAGATCGTCAGCCCGTCGATGCCGGACTCCTCGGTGGCCTCCCGCAGCGCGGCGGCCCGCAGGCTCCCGTCGCCGGGCTCGCAGTGCCCGCCCAGCTGCACCCACCGGTGGAACCGCTTGTGCAACGTGAGCAGCGTGCGTTCGCCGGTCGCGTCGAGCACGAGCGCGGACGCCGTCAAGTGGCCGGGCACGCACTCGCGCGCGCAGGCGTCGTCGGGGCGGGCGTCGAGGAAGGCGAGGAAGCCGAACTTGAGGGCGCGCTGGGCCTCGTCGGCGGGCTCCCACGCGGCCAGCTCGGCCGCCGCGACCGCGGGGGCTACCACGGCAGGCCCCCGGCGCCGGGTCCCGCCACCACCGCCGGGGCGTGCGTGCGACCGCAGGCTCTCCCACCGCCCGCCGGTGACCGCGGGGCTACCACTCGAGCAGCCCGTCGGTGCGGGGGCCGCGCGGCGGCGCGGGCTCCGCGGGCACGCCGACCGCGATGGCCCCGAGCGGCTGCCAGTCCGGCGGCAGCGCGAGGACGCGGCGCACGACGTCGGCGGCGAAGATCGTCGAGCCGACCCAGCACGACCCGAGGCCCTCGGCGGCCAGCGCGATGAGCAACGACTGCACGGCCGCGCCCCCCGCGACGGTGAACATCGTGCGTTCGCCCTGGCGGCGGGCGTCGTCGGGGTAGGTGTGCATGCCGTCGCCGGTGCGGAAGGCGAGGACGAGCTCGGGGGCCCGGCGCAGGAGGTCGCCGCGGCGCATGCGGCGCTCGACCTCGGCGGCGGGCCTGCCGTCGGCCTCGAGGTGCTCGCGCCAGCGGTCGGCCATGGCGTCCAGGAGCGCGGTGCGGCGCTCGCGGACGAGGGCGAACCGGATCGGCGTGCTGTGGTGTGGGGCGGGCGCGGTGAGGGCCACGCCGACCGCGCGGCGCAGG
>DATAOO010000104.1:0-4643 GCA_036265695.1 Pseudonocardia sp. | reverse complement strand
CCGGCTGCTGGATCTACGCGGGCGTGTTCAAGGGCGGCGTGAACCTCTCCGCGCGACGCGGCGACGGCCCCGACGGCAAGTGGGGCTGGTGCTGGCCGCTGGACCGCCGCGTGCTCTACAACCGGGCCTCGGCCGATCCGGACGGGAAGCCGTGGAGCGAGCGCAAGAAGCTGGTCTGGTGGGACGACGACGCCCGCCGCTGGGTGGGCGACGACATCCCCGACTTCCCCGACGACCTCCCGCCCGACCACGCCCCACCGCCCGATGCGGTCGGGGCCGCGGCGTTGCGCGGCGACGACCCGTTCGTGCTCCAGGCCGACGGGAAGGCCTGGCTGTTCGCGCCCAACGGCGTGGTCGACGGGCCCCTGCCGACGCACTACGAGCCCGACGAGTCGCCGGTGCGCAACCCGCTGCACGGGCCGCGGGCGAGCCCGACCCGGCGGCGGTACGACCACCCGGACAACCCGGCCAACCCCGCCCTCGGCACCGTCTTCCCGTTCGTCCTGACCTCGTCCCGGCTCACCGAGCACTACACGTCGGGCGCCATGACGCGCACGCTGCCGTTCCTGGCGGAGCTGCAGCCCGAGCTGTTCGTCGAGGTGTCGCCGCAGCTGGCCGCCGAGCGCGGGCTCGTGCACGGGCAGTGGTGCCACGTCGTCACGACGCGCACGGCGGTGCAGGCGCGCGCGGTCGTGACCGAGCGGATCCCGCCGCTGCGGATGCAGGGCACGGTGGTGCACCAGGTGTGGATGCCCTACCACTTCGGCGGGCGCGGCCTGGCGAAGGGCGACGTGATGAACGACCTTCTCGGCATCGTGACCGACCCCAACGTGGGTATCCAGGAGGGCAAGGTGGCGACGTGCGACGTCCGACCGGGCCCGCGTCCCACCGGCAAGGCGCTGCTGGACTACGTGGCGGACTACCGCCGGAGGGCAGGGATGGCGTGAACAGCCTCTTCGGGCCGCTCGACGACGTCGCGGGCGATGCCGGGCACGTCGACCACCCGCCGCGCGTGGGGTTCTTCACCGACACGTCGGTGTGCATCGGCTGCAAGGCGTGCGAGGTGGCGTGCAAGCAGTGGAACGGGGTGCCCGCCGCCGAGCACCTGGACCTGCTGGGGATGTCCCACGACAACACCGGTGACCTGGGCGCCAACGCCTGGCGGCACGTGGCGTTCGTGGAGCAGAGCAAGCCGGTCGACCTGGGCATGCCCGCGGTGGACGGGCTGCGGTGGCTCATGGCGTCGGACGTCTGCAAGCACTGCACGCACGCGGGCTGCCTGGACGTGTGCCCGACGGGGGCGCTGTTCCGCACGGAGTTCGGCTCGGTCGTCGTGCAGCAGGACATCTGCAACGGCTGCGGCTACTGCGTGTCGGCCTGCCCCTACGGCGTGATCGAGCGGCGGCCCGGCGACGGGCGCGCGCAGAAGTGCACGCTCTGCTACGACCGGCTGTCCGGCGGCCTCGAACCGGCCTGCGCGAAGGCGTGCCCCACCGACTCGATCCAGTTCGGCGAGCTCGACGAGCTGCGCGAACGGGCGGCGGCGCGGGTCGAGACCCTGCACGAGCGCGGGGAGACCAGCGCCCGGCTCTACGGCGATGACTCCCGTGACGGCGTGGGCGGCAACGGCGCGTTCTTCCTGCTCCTCGACGAGCCGGAGGTGTACGGGCTGCCGCCGGACCCGGTCGTGCCCACGCGCGACGCCGTGCGGATGTGGAAGTTCGTCGGCGCCGCGGCCGGGGCGTTCCTCGCGGCCGCGGTGGGCTCGTTCCTGGGGCGCCGATGATCACCCCGGCCCGCCGTGATCGCCGCTTCGGTGCAGATCCGGCCAGATATGGCCGCTTTGCGCGCCGAACCGGTGATCTTGGCCGAGGTGGGGCATGAGTCGCCGCGCCGAGCCGCTGCCGCCGCCCCGGCCGGACGACCACTCCTACTACGGGCGGCCCATCCTCAAGCCGCCCGCGTGGGACTGGCGGATCCCCGCGTACCTGTTCGCGGGCGGGCTGTCCGGGGGGTCGACGCTGCTCTCGGTGGGCGCCGACCTCACCGGCCGGGGCCGCCTGCGCCGCCGCGCCCGCTTCACCGCGGTGGCCGGGCTGGGGGCGAGCATGTACTTCCTGGTGTCCGACCTCGGCAAGCCCCTGCGGTTCCACCACATGCTCCGGGTGGCCAAACCGACGTCGCCGATGAGCGTCGGCACGTGGATCCTCTCCGCCTACAGCCCCGGCATCGGGCTGGCCGCCGCGGCCGAGGTGCTGCCCGCGCGGTGGCGGCTCACCCGGCTGCTGCGGCGGGTGGCGCGGCCCGCGTCGCTGTCCTCGGCCGCGCTCGCGCCCGCGCTGGCGGGCTACACGGCGGTGCTGTTGTCGCAGACGGCCGTGCCCGCGTGGAACACCGCGCACCCGTACCTGCCGTTCGTGTTCACCGGTTCGGCCGCGGCGAGCTCGGGCGGGGTCGCGATGGCGCTCGTGCCGCCCGCGGAGGCGGGCCCCGCCCGCGCGTTCGCGGCGGTGGGGGCGGCGGCCGAGCTCGTGGCGTCGCGGGTGCTGGAGCACCGCGTCGGGATGGTTGCCGAGGCCTACACCACGGGCCGGGCGCACACGCTGCGGCGCTGGTCGGAGTACCTCACGGCGGGCGGCCTCGCGGGCACCCTGCTGGGCCGCCGCAGCCGCGTGGCCGCGGTGGTGGCAGGCCTCGCGCTGGCGGCGGGCAGTGTGCTGCAGCGGTTCGGCGTGTTCGAGGCGGGCGTGGCCTCCACTCGCGACCCGCGCTACGTCGTCACACCCCAGCGCGAACGGCTGGCGGCGGCGGAGGTCCCCACCCCGCGGTAACCGGCGTGCCCTACCCGGCGGTGACGGAGGGCGCCATCGGGCCGTGACGGAGGGCGCCCCGACACGGGGAAGGCCCCGCCCGGCGGTGGCCGGGCGGGGCCTTCGGTCCGTCACCGCGCATCGCGGGCCGGGCGGCGGGGCCCACCCCCTCCGGACGGGCCCGCGGCCGTCCGGCCGCGCGGCGGTGACGGGGAGAGCCCGCCCGAGCGGTGGTCGGACGGGCTCTCGGATCATGCGGGGGTCAGACGGCGGCGGGCACCGGGAAGTTCGGGGCCAGCGTGCGGAAGCGCTCGGCGGCGGCCTCGGTGGCCTCCTTGCTCGCGGCGATGACGCTGGTGGCGAAGGCGCGCTGCTCGGCGAGCAGCTTGCCCGCCAGGTCGTAGGCGGCGTCGATCGCGGCCTGGGTTTCGGCGGCGTCGGGCACCGGATGCTTGGCGTCGAACTCCGTGGCGTAGCGCTGCGCGGCCTCGGCCCAGGTGTTCAGCGCGGCGGCGATGGCGTCGCGGCTGTTGTTGGCGATGCGGGTGAGGTCCTCGGTGGGCGTGTACATGCTCTGCTCCTTCGGTCGTCGGTGGGTTCGATAACTAAAGTATACGAGAGCGTTAACTATGTCAAGCACGACGGTTCCGCCGGACGGGAAGCCGCGCCACCCCGGCGATCTCCGGACCATGCTGGGCGCGTGGACCACGCACTCGTGCTGGCGGGCGCGGCGGAGAACCTGTTCCCGGCGCGCATGCAGATGGCGCTGTCGCTCGGCTGGCACATCGTGTTCTCGTGCTTCGGGATCGCGTTCCCGACGATCGTGGTGTTCACCGAGTGGCGGGCGCACAAGCGCGGCAACCCGATGCTCCGCGACCTCGCGCACACCTGGGCCAAGGCGATGGGTGTGCTGTTCGCCGCGGGCGCGGTGTCGGGCACGCTGCTGTCGTTCGAGATGGGCATCCTCTGGCCCGGCCTGATGGCCCCGTTCGGCGAGGTCTACGGCTTCCCGTTCGTGCTGGAGGGCTTCGCCTTCTTCCTCGAGGCGATCTTCGTGGGGATCTACCTCTTCGGGTGGGACCGCATGTCGCCCCGCGCCCACATGCTCAGCGCGGTGCCGATCATCGTGTCCGGCGTCGCGGGCGCGTTCTTCGTGATCGCGGCGAACGCGTGGATGAACAACCCCACCGGCTTCCGGATGGAGAACGGGCGCGTGGTGGACGCCGACCCGGTGGGGGCGATGTTCGGCCCGTCCACCTGGCCGCAGTTCGTGCACATGCTGATCGCCGCCTACATGGTGACGGGCTACCTGGTCGCCTCGGTGTACGCCGTGGGGATGCTGCGCGGCCGTCGCGACCGCTACCACCGCTTCGGCCTGCTGATCCCGCTGACGTTCGCCACGGTGGCGACGCCGATCCAGCTGCTGGTCGGCGACTGGATCGCGACCACCGTCGCCGAGAACCAGCCGGTGAAGCTGGCCGCGATGGAAGGGCTCTTCGACACCGGTCGGGGGGTGCCGCTCTCGGTCGGCGGCATCTTCCTGAACGACCGGCTGCAGTGGGCGCTGGAGATCCCCTACGGGCTGTCGATCCTGGTCACCCACGACCCGGACGGCCAGGTGATCGGCCTGCAGAGCGTGCCGCCCGACCTGCGGCCGCCGGTGAACGTCGTGCACCTCGCCTACAACACCATGGTCGGGATGGGCTCGGCGCTGATGCTGCTCGCGCTGTGGCTGGGCTGGACCTGGTGGCGCAAGCACCGCATGCCCGGCTCGCCGTGGTTCCTGCGCGCGACGGCCGTGTCCGGCGTGGCGGCGGTGGTCGCGATGGAGAC
>DATAOO010000103.1:0-2462 GCA_036265695.1 Pseudonocardia sp. | reverse complement strand
GCGGCCATGGTCCCGGCGCGTACGTCGCCGAGACGCGGGCCACCGGCCACGACCGCGGTGAACACCCCTTGCATGCGCCCGCGCATCTCGTCCGGGGCGTAGGTCTGCAGGATGGTCTGGCGGAACACCGCGCTGACCAGATCAGCCGCCCCGCCGAAGGCGAGCAAGATCAGGACGAGCCACAGCTGGTGCGCGATGCCGGCCACGGCGACGCTCAATCCCCAGCCGATGATCGCGAAGGTCAGGGCCACGCCCTGACGACGCACCCGGCCGATCCAGCCACTCGCGAGCCCAGCCACCACCGACCCGATGGGGATCGCGGCATACAGCAACCCGATGGAGCCGGGGAAGCGGTCGGCGGCGACGGCGGGGAACAACGAGCGCGGCATGGCAAGCACCATCGCCACGATGTCGACTGCGAAGGACATCACCAGCACCGGGCGACTGGCGATGAACCGCAATCCCTCGACGACGGCACGCGTGCCACCGCGCGCGGGTGCCGTCTCATCGGGCGGGATCGGC
Organism: Pseudonocardia sp.; assembly: GCA_036265695.1. GTDB lineage: Bacteria > Actinomycetota > Actinomycetes > Mycobacteriales > Pseudonocardiaceae > Pseudonocardia. The sequence continues at coordinate 1,940 of DATAOO010000103.1, read as the reverse complement.
GGTAGCCGCAGGGTCGAGTACAGGCCCGCGGTGAACAGCACCGCGTCGATGGCGTAGGCGTAGGCGAAGCCGTGGCGCAGGCCCACCACCGCCCCGGCGAACAGCGGACCGACGGCCGCGCTGGCCATCGCGACGGTGAAGTTGAGGGTGTTGGCTGCCGGGACGAGCTCCAGGTCGACGATGCGCGGGATGATCGCCCCGCGGGCCGAGGACGACACCGCGAACGCGCCGGACTGGACGACGACGAGCAGCAGGATCAGCCACACGTGCACGAAGCCGACGACGGTGAGCAGCAGCAGGCCGATCGTCACCACCCAGCTCGTGAGCGACGACGCCAGGTAGAGCAGCCGGCGGTCCATCGCGTCGGCGATCGCGCCGCCGTACAGGCCGAGCACCACGATCGGCACCAGCCCCGCGAAGCCGACCATGCCCACGTAGAACGACGAGCGGGTGATCGCATAGACCTGCACCGGGACCGCGACCTGAGTGAGCATCGACCCGACGTAGGAGGTGCCTTGCCCGATGAGCAGCCGGCGGTAGGCGGGCACGGCCAACGGGCGGGTGTCCACGGCGTGGCGCCGCAGCCGACTCGTCATGGGGCCGCCGACGCGGGATCGCGGTGGCCGGTGCGGCGACGGTGAGCGTCCCGGGCGGCTGTCACGGGGCGAGTCGTTCGAGCAGCCACGCCCGCCCGTCCCAGCGGTAGCGGAAGCGGTCGTGCAGCCGGTCCGCTCGGCCCTGCCAGAATTCGACCTCCTCGGCGGCGATCCGGTAGCCGCCCCAATGGGGCGGGGCCGGGAGCGGATCCGCGCCGAAGCGCCGCTCGACCTCGGCCGCGGCCTCGTCCAACTCGGTGCGCGACGCGACCACCTGCGACTGCGGTGAGGCCCACGCACCGACCTGCGACCCGCGCGGGCGGCTGGCGAAGTAGGCCTCGGTCTCGGCCCGCGACACCCGGTGCACCGGGCCGCGCAGGCGCACCTGCCGCTCCAGCGGAACCCACGCCAGAACCGCCGCCGCGTACGGGCGGGCGGCCAGGTCGCTTCCCTTCGCCGAGTCGTAGTTGGTGTAGAACACCCAGCCGCGTTCGTCGAATCCCTTGAGCAGCACGGTCCGCACCGATGGCCGCCCGTCGGCGTCGACGGTCGCGACCTGCATCGCGTTGGCCTCGATGAGCGAGAGCTCACCGGCCGCGGCGGCGAACCAGTCCGCGAACACGGGCAGCCAGCTGTCGGGCAGCGTGCCGTCCTCGAGGTGGCCGCGGTGGTAGCTGCGCCGCATGCCGGCCGGGTCGGGCAGCGGATCGAGGAGCGGATCGGGCATCGCCGGCCATCCTCGCACCTGTCCGGCCGCCGGCTCGGCTGTCCGGGCAGAATGGGCGAATGCCAGTCGATTACAGCCCCGGGCTCGAAGGCGTGATCGCGTTCGAGACCGAGATCGCCGAACCGGACAAGGACGGCGGCGCCCTGCGCTACCGAGGCGTGGACATCGAAGACCTCGTCGGGGCCGGCGTGACCTTCGGCAACGTGTGGGCGCTGCTCGTCGACGGCAAGTTCGGGCCCGGCCTACCGCCCGCCGAGCCGTTCCCGATCCCCGTGCACACCGGCGACGTGCGGGTCGACGTGCAGGCGGCGCTGGCGATGCTCTCCCCGATCTGGGGCTACCGGCCACTGCTGGACATCAGTGACGAGGAGGCCCGTGAGCAGCTGGCCCGGGCCGCGGTCATGGCGCTGTCCTATGTCGCGCAGTCGGCCCGCGGCCTGATGAACCCGGCGATCCCGCAGTCGCGCATCGACCAGTGCACGACGATCGTCGAGCGGTTCATGACCCGCTGGCGCGGCGAGCCCGACCCCGCGCACATCAAGGCCGTCGACGCCTACTTCGTCTCGGCCGCCGAGCACGGGATGAACGCCTCGACCTTCACCGCGCGGGTCATCGCC
>DATAOO010000102.1:0-4926 GCA_036265695.1 Pseudonocardia sp. | reverse complement strand
CTGGCCGAGGCGCTGTTCGGCTCGCCCGACAAGCTCGTGCGACTGGACCTCTCCGAGTACACCGACCGCTCGGCCGTCACCCGCATGATCGGCGCCCCGCCCGGGCACGTCGGCTACGAGGACGCGGGCCAGCTCACCGAGGCCGTGCGCCGCGACCCGTACACCGTGGTGCTGCTCGACGAGATCGAGAAGGCGCACCCCGAGGTGGCCGCGCTCCTGCTCCAGGTGCTCGACGCCGGGCGGCTCACCGACGCGCACGGCCGCACGGTCGATTTCCGGCACGCCATCGTGATCATGACGAGCAACATCGGCGCCGACCGCATTCTGGCCGCGGAGGACCTCGAGGACGTGCGCGAGGCCGTGCTCACCGACGCGCGCGCGCGGCTGCGGCCCGAGCTGGTGGGCCGGGTCGACGAGGTGGTGCTCTTCGCCCGGCTCAGCCGTCCCGAGCTGCGGCGCATCGTCGGCATGCTGCTCGAGGAGACGCGCGAACGGCTCGGCGCCAAGGGCGTCGAGCTGGTGGTGGACGACGCGGCCGCCGATCTCCTGGCCGGGCTGGGCGCGCGGCCGGAGCTGGGCGCGCGCCCGCTGCGGCGCACGGTCGGCAAGGAGGTGGAGCGGCGGCTGGCCCGGATGCTCCTGGCGGGCGAGCTCGCGCCGGGCGCCACCGCGCGCGTCACCGCCGAAGGCGGCCTCCTGGTGGTGAAGGGGAGCTAGCCCCAGACGGCCCGCGCGCCGAGGTCGCCGGTCAGGAACACCACGGCCGCGGTGCCGAGAGCCAGCACGATCGTGACCGCGGCCACCGCGATGGCCAGCGCGCGCTGCCGACCGGCCAGGGCCAGCGCCGACGTCGTTTCGGTGTGCTCCATCCGGGCCACGCGGTCGGCGCGCCGGTGCATGAGCACGAAGACCGCGATGGCGATCATCAGCGGGGCCATCCACAGCTTGAGGTAGTCGGCCGCGGCCTCGTGCGCCTGGATCGCAGGGTTGGGCGGCAGCGTGTGCTCCAGGGCTTCGCCGCTCTCCTCGGCGAGGACGGTGCACACCGTGGCCACCACGGCCGTCACGACGACGAGCGAGCCGTAGCGCCGCCGTGCCGCGGGGACGAGCACGACGACCAACGCGCCGAGCACGGACAGCGGCACGAACACCACCGTCGCGTGCACGATGAGCGGGTGCAGCGGCAGGCCGCCGATGAACCAAGGCATGTGCCGATTCTTGCGGTCCGCCCTGAAGGGAAGCTGAGCGGGCAAAAACTCTCAGTCAGAGCTATCGTCGGGGGATGAGTACCGCCGACGAGCTGATGGGCCTCGCCGCGGGCCTGCGCCGGGTGGTCCGCCGCCGCCTGCGGGCCGAGCTGCCCGGGCCCGCGCTGCGGGGAGCGCAGCTGGAGCTCCTGCAGCTCGTGGAGGCCGAGCCGGGGGTGGGGGTCGCCGCGGCCGCGCGGAGCCTGCACCTCGCGGGCAACACCGTCAGCACGCTGGTCAACCAGCTGGTGGGGGCCGGGATGGTGCACCGCGCCGTCGACCCGGCCGACCGGCGCGCCGCCCACCTCTCGCTCACCGACGCCGCCCGGGAGCGGCTCGCGCGGTGGCGCTCGGCGCGCGGCGTGCTCGTCGCCGACGCGATGGAGCGGCTCCCCGACGCCGACGTCGCCGCACTGGAGGCCGCCTTGCCCGCGTTGAAGAACCTCGTGCGGGAGCTGTCGTGAGCTCACCATCGGACACAGCAGCGCCGCGCACGCGACCGACGAGCGTCAGCGAGGAGGGCTCGTGAGCGCGGCGGTGCGGTGCGTCGGGCTGCGGCAGGCGTTCGGGGCGACCGTCGCCGTCGACGGGCTGGACCTGGAGGTCGCCGAAGGCGAGGTCTTTGGGCTGCTCGGGCCCAACGGCGCGGGCAAGACCACCACGATCCGGCTGATCACGACGCTGCTGCCCGCCCCGCCCGGCGCGATCACGGTGCTCGGGCTGGACGTCGCCCGGCGCCGGATGGCCGTGCGGCGCGTGCTGGGCTACCTGCCCCAGCAGCTGTCCGCCGACGCCACGCTCACCGGGCGCGAGAACGTCGCGCTGTTCGCCCGCCTCTACGACGTGCCGCGGCGGGAACGTGCCGCCCAGGTGCAGTCGGTGCTCGCCGCCGTCGACCTCGCCGACGTCGCCGACCGGCTGGCCAAGACCTACTCCGGCGGCATGGTGCGGCGGCTCGAGCTGGCGCAGGCGCTGGTCAGCGCGCCGCGGGTGCTGATACTGGACGAGCCGACGGTCGGGCTCGACCCGGTCGCCCGCGACGGCGTGTGGGACCGCATCCACGAGATCCGGCGGGCCACCGGCATGACCATGACCGTGCTCGTCACGACGCACGCCATGCAGGAGGCCGACGCGCACTGCGACCGGATCGCGCTCATGCACCGCGGCCGCATCCGTGCGCTCGGCACGCCCGCCGACCTGAAGGGCGCGATCGGGCCCGACGCCACGCTCGACGACGTCTTCCGCCGCCACACCGGCGACACCCTCGCCCAGAAGGGGGACATGCGCGATGTCCGTGCTGCCCGCCGCACCGCCGGTCGCCTCGGCTGAGCCCGGCCTGCTCCGCACCGCCGCCACGGCGGTCTCGCGGATCGGCACGATGTGCCTGGTCGAGCTGCAGAAGCTGCGCCACGACCGCACCGAGCTGATCACCCGCGCGGTGCAGCCCGCGCTGTGGCTGGTGGTGTTCGGCAACGTCTTCACCCAGCTGCACGCGATCCCCACCGGCGACGTGCCCTACCTCGACTTCCTCGCGCCCGGCATCCTCGCCCAGTCCGCGCTGTTCATCGCGATCTTCTACGGCATCCAGATCATCTGGGAGCGCGACGCGGGGGTGCTGGCCAAGCTGCTGGTCACCCCGACGCCGCGGGTTGCGCTCGTGGCGGCGAAGGCGTTCGCGGCGGGCATCCGGGCGATCGCGCAGGCCGTCATCGTGCTGCTGCTCGCGCTGCTGCTGGGCGTCGGGCTGTCGGCGAACCCGCTGCACTGGCTCGGCGTGGTGGTGGCGATGCTGCTCGGCGCGGCGTTCTTCTGCTGCCTCTCGATCGCCATCGCCGGGCTCGTGCTGTCGCGCGACCGGCTCATGGGCATCGGGCAGGCGATCACGATGCCGCTGTTCTTCGCCTCCAGCGCGCTCTACCCGGTGGCGCTGATGCCCGGGTGGCTGCAGGTGATCAACCACGTCAACCCGCTGAGCTACGAGGTGGACGCGCTGCGGGGCCTGCTCATCGGCACGCCGGCCAACCTGTGGCTGGACTTCGCGGTGCTGGTCGGGTCGGCCGCGCTGATGATCACCGGGGCGTCGGCGCTGCTGCCGCGGCTGGTGCGCGGCTGACCCGACGCGTAGGTTCGGGCTGGTGGCAGCCAAGCCGTTCGCCTCGTCCGCCGACCTCGCCGCCAAGGAGCAGACCCTCGAGGTGCTCGCCGACGGCGTCTACGCGCTGACGGCCGAGGGCGACCCCAACGTCGGTGCCGTCGAAGGCGAGGACTTCCTCGTCTGCTTCGAGGCGATGGCCACCCCCGTCGCCGCGCGGCGCTGGCTCGCCCTCCTGCGCGAGCACACCGACAAGCCCGTGCGCTACCTCGTGCTGTCGCACTACCACGCCGTGCGGGTGCTGGGCGCCAGCGCGTTCGACGCCGATGTGATCGTCACGCACGACAAGACCCGCGAGCTGATCGCCGAGCGCGGGAAGCAGGACTGGGCGTCGGAGTTCGCCCGCATGCCGCGCCTGGCCGAGCAGGCCGACTCGGTGCCCGGCCTCACCTGGCCCACGCTCACGTTCTCCGACCGCCTCACGATCGACCTCGGCGGCGACCGCGGCGACCTCGTGCTGCGGTACTGCGGGCGCGGCCACACCGAAGGCGACATCGTCGGCTGGCTGCCGCGGCAGAAGGTGCTCTTCGCGGGCGACCTCGTGGAGGCCGAGGCCGCGCTCTACACCGGCGACGCCTTCCACCGCGAGTGGGCGTCGTCCACCTTGGACGCCGTCGCCGCGATCGGGGCCGAGGCGCTGGTCGGCGGGCGTGGCGCGGTGAGCCGCGGCCGGGCGGCCGTCGACGCGGCGATCGCCCAGACCCGGCACTTCCTGGCCGTCATGATCCGCGAGGTCGGCGCCGTGCAGGCCCGCGGCGGCACCCTCAAGGATGCGTTCGACGCCTGCCACGCCGCCCTGCACGAGCAGTACGGGCGCTGGCCGATCTTCGAACACTGCCTGCCGTTCGACGTGTCGCGGCTGTGGGACGAGCTGTCCGGTGTCGAGCGGCCGGTGATCTGGACGGCCGAGCGGGACCGGGAGGTCTGGGCGCAGCTCCAGACATGACGAGCTGGCCGCACGAGCCCGTGCTCGTCGTCGGAGCCGGGCCGGTGGGGCAGACGACGGCGCTGCTGCTCGCCCGCTGGGGGGTGCCGTCGGTCGTGCTCGACAAGCGACCCGCCCGCGACCTCGTCGGCTCCAAGGCCATCTGCCAGCAGCGCGACGTGCTCGACATCTGGGCCTCGGTCGGCGCGGGCGAGCAGATCGCCGCGGAGGGCGTCACGTGGACGACCGCGCGCACGTTCCACCGCGCCGACGAGCTGTTCGCCCACACCTTCGCCGACGCAGGCAGCTCGCCTTTCCCGCCGTTCGTAAACCTGTCGCAGTCGCGCACCGAGGAGATCCTCGACGAGCGCATCGCCGAGGAGCCGCTGATCGACCTGCGGTGGGGCCAGGAGGTCACCGACCTCGCCGCGCACTCCGCCCCGTTCACCGTGCTCTGCACCGGGGCGGCGGGGGCGCTGCGGCGCACGCTGGGCGTCACGTTCGACGGGTTCTCCTTCGACGACCGCTTCCTCCTCTGCGACATCCGCACCGACCTGCCCGGCTGGGCGACCGAGCGGCGGTTCTTCTTCGACCCCGAGTGG
>DATAOO010000101.1:0-14344 GCA_036265695.1 Pseudonocardia sp. | reverse complement strand
TGCTGGAGTCCGGCGCCGAGTGGCTGGGGTCGCTCGCCGAGGTGCCGGCCGGCGTCGAGCTGGTGGTCACCTCGCCCGGGTGGCGGCCCGACGCCCCGCTGCTCGTCGACGCCGCCCGCCGCGGCATCGAGGTGGTCGGCGAGCCGGAGCTGGCGTGGTGGATCGGGCAGGCGCAGCCGCTGCCCGCGCCGTGGCTGGCGGTCACCGGCACCAACGGCAAGACGACCACGGTCGGCATGCTCGAGGCGATCCTGCGCGCGGCCGGCCAGGACGCGGTGGCCTGCGGCAACGTCGGCTACCCCGTCGTCACGGCGGTCGGGGAGGGCCGCGACGTGCTCGCCGTGGAGCTGTCGAGCTTCCAACTGCAGTGGTCGCCCTCGATCGTGCCCGCCGCGGGCTGCGTGCTGAACGTCGCCGAGGACCACCTGGACTGGCACGGCTCGATGGCCGCCTACGCCGCGGCCAAGGCGCGGGCGCTGCGCGGGCCGGTCGCGGTGTGCGGCGTGGACGACCCGGCCGCGGCGGCGCTCCTGGCCGCGGCGCCCGCGCAGATGCGGGTGGGCGTCACGCTCGCCGTGCCCGGACCCGACCAGCTCGGCGTCGACGGGGGCGCGCTCGTGGACCGGGCGTTCGGCGGGGGAGCGCTCGTCGACGTCGCGGCCGTCACGCCCGGCGGCCCGTCCGGCCTCACCGATGCGTTGGCCGCCGCCGCGCTGGCGCGCGCATATGGCGTGCCGCCCGCGGCCGTCGCGGCCGGGCTGGCGGCGTTCCGCCCGGGCGGGCACCGCGGTGCCGTTGTCGCCCGGGTGGACGGCGTCACCTACGTCGACGACTCCAAGGCGACCAACCCGCACGCGGCCGAGGCCGCCCTCACCGCCGCCGCCGGGATGGCGGGTTCGGCCGCATCCAGGACAGCCGGCGGCACGGGAACTGCCACGGCCGCCGCGGGGACGCTCGCGGCACGCGCGGCTACGGGTGGGCCGACGGCCGCGGCGCCCGCGGCCTCCACCGAGCGTGGCGCGGTGGTGTGGATCGCGGGGGGTCTGCTGAAGGGCGCGTCGGTCGACGCGCTGGTGGCCGCGCACGGCCCGGCGCTGCGCGCGGTGGTGGTGATCGGCACCGATCGGGCGGAGATCGCCTCGGCAATGCGACGACACGCACCGGATGTGCCCGTCGTGGAGGTCACGCCGGGCGACGATGACGCCATGGCCGGGATCATGACAGCCGCCGTCCGCCGCGCCGCCGCGCTCGCCCGGCCGGGCGACACCGTGCTGCTGGCCCCCGCCGCCGCGTCCATGGACCAGTTCACCGACTACGCGGCCCGGGGCGACGCGTTCGCCGCCGCGGCGGCCGCGTTGCCGGGGAGCCGGTCGTGACCCGCGCGGTCGCCCGGTCCTCCGGCCGGTCGTCGACGCGCACGTCGACACGGACGGCACGGACGGCGCGGACCTCGACGCGCACCCCCACCGCACGGTCCACCCCGGCCCGCAGCACCGCGGCGCGGCTGGCGGTCGGCCGGGCGGCCACGGCGTTGGGCCAGTGGCTGCGCCGCCCCCTCACCTCGCTGCACCTCGTGCTCGGCGTGTTCGGGCTGCTCACGCTGTTCGGGCTCGTGATGGTGCTCTCGGCGTCGTCGGTCGAGGCGTACACCGCGGGCGGCTCGTCGTACTCGGTGTTCACCAAGCAGCTGCTGTTCTGCGTGCCCGGCCTCGCGATGTTCTACCTCGGGCTGCGGATCCCGCCGCGTCAGCTGCGCGCGCTGGCCCCGGTCTTCCTCGTCGTCTGCGTGGTGCTCCTGATCGCGGTGCTGGCCGTCGGCGTCACCCGCAACGGCTCGCGTGCCTGGTTCGCCGTGGGGTCGTTCACGGTGCAGCCCTCGGAGACGGCGAAGGTGGCGCTCACGCTGTGGGGGGCGCACGTGCTGGTGGCGCGGCGGGCGGTGATGCACCGGTGGAAGTACGCGCTGTCGCCGGTCGTGCCCGTCACCGTCGTGCTGTTCACGCTGCTCGTGCTGGAGCCCGACCTGGGCATGACGGTCACGCTGGGCATCGTGCTGGTCGCGCTGCTGTTCTACGCGGGCGCGCCGCTGCGGCTCATGGCCGCGCTGTGCGGCGGCGCGGCCGCGGGCGCGCTGCTGCTGGCCATGACGGCGAGCTACCGCATGAGCCGCATCGTCGCGTTCCTCTCGCCCGGCGCCGACACCGACGCCGCGGGCTTCCAGTCCCGCCAGGCGCTGTACTCGCTCGCGGGCGGCGGCCTGTTCGGCCAGGGGCTGGGGCAGGGCAGCGCCAAGTGGGACTACCTGCCCAACGCCCACAACGACTTCATCTTCGCGATCATCGGCGAGGAGCTCGGCTTCGTCGGCGCGTTCGCGGTGCTGGCGCTGTTCGGCACGCTGGCCTACGCGGGGCTGCGCATCGCCACCCGCAACTCCGACCCGTGGCTCAAGCTCGTGGTGGCGACGTCCACCACCTGGCTCGTCGGCCAGGCCGCGATCAACATCGCCTACGTCGTCGGGCTGCTCCCGGTCACCGGCCTCACGCTGCCGTTGATCTCCTCCGGCGGCACCTCGCTGGTGGTCACGATGTTCGTGTTCGGGATGCTCGCCAACGCGGCGCGGCACGAGCCCGAGGCCATCGCCGCGCTGCGCCACCACGGGCAGGGCAGGCTGGCCCGCATCCTGCAGCTGCCGCCGCCCGAGCCGTACCGGCCGGTCGCGCGACCGGCCGCCGCCCGGGGTGTGCGGTGATCTCGCTCGTCGTCGCGGGCGGGGGCAGCGCGGGCCACATCGAGCCCGCGCTCGCCCTCGCCGACGCCGTGCTGCGGCTCGACCCGTCCGCCACCGTCACCGCCCTGGGCACGGAACGCGGGCTCGACACCACGCTCATCCCGGCCCGCGGCTACCCGTTGGAGCTGATCCCGCCCGTCCCACTGCCGCGCAAGCCCAGCGCCGATCTGCTGCGCCTGCCCGGGCGGGTGCGCGCGGCCGTCGGCCGGGTGCGGGAGGTGCTCGCCAAGGTCGACGCCGACGTCGTCGTCGGGTTCGGCGGCTACGTCGCGCTGCCCGCCTACCTCGGGGCACGGGGCCGGGTGCCGATCGTCGTGCACGAGGCCAACGCGAAGGCGGGCCTGGCCAACCGGGTCGGGGCCCGGTTCGCCGCGCGCGTCGCCGCCGCCGTGCCCGGGACCCTGCCCGGCGCGGAGGTCCTCGGCATCCCGCTGCGCCGCTCGGTCACCGAGCTCGACCGCCCGGCGTTGCGGGCGCAGGCCCGGGAGAGGTTCGGCCTGCCCGCCGACGGCCCGGTGCTGCTCGTCTTCGGTGGCTCGCAGGGTGCCCGCACGCTCAACACCGCGCTCGCCGCCGCACTGCCGGGGCTCGTCGACGCGGGCATCGCGGTGCTGCACGCCCACGGCAAGGCGGGCGCCCCCGCCGGACCGGCCGCGGGCTACGTCGGGCTGCCCTACATCGACGCGATGGACCTCGCCTACGCCGCGGCGGACGCCGTGCTCGGCCGGTGCGGCGCGATGACCGTCGCGGAGGTGTCGGCCGTCGGGCTGCCCGCCGTCTACGTCCCGCTCCCGCACGGCAACGGCGAGCAGGCGCTCAACGCCGCACCCGTCGTCGCCGCGGAGGGGGGCGTGCTGGTGCCCGACGCCGAGCTCACCGGCGATCGGGTGCTCGCCGAGCTCGTGCCGCTGCTCACCGACCCGGCGCGGCTCGCCGCGATGGGCGCGGCGGCCCGCCGGTCCGCGCACGCCGACGCCGCCGACCGACTCGCCCGCCTCGTTCTCGACGTGGGCAGCACGCGCAAGAACACAGGAGGCGAGGCGGCGTGACCGTCCACTTCATCGGCATCGGCGGCGCGGGGATGAGCGGGATAGCCCGCATCCTGCTCGCCAGGGGGGAACGGGTCACCGGCTCCGACGCACGGGAGTCGGCCGCCGTGCTCGCGCTCCGCGCCCTGGGCGCCGAGGTGCACGTCGGGCACGACCCGGCGCACCTGCCCGAGCCGCCCGCCACCGTCGTGGTGTCCACCGCGATCCGGGAGAGCAACCCCGAGCTCGCCGCCGCCCGCGAGCGCGGCCTCACCGTGGAGCACCGCTCCACCGCGCTCGCCGCGCTCACCCGCGGGCGCAGGCTGGCCGCCGTCACCGGCACCGCGGGCAAGACCTCCACCACGTCGATGCTCACCGTGGCGCTGCAGCACTGCGGCCTCGACCCGTCGTTCGCGATCGGCGGCGACCTCGCCACCTCCGGCTCAGGCGCCCACGAGGGCACCGGAGACCTGTTCGTCGTCGAGGCCGACGAGAGCGACGCGTCCTTCCTGGCGTACTCGCCGGAGGTCGCGATCGTCACGAACATCGAGGCCGACCACCTCGACCACTACGGCAGCCCCGCCGCCTACTTCGCGGCGTTCGACGAGTTCCTCGGCCGCATCGCCCCCGGTGGCACGCTCGTCACCTGCGTCGACGATCCGGGCGCCGCCGCGCTCGCCGACACGGCCCGCGGCCGCGGCATCCGTGTGCGCACCTACGGGCGCGCCGAGGGCACCGACGCCCGGCTGGTCGCGTTCCGACCCGACGGCGCGGGCGCTCGCATCGTCCTGTCCCTCGACGGCACCGAGCACCGGCTGCGGCTGCCCGTCCCCGGCGAGCACATGGCGCTCAACGCCCTGGCCGCGCTGCTCGCGGGGGTGGCGTTCGGCGCTCCGGCGGAGGGGCTCCTCGAGGGGCTCGCCGGGTTCGACGGCGTGCGCCGCCGGTTCGAGTTCCGCGGCCGCGCCGCCGGGGTGGCGGTGTACGACGACTACGCCCACCACCCCACGAAGGTCGCCGCCCAGCTGCGCGCGGCCCGCGACGTCGCGGGTGCGGGCCGGGTCGTCGTGGCCTTCCAGCCGCACCTGTACTCGCGCACGCGGGAGTTCGCCCGCGAGTTCGGGGCCGCGTTGGGTCTGGCCGACGAGGTGGTCGTGCTCGACGTCTACGGCGCGCGCGAGGATCCCGAGCCCGGCGTGAGCGGCGCGCTGGTGGCCGAGAACGTGCCGCTCCCGCCCGAGCACGTGCGTTTCGTGCCGCGGTGGGCCGAGGTGCCCGCGGTGGTCGCGGGCATGGCGCGCTCCGGCGACCTCGTGATCACGATGGGCGCGGGCGACGTCACGGTGCTCGCGCCGGAGATCCTGCTGGAGCTGTCGCGATGAACCGCCCGGCGCCCGCCCGGCCCGTCCGGCGGGCGGGCGGCCCGGACCAGCGGGCGGTCTACCGCCGCCGCCGGGTCGCCGCGGCGATCGTGGCGGTCTTCCTGATCGGCGCGCTCGGGCTCGTCGTGCGCGTCGTGCTGTACGACTCGCGCCTCCTCGACGTGCAGGGCGTCCAGGTCGAAGGCATCTCCACGCTGCCCGAGACCGACATCGTCCGTGCTGCGGCGGTGCCCATCGGCGCCCCGCTGGCCTCGATCGCCACCGGGGACGTCGCCGACCGGGTCGCGCAGGTGCCCGCCGTCGCCACCGCGGTGGTGACGCGGTCCTGGCCGCACACGGTCACGGTGACCGTCGTCGAGCGGGTGCCGGTGGCGTCGGCCACCACGCCCGCGGGGGTGCAGCTCGTCGACGCGGGCGGCGTCGTCTACCCCGGCACCCCACCGCCGGGCTTGCCCCGGTTGGTGTTCGGTGCCGTGGGCCCTGCCGACCCGTCCACGCGCTCGGCGCTCACCGCGCTGGCCACCCTGCCGGCCCCGATCCGGGCACAGGTGCTCACGATCGACGCGACCGTGGCGGGCTCCGACGTACCCGGGCAGGTGACGTTCGGGCTCACCGACGACCGTCAGGTCGTCTGGGGCACCGAGGACCGCGCCGCGGAGAAGGCCGCCGTGCTCGCGCCGCTGCTCACCCAACCGGGTCGGGTGTTCGACGTCACCAGTCCGGATTTACCCACCATCCGCAGGTAGGGACTTGCTTGACACGCGGCGCGCCTAATGGACCGCGTCGCGGGCGCCACCTAGCGTTTCCCATCGAAGGCCCGGACCCCCGGGGTCGGACCCGAGCTGGACTGGAAGGTGCGCCCTATGACGCCCCCGCACAACTACCTCGCAGTGATCAAGGTCGTCGGCATCGGCGGCGGCGGTGTCAACGCCGTGAACCGCATGATCGAGGTCGGCCTCAAGGGCGTCGAGTTCATCGCGGTGAACACCGATGCCCAGGCCCTCCTGATGTCCGACGCTGACGTCAAGCTCGACATCGGCAGAGAGCTGACGCGGGGCCTCGGTGCGGGCGCGAACCCGGAGGTGGGCCGCAAGGCGGCGGAAGACCACCGCGAGGAGATCGAGGAGGTCCTCAAGGGGGCCGACATGGTCTTCGTCACCGCGGGCGAGGGCGGCGGCACCGGCACCGGCGGCGCGCCGGTCGTGGCGTCGATCGCGCGCAAGCTCGGCGCGCTGACCATAGGCGTCGTCACCCGGCCGTTCACGTTCGAGGGCCGCCGTCGCGCCGGGCAGGCCGAAGACGGCATCCAGAGCCTGCGCAACGAGTGCGACACCCTCATCGTCATCCCCAACGACCGGCTGCTGCAGCTCGGCGACGTGGGCGTCTCGCTGATGGACGCCTTCCGCTCCGCCGACGAGGTGCTGCTCTCCGGTGTGCAGGGCATCACCAACCTGATCACCACGCCGGGCCTGATCAACCTCGACTTCGCCGACGTCAAGAGCGTCATGTCCGGCGCGGGCAGCGCGCTCATGGGCATCGGCTCCTCCCGCGGGGAGGGGCGCGCCGTGCAGGCGGCGGGCAAGGCGATCAACTCGCCGCTGCTGGAGGCGTCCATGGACGGCGCCCAGGGCGTGCTGCTGTCCATCGCGGGCGGCTCCGACCTGGGGCTGTTCGAGATCAACGAGGCGGCGTCGCTGGTGCAGGAGGCGGCGCACCCCGAGGCCAACATCATCTTCGGCACGGTGATCGACGACTCGCTCGGCGACGAGGTGCGGGTCACCGTCATCGCGGCCGGGTTCGAGGCCGGTGGGCCCACGCACAAGAAGCTGGAGACGCAGGCGTACGGCACCCGCTCGGGTGGCGTGGTCGCGTCGGGCGTCAGCGGCACCACGGCGACCTCGCAGAACGGCCACAGCCCGAACGGGTCGGGGCACACCGGCAACGGCAACGGCGCCACGGCGAACCGGCCGGGCCAGGTCGGCAGCGTGCCTGCGACGAACCACGCCTCGGGCCTCGCCGCCGCCGGTCAGGCTCCCGCGCCCCGCGTGGCCGCGGCGGAGAGCAGCGCCCCACCGGCCTACGCCCCGCCCGCCGAGGCGCCCCCCGCGCCCTCGACGAACGGCGACGGGCACCACGGCAGCGCGCTGCAGACCGGCACCCTGCCGCCCGCGAGCCCGCCGCCCGCGGCTTACACGCCGCCCACGCCGCGGCTTCCCGAGCACGGCGAGGCGCCGACGAGCCCGGGGCTCTACACACCGCCCGCCGCGCACAGCCCATCGCCGACGAGCTACGCGTCGCCCGTCACGCGGTCCGACTTCGACGACGACGTGGACGTCCCGCCGTTCATGAAGCGCTAGGTGCGCGTCCGCCGGGTCGTGAGCACCCGCGCAGGCGGGCGCTCACGCGGCGTCTACGGCACGTTCAACCTGTCGGCGGGGGTCGGCGACGACCCCGCCGCTGTCGCCGCGAACCGCGCACGCCTGTCCACGGAGCTGGGCGTGCCGGTCGTGTTCGTGCAGCAGGTGCACGGCACCAGCGTGGTGACGGTGGACGCGCCGCCGGACGCCGGTGCGCCCGAACACCCGGACGCCGACGCGCTCGTCACCGCCCGGCCCGGTATCGGGATCGCCGTCCTCGCCGCCGACTGCGTGCCCGTGTTGCTCGCCGACCCGAAGGCCGGGGTCGTCGGCGCCGCGCACGCGGGTCGGGTCGGCGCCGCGGCGGGTGTGCTGCCCGCCGTCGTCGCCGCGATGACCGGGCTCGGCGCGCGGGCCGGTGACATCGAGGTGCTGCTCGGGCCCGCGGTGTGCGGAAGTTGTTACGAGGTGCCCGCGGCGATGCGGGCCGACGTCGACTCCCGGCTGCCGGGGAGCGCCGTACGCACCCGCTCCGGCACCCCCGGGCTCGACCTGCGCGCCGGGCTGTACCACCAGCTCGTCGAGCTAGGGGTCGGGCGCGTCGGCGCCGACCCGCGCTGCACCGTCGAAGACCGGGCGCTCTACAGCCACCGCCGCGACGGCCTCACCGGCCGCCAGGCCGCCATCACCTGGCTCGACCTGGCCTGACCCCCGGCGAGTCTCCGTTTCGAGGGCGGCGAGTCCTCCTCCTCTTCACCACCGCGTGGTGGCGGGTTCGCGAGGGTCGGACCGCCGTGGTCGCCGATCGGCGCGATCCGGCCGAATCCGGCGGGTCCCGCACCAACCGGCGATCATGGGCGGAGAATCGGGCCCATGGGAGAGCAGCCGGTCGAGCAGGCCGAGGAGGTGTCGGCGGCGCGCCGCGCCGAGCTGGCGGAGCGGCTCGCCGCCGTCCGGCGGCGGATCGCGGACGCCTGCGCGGCGGCGGGGCGGGGCGCCGACGAGGTCGCGCTGATGGCCGTCACCAAGACCGTGGCCGCGGCGGACGTCGCCGCACTGCTCGATCTCGGCCTCGACCTGCTCGGCGAGAACCGCGTGCAGGAGGCCACCCGCAAGGTCGAAGCCGTCGCCGCCCTCCGGCCGGACGCGGGGCCCCGGTGGCACCTCATCGGCGGACTGCAGCGGAACAAGGTACGGGCCGTGGCCCGCTGGGCCGAACAGGTGGAATCTGTGGACTCCGTGCGTCTGGCCGACGCGCTCGATGCCGCCGTCCGGCGCGCAGTGGACACCGGCGGGCGCGAGTCGCCACTCTCCGTACTCGTTCAGTACAGTGTGGACGGTGACCCCGCGCGTGGTGGCGTGCCCCGTTCGGACCTGCTCGCGCTGGCCGAGCACGTCGCGGGGTGCGCCGGGCTGCGGTTGGCGGGGCTGATGGCGGTCGCCCCGCTCGGCGCCGACCTCGACGCCGCCTTCGCCGACATCGCCGCCGCGGCCGCCGCGCTGCGGGCCGAGCACCCCGGGGCGGCGACGCTGTCGGCGGGCATGAGCGGCGACCTGGAGATCGCGATCAGGCACGGTTGCGATGTGGTGCGTGTCGGAACGGCCCTAGTGGGGGAGCGGACGTTAGCCTCGCGTTGATCGCAGGTCGTCGGGGTGGCGGCAGGCGGTGGCCACGAGGATGGGGGCACGGATGGGCGCGATGTACAGGCTGAAGGCCTACTTCGGCATGGTGCCCGCCGAAGAGCTCGCCGAGTACGCCGACGAGCCCTACGCGCCGCCCGTTCGGCGCACCGTGCGCGACTACGCCGCCGAGCACGACCCCGAGCCCCGCGAGCGGGAGACCGCTTCGCGGTGGGACGACCGGTACGTTGCCGACGACGACCGGTACGACGCCGAAGAGCCGTGGGAGCGCCGTGCCGCCCGCCCCGCGGCGGCCGTCGACCGCGTGCCCTCGGCGGCGGCCACCCGCTCGGCGACGCCTGCCCCGGTGCGGGGCGCGTTGGCGATCGACCCCGAATCCGTGCGGCTGCCGACCCCGTCGAGCCTGCCGGAGCAGCGCGAGCGGTCGACCGGCCCCGCGGCCCTCTCGCGGATCACCACACTGCACCCCACCAGCTACAACGAGGCGCGCACGATCGGCGAGCGCTACCGGGACGGCATTCCGGTGATCATGAACCTGACCGAGCTCGACGACGCGTCGGCCAAGCGCCTCGTCGACTTCGCGGCCGGGCTCGTCTTCGCGCTCCGCGGCGGCTTCGACAAGGTCACCAACCGCGTGTTCCTCCTCACGCCCGCCGACGTCGAGGTCTCGGCGGACGACGCGCGCAAGCTCGTCAGCCGGGTCGGCAGCGTCAGCGTGGAGCGTCCGCGCTACTGAACACCTCGCTGTCGGGCGTTCATGCCACTATGGAGCCCGTGCTCGTCATCCAGTTCGTCGTCTACTACGTGCTGTTCTTCTTCTGGCTGCTGCTGATCGGCCGCATCGTGGCCGAGTTGGTGCGCAGCTTCGCGCGGCAGTGGGTACCGGCCGGATCGAGCGCGGTGGCGTTGGAACTGATCTTCACCGCCACCGATCCTCCCGTGAAGTTGTTGCGGAGAGTGATTCCCGTCGTCCGGATCGGCGGCGTGGGTCTGGACCTGTCGATTATGGTTCTGTTGCTGGTCGTGTTCATACTGATGAACGTTGCCCAGCCGACGCCGTAGCGAGCCCCAGTCGCGCGGTGCCGCCGCCGAGGACTGCATGAGGTGATCCGATGCCGCTGACGCCCGCCGACGTCCACAACGTCGCGTTCAGCAAACCCCCCATTGGGAAGCGGGGGTACAACGAGGACGAGGTCGACGCGTTCCTCGATCTGGTCGAGGCCGAACTGGCCCGGCTGATCGAGGAGAACGACGACCTCCGCGAGCAGGTCTCCCAGCTCGAACAGCGCCTCGGCAACGTCCAAGCCGACCTGGAGGACGCCCGCTCGCGTCCGCCAGCAGCCGCGATGGGGTCGGTTTCGCCGCCCACGCAGCAGATCCGGCCCGTCGAGCCCCCGCCCGCGCAGCGGCCGATGGAGCCACAGCGTGCGATGGCCGCGCCACCGCCGCAGATGGCCGGACCCGGTGATTCCACCGGCGACCACCACGTCCAGGTGGCGAAGGTGCTCAGCATGGCGCAGGAGATGGCCGAACGGCTCACCTCCGAGGCCAAGTCCGAGGCCGACACGATGCTGACGGACGCCCGCACCAAGGCTGAGCAGTTGCTTTCCGAGGCGCGCACCAAGTCCGACGGCCTCGTCAACGACGCGCGATCCCGCGCGGAGACGATGCTCAACGACGCGCGCACCCGCGCCGAGACGCTCGAGCGCCAGTCCCGTGACAAGGCCTCCAAGCTGGTCGGCGACGCCGAGCGGCAGCAGTCGGAGATCATCGGCAGCATCACCCGCGATAAGTCGGTGCTCGAGAAGAAGATCGACGAGCTCCGTACGTTCGAGCGCGAGTACCGCACCAGACTCAAGACATACCTCGAGTCGCAGCTGCGGGACCTGGGCGAACGGGGTTCTGCCGCACCGTCCGACAGCCGGGCGGGCGCGGCGGGCTACGCGGCCAGCGGGTACGGTCAGCGCGCCGACACCGGTAGCTGAGCCCTGCCATCGGCGGGTAGCGGGGTACCCGCCGCCGCGCCATCGCAGACGGAGTGAAGTGTGCTGCTGCTAGTCCTGATCCTCGTTCTCGTCGCCTTCGGGCTCCTGGTCGTCGCCCTGCTCACCGGCAACGTGCTCAGCGCATGGCTGTCCGTTGCGGTGAGCGTGGCTGCGGCCGTGGTGCTGGTCATCGACTGGCTGCAACGCCGGTCGGCGGTCAAGGCGGGCAAGGCGGGGGCCGAGAGCACGTCAGCTCCGTCGCCGCAGGCGTCGCACGAAGAGCTCGACCCGGTCACCGAAGTTCTCCCGGTCTACTCGCCGGAAAGCGAGGAGCCGAGCGTCCCGGAGAAGCGGTTCGACCGCGCAGCCGAAGGTCAGCAGACCGTCGTCATGCCCGCGGTGCAACCGTCTGGCTCTGCTGCGCGACCGTCCGGCGCTGAAGGGCCTTCCACTCCATCGGGCGGATCTTCGTCACCGAGAGTGACGAAGTCCGGCTCGGAAGAGGGGGCCGGGTCACGCACCGACGAGCCCGGCGACAGCTCCGACGCCGAGTCGACGGTGGTGGTCGACATCCGCAAGGCAGGCATCGGCAGATCCTCGGCGGGCTCCGATGCGGCAGGCGGTGCGGCGGTCTCGGCATCCGACGCCTCCGGGGCGGATGCCGACAGCGGTTCGATGGCGGCCCCGTCCACGAGCGGGTCGCGTGCCGGCGTGGCGGGAGCCGCGGCGGCGGGTCTGGCGGGAGCTGCGGTCGCGGGCGGCGCGACCAAGGACGCCCCGCACGGGTCCCCGGCCGCCGACACGCACGTTGTTGACGTCCGGAAGCCGGGCCTGCCCGGCGACCGCGCCGACGACGGCCGCCCCGCGGTTTCCGTGAGCGAAGCCGGGCGGCCGGGCACGGCTGATGACCGCTCCTCCGAAGAGCGCCCGGCTGGGGTTGGCGCTCCCGCAGGCTCGTCCACGACCGAAGGCCGCCCCGACACCGGCTCCACCCCGGAGGCGGCCCGCACGGACGGCGGCCCGAGCTCGCGTCCCGACGCCGGGCGCGAGGCGTCGGCCTTCGCGGCCGGAAGCGGTCCTGGCTCTCGTCCCGACGCAGGCCGCGGCACCCCCTCCGAGGCCGGCGACCCGCGTTCTCGTCCGGACGGCGGCCGTGAGGCGGCAGCGTTCGGCGCCGGAAGCGGCTCGGGCTCTCGTCCGGACGCCGGACGTGATGCGGCGGGATCCGCCACCGGAGGCGCGCCGGGGTCTCGTCCCGGCGCATCGGACGGCGGTCCGGGCGCCCGTTCCGACGCCGACCGCGAGGTGTCGGCGTCGGACGCCGGAAGCGGCCAGGCACCCGGGTCTGACGCCGCTCCCAGCGGGTCGTCTTCTGCAGACAGCGGTCCGGCGTCGCGTCCTGACGCCGGTACCGGAGATGAGGCGTCTGGCACCGGAAGCGCTTCGGGCTCCCGGCCGGACGACGACCGCGACGTGGCCGCCGGCAGCGGCTCAGCACCTGCCGACGGCGTTCGCGGCGGCGACGCGTCCGATCGTTCCCCTTCGGACGCCGGTCGCGGGGGAGAGGCCCCCGCCACGGGAGGCGGTTCAGGGTCTGGTTCTGACGCCGGCCGCGGCGCAGCGGCGTCGGCACCCGTCAACGCTCCGGGATCTCGGCCCGACGCCGTCCGCGACAGCGGTCAAACCTCCGGTTTCGACGCTCCTGTCACCCGCACCGCCTCGGGCACGGGGGAGCGCCGCACCGGCGAGTCCTGGGCGTCGGGCGCGGCCGCGGGCGACACCCGCCCGGCGAGCGCCTGGGCCACCGGCGCGTCCGCATCGGGATCGTCCACCGAGCACCGGCCGTCCGAAGCGGGCGCCAGGCCCGTCGACCAGCCCAACGGCGTCCCGAACGGCAGCGCCGCCACCGAGCCACCCGCCCGCGACGACCAGGCCACCACCCGCGCGCCGCTCGGCGGTTCCCCCGCCTCCGGGCACGACCTCTTCGCCGCGCACGAAGGCGCGTCCCAGCACGGCGGGTCCGCTTTCCCGCTCGACGACGCCGAACCGCCCGAAGAGTCGCCCGACCCCGCCCTGGCCCGGGTCGCCGCGTCGGTGGAGGACGAGGTGCTCGTCGTCGACGAACAACCCCGCTACCACCTCATGGGCTGCCGGGCGCTCGCGGCGCAGCAGACCATCCCGCTGCCCGCGCGGGAGGCGGTCGAGCTCGGCTTCACCCCGTGCGGCTGGTGCAACCCGGTCGCGGGCCTCGGCGCACGCCACCCCGCGTCCGCCCGCTGACCAGCACCCGGCGGAATACCGGGTGGCGCCGCGGCGCTACCCTGGAAGCACAGGCACCGATCCGGCCATCACCGGGGAGCCTCCGGAAGAAACGGGTGTGAGCCCGGAGTAGAACCGGACGGGTGCGGCCCGTCACAGCCGTCCGAATGAGCGGCCGTCCCCCGGGACGGCAAGCGGGGTGGTACCGCGGCAGCCCGGCCGGGCCGTCGTCCCCGTGCGAGTGTCCACAGCGCACGAGGAGCACGCTCATGGCCTACCCGACGGTGCCAGCACACCCGTCGTTCCCACAGCTCGAGAACGAGGTTCTCGCTTTCTGGAACGCCGACGACACATTCGCGGCCTCGGTCGACGCCCGGCCCGCGGGCGACAACGGCAGCAACGAGTTCGTCTTCTACGACGGCCCGCCCTTCGCCAACGGCCTGCCGCACTACGGCCACCTGCTCACCGGCTACGTCAAGGACGTCGTGCCGCGCTACCAGACCATGCGCGGCCGTCACGTCGAGCGGCGCTTCGGCTGGGACACCCACGGCCTGCCCGCCGAGACCGAGACCGAGAAGCAGCTCGGTCTGAAGAACAAGGCCGAGATCGACGAGCTGGGCGTGGCCGCGTTCAACGCCGCCTGCCGGGAGTCGGTGTTGCGCTACACCGACGAGTGGCGCGCCTACGTCACCCGGCAGGCCCGCTGGGTCGACTTCGACAACGACTACAAGACCCTCGACCTGGACTACATGGAATCGGTCATGTGGGCCTTCAAGACCCTGTGGGACAAGGGTCTGGTCTACCAGGGCTTCCGCGTCCTCTGGTACTGCTGGCACGACGGCACCCCGCTGTCGGCCACCGAGACCAAGATGGACGACGTCTACCTCGACCGGCAGGACCCGGC
>DATAOO010000100.1:0-17347 GCA_036265695.1 Pseudonocardia sp. | reverse complement strand
CAGCTTGCGGATCGCCGAGCCGGCATACTCGATGACGTGGCCGGTGCCGCCGGCGGTGCCGATCGTGCCGATGATCGCCAGGATGAGGTCCTTGGCCGTGACGCCGAACGGCAGGTCGCCGTCGACGGTCACGCGCATGTTCTTCGAGCGCTTGGTCAGCAGGGTCTGGGTCGCCAGCACGTGCTCGACCTCGGACGTGCCGATGCCGAACGCCATGGCGCCGAACGCGCCGTGGGTGGACGTGTGCGAATCGCCGCACACCACGGTCATGCCCGGCTGGGTGAGCCCGAGCTGGGGACCGACGACGTGCACGATGCCCTGCTCGGCGTGGTTCATCGGGTAGAGCGTGACGCCGAACTCCGCGCAGTTGCGCCGCAGCGTCTCCACCTGCAGGCGCGACACCTCGTCGGCGATCGGGGCGAGCACGTCGAGCGTGGGCACGTTGTGGTCTTCGGTGGCCAGCGTGAGATCGGGCCTGCGGAGCGGCCGCCCCGCCATGCGGAGCCCCTCGAACGCCTGCGGACTCGTGACCTCGTGGATGAGGTGGAGATCCACGTACAGCAGATCGGGCTCGCCGTTCTCCCCCTTGCGCACCAGGTGCGCGTCCCACACCTTCTCGGCCATCGTTCGACCCACGGCTACTCCTCTGGACGTCCCAAATCGTAGGAAGTTAGTATCGGCTTGTGAGACAGCATAGCGGGATCGGCGTGCTCGACAAGGCCGTGGGGGTGCTGCGGGCGGCCGCCTCCGAGCCGTGCGGGCTGGCCGAGCTCTGCGAGCGCACCGGGCTGCCGCGCGCCACCGCGCACCGGCTCGCGGTGGGGCTGGAGGTGCACGGGCTCCTGCACCGCGGCTCCGACGGCAAGTGGCGGCCGGGGCCCGCGTTGGCCGAGCTGGCCGCGGGCGGCGTCGACCCGCTGTTGGAGGCGGCCGCCTCCGTGCTGCCCCGGCTGCGCGACATCACCGGCGAGAGCGTGCAGCTCTACCGGCGCGACGGCACCCAGCGGGTGTGCGTGGCGGCCGCCGAGCCCGCGAGCGGCCTGCGCGACACCGTGCCCGTCGGTTCGCGGCTGCCGATGACCGCGGGCTCCGGCGCCAAGGTGCTCGCGGCGTGGGCCGAGCCCGCCGTGCAGCGCTCCCTGCTCAGCGACGCCCGGTTCAACGAGCGCGCGCTCGTCGACGTGCGCCGCCGGGGCTGGGCGCAGAGCGTGGCCGAGCGCGAGTCCGGGGTGGCCAGCGTCTCGGCGCCGGTGCGCGACGCGGGCGGGCACGTGGTGGCCGCGGTGTCGGTGTCCGGGCCGATCGAGCGGATCGGGCGGCGGCCGGGGGTGCGGTGGGCGGCCGATCTGCTGGCCGCGGCCGAGGCCCTGCACCATCGGCTCTAGGAGCGCGCTACCGTGAAGTCCGGCCGCCGTCGCGCTCCCTATCCCGACGGGCGGCAGGGAGGACGGGCGTGGCGTCGGGCTACCTGCTGGGCATCGATGTGGGCACCACCCGCACCGCCGCCGCGACGTGCCGCATCGGCGCATGGCCCAGCGAGTGCGAGATCGTCAACCTCGGCGACCGGTCGAGCGCCGTGCCGTCCGTCCTCTACGTCGGCGACGACGGCAGCTTCCTCGTCGGCGAGGCCGCCGAACGGCGGGCCACCAGCGATCCCGATCACATCGTGCGGGAGTTCAAGCGACGGATCGGCGATCCCACGCCGGTGCTCGTGAGCGGACGGCCGTGGGCGCCCGAGGAGCTCGCGGCCCAGCTCGTGCAGTGGGTGGTGGAACGGGTCACGCAGCGCGAGGGCGGCCCGGCCACGCACCTGGCCGTCACCCACCCCGCGTCGTGGGGCGCGCACAAGAAGGACCTGCTCGGCGCCGCGCTGCGCCGCCACGGCCTGCCCGTGGTGTTCCTGGCCGAGCCGCAGGCCGCCGCCCTGCACTACGCCGCGGCCGAGCGCGTGGAGCCCGGTTCCACGATCGCCGTGTACGACTTCGGCGGCGGCACGTTCGACGCGGCCGTCGTGCACAAGGACGCGCAGGGCTTCAGCCTGCTCGGCAGGCCGGAGGGCGTGGAGCGGCTCGGCGGGATCGACCTCGACGAGCTGGTGTTCGAGCACGTCGTCGAGGGGCTCCCGGAGGCGTTCGACGCCTTGGACGAGGACGACCCGGCGGTGCTGTCGGCGGTGGCGGCCGTGCGCCGCGAGTGCACGGAGGCCAAGGAGGCGCTGTCCGCCGACACCGCGGTGTCCATCCCGGTGCTCACCCCCGTCGGCCAGGGGTCGGTGCGGCTGCACCGCAGCGAGTTCGAAGCGATGATCCACCCCCACGTCGAGGAGACGGTGAGCGCGCTGCACCGCGCGATCGCCTCGGCCGGGGTGACCGCCGACCAGCTCACGGCGGTGCTGCTCGTCGGCGGTTCGTCACGGATCCCGCTCGTGGCCCAGATGGTCTCCGAGCAGCTCGGCCGTCCCGTCGCGGTGGACGCCGACCCGAAGAACGCGATCGCCAAGGGCGCGGCGCTGTCGCTCACCCCGGCGGGGATCTCCGCCACCGGCGCGTACGCGCCAGCCCCGCGCGGCCACAGCAGCGGACCCGTCGCCATGCACGGGCCCGCGCCCGTGGTCACCGGGTCGGGGCCGTCGTGGCCCGCGCCGCCGGGGCCCACCGGGGCGTACGCCGCCGCGGCGGCCACCGAGGCCTTCGTCGCCCCCACCCAGCGGATGAGCTCGTCCCGGCCGACGGGACCGACGGCGCCGCCCGCCCGTCCCCCGCTGCCGGACTACGAGCCCGAGGACGCCGGGTACTCCTACGCCCCGGCCCAGCAGCGGCGCAGCCCGGCCGCGCTCGTCGGCGCCGGGGGTGCGGCGGCCGCCGTGGCCGTGCTCGCGATGGTGTTCCTGTGGCCGCGGCCCGCGGTGTCGACCGCGAGCCTCGACACGGCGCCGACCGTCGCCGCCACCACCACGGTCGCCGTGCCCACCACCGAGGCCGCGCCGACCACCACGGTGGAGATCGCCCCTCCGAAGCCCCCGGTGCGGGTCACGCCGCGGGTCGTGCCGCCGCCGGTCACGACGACCGTGCCGCCGCCGACCACCACCGAACCGCCGCCCACCACCACGAAGGCGCCGCCCACCACCACCGAACCGCCGACCACTACGGCTGGGCCGACGTCATCAACCGCTGCACCGGCCGCCGCACGCGTGGCCCCATTCCGCGTGGACAGCCCCTAGCCAGCCGGTGAGGTCGCTCACCGCTGCCCGAGATTGACTTCACAACCCCGGGGTATTCGGCCGTATGGCTTCCCGGCTCACGGCATGACCCACCACGACCTGATCGTCATCGGCACCGGCTCGGGCAACCGGGTGATCGACGACTCGTTCGCCGACCTGGACGTCGCGATCGTCGAGGAGGAGCACCGCTTCGGCGGCACCTGCCTCAACGTGGGCTGCATCCCGACGAAGATGCTGGCCTACACGGGCGAGGTCGTCGACACGGTCGCCGAGGCGGCCCGGTTCGACGTGCGCGCCGACCTGCACGGCCTGGACTGGTCCGCGGTCCGCGACCGGGTGTTCAGCAGGCTCGACCCGATCTCCCGCGACGGCCGGTCGGACCGCGTCGACACGTCGTGGATCACCGTTTACACGGGCCATGCGCAGTTCACCGGCCCGCGCACGCTGCGGGTCGACGGCCCCGAGCCCGTCACGCTGACCGCCGACCGGATCGTCATTGCCGCGGGCAGCAGGCCGGTCGTGCCGCCGCCCGTCGCGGAGGCGGGCCTGCCGTACGAGACCTCGGACACGATCATGCGTCGCGACCGCCCGCCACGGCGGCTGGCCGTGCTCGGCGGCGGCTACATCGCCGCCGAGCTCGCCCACGTCTTCGCGGGGGCGGGAGCGGAGATCGTCATGATCGAGCAGGCCGACACGCTGCTCGGCGGGCAGGACGAGACGGTCACCGCGGAGCTCACCGCACTGCTGGCCGAGCGCTACGACCTGCGCCTCGGCCGGGCGGCCACGCGCGTCTCGGGCGAGCCGAGTGCCCTGCGGATCACGCTCGACGACGACTCCACCGTCGACGCGGACACCCTGCTCGTCGCGGTCGGCCGGACGCCGAACGGCGACCGGATGAACCTGGAGGCGGGGGGCGTCGACGTCGACGACGCGGGCCGCATCGTCGTCGACGCCCACCAGCGCACCACCGCCGAAGGGGTCTGGGCGCTGGGCGACGTGTGCACGTCGGTGCCGCTCAAGCACGTCGCCAACCGCGAGGCCGACGTCGTGCTCCACAACCTGCGCCACCCCGACGACCTCGCGAGCGCCGGGCACGACCTCGTCCCCTCGGCGATCTTCACCCACCCCCAGGTCGCGGCGGTCGGCGCGACCGAGCAGGACCTGCGCGAGCGCGGTGTCGAGTACCGGGTGGGGCTGGCGCGCTTCGGCGGCACCGCCTACGGGTGGGCCATGGAGGACGAGACGGGGTTCTGCAAGGTGCTCGTCGCCCCGGCCGACGGCGCGATCATGGGGGCGCACATCATGGGTCCGCAGGCCGCCACCCTCGTGCAGCCGCTGGTGCTCGCGGCCACGCTCGGCATCACGGCCCGCACCCTGGTCGAGCGGCCTTACTGGATCCACCCGGCGCTCACCGAAGTCGTCCAGCAGGCGCTCATCGACGCCTTGTGACTCTCGTCAGGCGTGCGGCCACCCGGTGTAGGCCTCGGCGAGGTAGGCCGATCCGTGTCGGGACGTGACGACGGACTCCAGCTCGCCGAGCTGCCGCCGCTGCTCGAAGGGGTTGGTGTCGCTGCGCTGGTGCAGCATCGACGTCATCCAGTACGAGAAGTTCTGCGCCTTCCAGATCCGGCCCAGCGCCCGGTCGCTGTAGGCGTCGAGGAGGTCGCGGGAGCCGCTCGACGCCCACGACTCGATGCCCTCGAACAGCACCCGGACGTCGGCGAAGGCCAGGTTGAGCCCCTTCGCGCCGGTGGGTGGCACGGTGTGGCCCGCGTCGCCTGCGAGGAACAGGTTGCCGTAGCGCAGCGGCTCGCAGACGTAGCTGCGGAAGCGCAGCACCATCTTGTCGAAGATGTGCCCCCGCTTGAGCTGGAACCCGTCCGGGCCGTCGAGCCGGGCCTGCAGCTCCTCCCAGATCATGTCCTCGGTCCAGCCGTCGACGTCCTCGTCGGACGGGCATTGGAAGTACATGCGCTGGATGCGGTCGTCGCGCTGGCTGATCAGCGCGAACCCGCGGTCGGAGCGGCAGTAGATCAGCTCCTCGGCGCTGGGCGGCGCCTCGCAGAGGATGCCGAACCAGGCGAAGGGGTACTCGACGAAGTTGTCGGTGCGGTGCTCAGGCGGTATCGACCACTTGCAGATCCCGGCCGACCCGTCGGCGCCGACGAGGATTTCGGCCCTGATCTCCTTCGGCGCGCCTGCGGAGTCGGTGAACCGGATCTTCGGGGTGTCGGTGGTCTGGTCGAGCACCTCGGTGTCGGACACGGAGAAGTGGACCTCGCCCTTGTCGCGCTCGCGGGCGGCGGCGAGGTCGACGAAGACCTCGTTCTGCGGGTAGAGCCAGACGGCCTCGCCGACCAGGTCGGTGAAGTCGATGCGGTGGCTCTCCCCGCCGAAGCGCAGGTCGATGCCTTCGTGCTTGTACCCGGCCTTGAGCACCCGGTCGGAGACCCCCGAGCCGACCAGCATGTCGACGCTGCCGTGCTCGAGGATGCCTGCCCGGTGGGTGTTGCGGATCGTCTCGTGGTCGCGCTTCTCGACCACGACGTTGTCGATCCCGGCCTGGGCCAGCAGGTGCGAGAGCATCAGACCTGCGGGCCCGCCGCCGACGATCCCCACGCGGGTTCTGATCACCTCACGCTCGGCCATGAGGACTCCGTTCACCGTCTCCTACCCGTGGGAAAGTACGTCCCACGTCACGCCACCGCCGGATCCTTCTGCTAGCCGGAACCGCGGGGGGCGCCGGGACGTCCCAGCGCTGCGGCGCGCCTGCCTGCGCTGGAGGAGGCCCGCACCCGCGTGCCGTACGCCGCCGCGCGACCGGAGCTGGTGCCGACCGACACCGTGCTCGTCGCCGTCGACGACCTCGGCCCGCTCGCGGCCGACAGCGCGGCGGCCCGCGTTCCACGCGGCTGAGGGGAAGCGCTCAGAGCAGGGCGTAGGCGTTGGCCGGGCTGCCGACGCCGTGCGGGAGGTGGAGCGGGGCGGCGACGAGGAGGAACTCGTAGCGCCCCTCTTCGGCACAGGCCCGCGACAGCTCGTCGAGCAGCCACAGCTCCCCGAGGGCCATGCCCTGCAGCGGGATCAGCCTGCGGTGCAGGAACCCCTTGGCCCGGTCGACGGGGAAGACCTCCACGCCCACGTTGTCGGCGGCGACGGCGGCGAACTCGTGGTCCCACAGCCACGCGGCGGTCGCCTGCGCGCCGTCGAGCCCCGGGCAGGCGAAGCCGTGGCCGATCGTGCCGCGCAGCGCCGCCCGGTGCGCAGCGGGCAGCGCCCGGTACCACTGCGTCCACCCCGTGCGGAGCACCAGGATGTCGCCCGACCGGAACGCGGTGCCCTGCGCCGCGGCGACCGCTTCCAGCAGCTCGGGGGTGATCGCGAACGGGGCGTCGGGCGCGAGCGGGGTGCCTCGGCGTTCGAGGTGGGCGGCGACGTCGACGAGCACCCCGCGCCCGACGATCCCGGCGCGGGCCCAGCGGTCGATGCCGAGCACGTCGGTCGCCGTGAGGTCGGCCTCCTGGCGGCCACCCCAGTAGCCGTGCCGCCCGGCGCGCACGTGCCGCAGGCCGTCCCACTGGCTGGAGCCCTGAGGGAAGAAGCCGTCGAGCCGGTCGTCGTGGCCGCCGTGGATGTCGGTGACGACGTGGGTGTAGGCGGGGCGTTCGGGGAACAGGCCGGGGTCGGGTTCGTCGAGCGGCAGGTCGAGCGGGACGGTCCGCCCCGCGCGCACGAGCGCGGCCGCCGCGATGCGCTGCTCGGGGCCGATCAGGTTCAACGTGCCCAGCTCGTCGTCGCGGCCCCAGACGTCCCAGGCGTGCCGCTCGTCGCGGTCGGGCAGGGCGGGCAGCTCGGCGAACGTCGGCGTGCGGCGGGTCAGGACGGCGTCGGTGGTCGTCATCGCAACTCCTCGTCTCGTGATGCATCCGCATCATATATCAACAATGCGTAGCGCGATCTCGCCCACGCTGCCATTTCGACGCTGCACACCTGACGGAGGGCTTGACTACTTCTGATATCTGATACAAACTTCCCCCATCCGACGACAGAGGAGACGCGGTGCGCGCAGCGATGGTCAGTGAGCCCGGCGGGCCCGAGGTCGCCCGCGTGGTCGAGGTCGCCCACCCCGCTCCCGCGCCCGGCGAGGTGCTCGTCGCGATCGCGGCGTGCGGGATGTGCGGGCACGACCAGGCCGACCGCCAGGGCCTGATGCGGATCCCGCTGCCGGTGGTCCTCGGCCACGAGATCGCAGGCACGGTCGTCGAGGTCGGGCAGGCGGTCGGGCACCTGCGGGTGGGCGACCGCGTCGCCTGCAAGCAGTACGGCCACTGCGGGCGCTGCCGGGCCTGCTTCGCGGGCGAGGAGATGGACTGCGCGCGCAAGGCGTTCACCTACGGCGGCTTCGCGGAGTACGTGGCGCTGCCCGAGTCGTCGCTGTTGCCGGTGCCCGACGGCGTCGACCTGGCCTCGGCGGCGGTCGTGGCCTGCGCCGTGGGCTCCTGCCTGCAGGCGCTCGACCGGATCGCCCGCCTGCGGCACGGCGAGACCGTCCTCGTCACCGGCGCGGGCGGCGGTCTCGGGCTGCACGGGGTGCAGGTCGCCGCGGCGCTCGGCGCCCGGGTCGTCGCGCTCACCAGCTCGGCGGCCAAGACCGAGCAGCTCGCGAAGGTCGGGGCCGAGCACGTCGTCGTCACCGGCGACGGGGACTGGTGGCCGCACCTGCTCGAGCTCACCGACGGCCGCGGCGTGGAGGTGGTGCTCGACAACGTCGGCCACCCCGCCGTCTTCCGCCAGGCCTTCCGCGGCCTCGCCCGACGCGGCCGTTACGTCTTCACCGGCCAGGTCGCCGGGCAGCCGATCACGCTGCACCCGGCGTTCCTGTTCCACAAGGAGGCCGTGCTCACCGGCTCGGCCTCCACGGTGATGGCCACCTTCGCCGACGCGCTGGCGATGGTCGCCGCGGGGCGCGTCGCCCCCGTCGTCACCCCCTACCCGCTCGACGCGGTCGAGTCCGCCTTCCACGACCTGGACGCGCGTGCCGTCACCGGCCGCATCGTGCTGGTTCCCTGACCGGCCGCCCACCACCCACCCGCCCACACGAGGGGAAGCCATGAGCACACCACCGGCAACACCGCCCGACCGCGCCACCCGGCGCCGCGTCGCGCTGGCGAGCTGCATCGGCACCGCGATCGAGTTCTACGACTTCCTGATCTACGGCACCGCCGCAGCACTCGTCTTCCCGAAGCTGTTCTTCCCGGCGCTCGGGTCGACCGCGGGCCTGGTGGCCTCGTTCGCCAGCTTCGGCGTCGCCTTCCTGGCGCGACCGCTGGGCGGCATCGTCTTCGGCCACTTCGGCGACCGGATCGGGCGCAAACGCACCCTCACGATCACACTGTTGATGATGGGGCTCAGCACCCTTTTCGTCGGGCTGCTCCCGACCGCCGCGACCATCGGCGTCGCCGCCCCGATCCTGCTGGTGCTGCTGCGCGTGGTGCAGGGCTTCGCGGTGGGCGGCGAGTGGGCGGGCGCGGTGCTGCTGGCCACCGAGTACTCCCCGCGCGCCCAGCGCGGCGCGTACGCGATCTACCCGCAGCTCGGGCCGCCGATCGCCTTCACCCTCACCAGCGCGACATTCCTCCTCACGAGCCTGACCCTCGGCGACACCGACGCGCGCTTCCTGTCCTTCGGCTGGCGGGTGCCGTTCCTGCTCAGCCTCGTGCTCGTCGTCGTCGGGCTCTACATGCGCCTGCGGATCGAGGAGACGCCGGTGTTCAAGGCCGCGTCGCGGATCGAGCCGGTGCGCGACCGCAGCCTGCCCTTCGTGTCGGTGCTGCGCGAGCAGGCCCGCGAGGTCGTGGTCGGGACGCTGGCGCTCACCGCCTTCTTCACGCTCTTCTACATCGCGACCGCGTTCCTCACCAGCTACGGCACCAACACCCAGTCCGGCCCCGGCCTCTCCCGGGTCGCGGTGCTGGCGATGGGCGTGGTCAGCGGCCTGTTCTTCGCCGCGGCGATCGTGGCGGGCGGCCTCGCCTCGGACCGCTACGGCCGCAAGCGCGTGGTGCTGGTGGGCAACGTCGCGCTGGTCGCGGTCGGGCTGGCGCTGTTCCCGATCATCGACATCGGGACCACCGCGGCGTTCGGCGTCGGCCTGTCCCTGGCCGTCGTGGTGCTCGGGATCATCTGGGGCGCCGTCGGCCCGCTGCTGTCGGAGATGTTCGCCGTGCGGCACCGCTACACCGGGGCCAGCGCCTGCTACAACCTCTCCGCGATCCTCGGCGGCGCGATGGCGCCGATCGTCGCGGCGTGGGTGCTCGCCGCGTACGGCAGCACCGCGCTGGGCTGCATGATCGCCCTCCCGGGCGTGGTCAGCGCCCTGTCCACGCTCCTGCTCCCCGAGACCCGCGGACGCGATCTCGTCGACGACACGGTCACCGTCAACGAATCCGCGCCGTCCGACTCCCGCGCCGAGGCGCTCGCCGACTGAGCACCGGCACCGACCGGAGAGGAAGCACATGGACACGTCTGAGACCTTCCCCGCCGCGCTCGCGGCGCTGGCCCGCCGGAACGGCGACCTCGAGGCCGTCGTCGCCCCCGAGGGTCGCGTGACCTTCGCCGAGCTGGCCGCCCGCGCCGACGCGCTGGCCGGGGCACTGGCCGCGGCGGGGCTGCGCCCCGGCGACCGCATCGGCCTCCAGCTGCCCAACGGGCTGCGCTGGATCGTCACGTCGCTCGGCGCGCACCGGGCGGGGCTGACGGTCGTACCGATCAACACGTGGTACCGCTCCACCGAGCTGAAGCACGTGGCGCAGACCGTGGGGCTGCGCCTGGTGGTCACCGCGGGCACGATCTTCGGCCGCGACGTCCTCGACGACCTGCGCGAGGCGGGCTACGGCGAGGAATACGGCGGAGCGTACGGCGACACGGGGAGCCGCAGCGACGGCTACCTCGGCGCGCTCGTGTGGCCCGCCGACGCCGCGCTGCCCCCCGCGCTGCCCACCGGGACCCCGCCCGCGGCCACCGCGGGCCCGGCGGACCTGGCGTTCATCCTCTTCACTAGCGGCAGCACCGCGCTGCCCAAGCCGGTGCCGGTCCGCCAGGGCCTGCTGCTGGCCAACGGCCGCGCGGTCGGGCGGCGGATGCGGCTGCGCCTCGGCGACCGGCTCTGGATCGCCGCGCCCTTCTTCTTCGGCTTCGGCTGCGAGAACGCGTTCCCGGTCGCGCTGACCCACGGCGTCACGCTGTGCCTGCAGGAGCGCGTCGACCCGGAGGCCGCGCTGGCGATGATCGAGCGCGAACGCTGCACCGTGTACTACGGGCTCACCCCCACCACCCGGGCGCTCACCTCGTCCGACGCCTTCGGCCGTTACGACATCTCATCGCTGCGCACGGGCGTGCTCGGGCTGATGGGCGAGGGCAACCGGTTGGCCTACGAGAAGCTCGGGCTCACCGACGGCTGTTCCGCCTACGGGATCACCGAGGGGTACGGGTTCGTCGCGACGACCGACGCCGACGACCCGCTCGAGGTCCGGATCCGCACGCAGGGCCGCGCGCTGCCGACGCAGCAGCTGCGGGTGGTCGACGATCAGGGCGTGCCGTGCCCGCCGGACGTCGCGGGCCAACTGGAGATCCGCGGCGCCGTCACCGAGGGCTACCTCGACTCCCCCGAGCAGAACGCCGAGGCCTTCACCGCCGACGGCTGGTTCCGCACCGGGGACCTCGCCGGCGTCGACGCCGAGGGCCGGATGAGCTACGTCGGCCGTTGGAGCGAGCTGATGAAGATCAACGGGATCCGCATCGCGCCGTCCGAGGTCGAGAAGATCATCATCGAGCACGCCGACGTCGACGAGGTCTTCGTGGTCGGCATGACCGACGCGGGCGGCGACGAGCGGATGGCGTGCGCGCTCGTGCCCCGGCCCGGGGCGGATACGGCGGGGCTGACCGAGCGGATCACGAGCCACGTCCGGGCGCGCGCGGCGCGCTACAAGGTGCCGACCCGGTTCCTGGTGCTCACCGACGACGCCGTCCCGATGACCGACACCGGCAAGGTCAGCCGCCGCCTGTTGCGCGAGCGGTTCGAGGCCGCCGAGTTCGTGGCCGCCGAGTTCGACGCCGAGGAGGGCCGGTAGATGCCGCTCCCACCGATCCGCCAGGTCGCGATCGCGGGCGTCGGGATCACCGCGCTCGCCCGCCGCTCCGGCCGCAGCCCCCTGGACCTCGCCGCCGAGGCGCTGGCGACGGCGCTCGACGACGCCGGGCTGGTCCCGTCCGACGTCGACGGGTTGTTCACCAACGTCGGCGCGCCGCTGGCCGCCGACTACGACCGGATGGCCGAAGCGTTCGGCCTCCCGGTCCGCGCCGCCCTGCAGACCTGGACGCACGGCCGCTTCATCGGCCCGGCGCTGCAGTCCGCCGTGCTGGCCGTCGCGACCGGGATGGCCGAGGTGGCGGTGTGCCTGGCCGGGGTGCGGTTCTCCGGAGCCGAGGAGATGACGGGCGGTCCGGGCGACGTCGAGGGCGCGCGGCAGGGCGGGGGCTCGCACGGCGAGCTGCCGCATTACGGCATGACCGCGCCGGGCGGCGGCGCCGCGATGGCGTGGCGGCGCTACTGCGACCGCTACGGCTATGACCCGGAGCTCATCGCCGCCGTGCCGATGGCGCTGCGCCGCCACGCCCGCATGAACCCGAACGCGCAGATGGCGAAGCCGCTGGAGCACGCCGACTACCTGGCCGAGCCCTACGTCGTGGAACCCCTGCGCCGCCCCGACTTCGCGCTGCTGTCCGACGGTGGCGCGGCCGTCGTCGTCACCGCGTTGGGCCGGGCGCGCGACCTGCGCACCGCCCCGGTGGTCGTCGCCGGGATGCAGGGGCTGCACGCGGGCCCCGACGAGTTCCTCTTCGCCCCGCCCGGGTTGGGCGTGTTCAGCCAGGGCGACCGGCGCCGCGTCGAGCGGCACCCCGTCTACGCGATGGCCGGGCTCGCCGGGCCGCAGGACGTCGACAGCCTCGCCGTCTACGACGCGTTCTCGCCCAACGTGGTGTTCGTGGCCGAGCGGTTCGGTTTCGCCGCCGAGGGCGAGGGCCTCGCGTGGGTGCAGGACGGCCGGATCGAGGTCGGGGGCGCGCTGCCGGTCAACACGGCGGGCGGCCTGCTGTCGGAGGCGCACCTGTGCGGGTGGGGCCACGTCGTCGAGATCGCCCGGCAGCTGCGTGGCGAGGCCGGGGAGCGGCAGGTCGCGGGCTGCGCGACCGTGCAGTGGGCCACCCCGTTCGGCGATTCCGTGATCTTCCAGGCCGACCGGAGGTGAGCACCGTGCCCAACACCCGACCGCTGCCCGTCCGCTATCCGGAGGACGTCGAACACCTCGACGGCGCCCTGCGCGGGGAGCTGCGGCTGCCGCGCTGCCGCCGCTGCGGGCAGGCCTTCTGGCCCGCCGGGCCGGTGTGCCCGCGGGACCTCTCCCGGGACGTCGACTGGTACACCGACGCCGGCACCGGCGTCGTCACCTCCTGGGTCCGCTTCCACCGCCGCTACTTCGCGGGCGATCCCGTGCCCTACGTCGTGGTCCAGGTGAAGCTCGACAGCGGGCCCCGGCTCACCACGAGCTGGGCGGGCGACGCCGACCCCGCCTGCGGGCAGCGGGTCGCGGCCCGCTTCCGGCGCGTCACCGAGGACGCGGCGTTGGTCGAGTACGGACCCGACGGCCAGGAGCGCGGGTGATGCGCTCCTACCGCTTCGACGACCTGACGGGCCTGGAGTCGCTGCGGCTCCACGAGGAGGACCTGCCCACGCCGCAGCGGGGCGAGCTGCTGCTGCGGGTGCTCGCGGTGGCGCTCAACCACCGCGACATCGCGATGCTGCACGGCACCTACCCGCGTCCGCCGGAGAAGGGCCTCATCCCGGTGAGCGACGCGGCCGCGGAGGTGGTCGCCGTGGGCGAGGGCGTCGAGGACGTGGCCGTCGGCGACCGCGTGGTGGGTGTGTTCCACCCGCGGTGGTTCGGCGGCCCGCTGCCCGCCGCGCAGGCCGCCCGCAGCTACGGGGTGGGCCGCGACGGCTGGCTCACCGAGTACAAGGTCGTCTCCCAGGAGGCGGTGGTCGCGCTGCCGCGCGGGCTGTCCGCCGTCGAGGCCGCCACCCTGCCCTGCGCGGCCGTCACCGCCTGGAACGCCCTGTCCGGCCCGGCACCGGTGCGCGCCGGGCACACCGTGCTCACGCTCGGCAGCGGCGGGGTCTCGGTCTTCGCGCTCCAGCTCGGGCGCGCCGTCGGCGCGCGGGTGATCGCCACGACGTCCAGCCCCGCGAAGGCCGCCCGTCTGCGGGAGCTCGGCGCGGACGCCGTCGTCGACTACGCGTCGGACCTGGGGTGGGGCAGCACCGTCCGGGAGCTCACGGGCGGGCGCGGCGTCGACCGGGTGGTGGAGGTCGGCGGCCCGGCGACGATCGCCCAGTCGCTCGCCGCCGTCGCGTCCGGCGGCGAGATCACCCTCGTCGGATTCCTCGGCACGGGCGGCGCGGGTATCGACTACTTCGACCTGCTGCGCGCTACCGCCTCCGTCCGCTCGGTCTCCGTCGGCGACCGCGTGGCGCTGCAGGAGGTCGTGCGCATCGTCGCCGCGACCGGGCTGCGCCCGGTCGTCGACCGCGTCTTCGGCTTCGACGAGGCGCCCGCCGCCTTCGCGCACCTGGAGAGCGGGCGACACCTCGGCAAGATCGTCATCTCGGTCCACCCGGACTGACCGGCAGAAGGAGAAACCCTTGTCCGCGAACGCCCCGGCCGGGCGCCCGTTCCGCGACGGCCTGCTACGCCTCGACCCCCCGCGCCTGCTCGGCTCGCGCTGCCGGAGCTGCGGCACCACCGCCTTCCCGGCCCGGGAGTTCTGCCCGTCGTGCCGCGCCGTCGACGGCCTCGCGGAGGCCGAGCTCGGCACGGAAGGCCGCATCGCGACCTTCACCGTCGTGCGCCAGGCGCCGCCCGGCGTCGCCGTGCCCTACGTGCTCGCCCAGGTCGACCTGCCCGACGACGACGTGCGCCTGCTCACCACCGTGGTCGGCGCGGCGCCCGAGGACGTGGCGCTCGACCTGCCCGTCACCCTCGAGCTCGCCCCGTTCGGCACGGGCGCCGACGGCGCCGCACTGCTCGGCTACCGCTTCCGCGTCGGCCCTTCCCGAGGGGAGGTCCCGGCATGAGCCTCGCCCCCGCCCACGTCGCCGGGGTGGGCATGGTCCGCTTCGGCAAGTACCCGGCCGAGGTCACCCTGGAGCGCATGGCGGTCGGCGCCGCGCGCGCCGCGCTGGCCGACGCCGGAGCCGCGCTGACCGCCGTCGACGGCCTCTACGTCGGCCACGTCTTCGGCGGCCCGGTCGCGGGTCAGCGCATCGCCGCCCAGCTCGGGCTGGACGGCAGGCCGGTGTCCAACCACGAGAACTACTGCGCCAGCGGGGCCACGGCCGTCCGCGAGGCGTGGGTCGCGCTCGCGGCGGGGCTGCACGACGTCGTGGTGGTGATCGGGGTGGAGAAGATGACCGACCGGATCTCCGGCGGCGTCCGCCCCGACCCCGGCGACCTCGACGCCGCGGTCGGCTACGTGATGGCGGCGGGCCACGCGATGAGCGCGCGGCGCTACCTCGCCGACCACGGCGCCACCCGCGAGCAGATCGCCGCGGTGGCGGTGAAGAACCACGCGCACTCCGTGCACAACCCCTACGCGCAGTACCAGAAGCCCGTCAGCCTCGAGCAGGTGTTGGGCGCGCGGCCGATCGCCGAGCCGCTGGGCCTGCTCGACTGCAGTCCGATCTCCGACGGCGCGGCCGCGGTGCTGCTCGCGAGCCCGGCGGGCCTGCGCCGCCTGGGGATCACCGGCCCGACCCCGCGTGTGCTGGGCGTCGGCCTGGTCAGCGGCGGCGTGCTCACCGGCACCGGCGACCTCAACGCCGAGGACGTGTCCCGGCGCGCGGGCGAGGAGGCCTGGAAGCTCACCGGCGTGGGGCCCGACGAGATCGACCTGGTCGAGATGCACGACTGCTTCACCATCGCCGAGATCGTGCGCATGGAGGGTCTCGGTCTGATCCCCCGCGGCCAAGGCGCGGCGTGGACCGCCGACGGACACACCTCGGTCGGCGGACGGCTGCCGGTCAACCCCAGCGGCGGCCTCCTCTCCCGCGGGCACCCGGTCGGCGCCACCGGCGCCGCGCAGGTGTGCGAGCTGACCTGGCAGCTGCGCGGCACCGCGGGCGGGCGCCAGGTGGAGGGCGCCCGCACCGGACTCGCCTACTGCAAGGGCGGCACGGTGAACGGCACCGACGGCGGCTCGGTCACCACGGTGGTGATGGCGCGATGACCGCCGCGACAGACACCGTCGGCGTGCTCGGTGACGGCGCGCTCGTCCCGGCGGTCCGCGCCGCCCTCGACGGCGTGGCGGTCGGCGTGCCCGCGGCGATCGTCGTGCCCGCCGTACCCCAGCCCGCCCCGCTCGCCGCGCTCACCGACGAACGCCTCGCCACCGACGTCGGCGACGCGCTGGACGCGGTGCTCGCCCACGTGCAGCACGCGCTGGACCGGTTGCACGGTGGCGGGCGGCTCGTGTTCGTGCTGCCGCACGCGCCGCTGATGGCCGCCACGGGCTGCGCGGCGGCGTCGGCCGTCACCAACGGGGTGCTGTCGATGGCACGGACCCTGGCCATCGAGCTCGCCCGCGACGCGGTCACCGTCAACGTCATCGCCCTCGACGCCGCCGATCCCGCCGTCCCCGCGCTCACCGGGGTGCTGGCCGGGCTGCTCGGGCCGGGCGGCGAGGCCGTCACCGGTCAGGAGACCTACCTGACCGCGGGCACCGACCTGGGGAGGCTGCGGCCGTGAAGCGACCACTCGCACTGGTCACCGGGGGCGCGGGCGGCATCGGGCGGGGCATCTGCGCCCGGCTGGCCGCCGACGGCGCCACCGTCGTGCTCGCCGACCTCGACCCGGCGGCGACCGAGGACGCAGCGCGCGAGCTGGGCGTGCACCCGCTCGTGCTCGACGTGGCCGACCCGGTGTCGCGGCGGGCGGCGATCGCCCGCTGCGACGCGCTCGGTGGCGTGGACGTACTCGTCAACTGCGCGGGTGTGCTGCGCGACGCCCGGATCCGCATGCTCGACCCGGCTGCGTTCCGCAGGCTGACGGAGATCAACCTCCTGGGGCCGCTCGCGCTGACCCGCCTGGCCGCCGCGGGGATGGCGCAGCGGGGCCGCGGCAGCGTCGTCAACCTCGCCTCCCGGGCGTGGCTGGGCACGTTCGGCTCGACGGCCTACTCGACGGCCAAGGGCGGCCTCGTCGGCGCGACGCGGTCGCTGGCCCTGGAGCTGGGCCGGGCGGGCATCACGGTCAACGCGATCGCCCCCGGCTTCGTCGCCACCCCGATGACCGACGGCCTGCCGCCCGAGGTGCGCCGCCGCAGCATCGACGCGATCCCGGTGGGGCGCGCGGGCGAACCCGAGGACGTCGCGGGCGCCGTGGCCTACCTGGCCACCGCGACCTACGTGACCGGTCAGGTGCTGGTGGTCTGCGGCGGCCGCAGCATCGGCGACCCCTACGCGGCATGAGGAGCGCGACCGTGGACGGACCCCTCGCGGGGCTGAGGGTCGTCGAGTTCGCGGGCCTGGGCCCCGGGCCCTTCGCGGCGATGCTGCTGGCCGACGCGGGCGCCGACGTGCTCCGCGTCGACCGGCCGGGCGCGGCCCCAGCGGCCGGCGCGCTCACCCGCGGCCGCCCGTCGCTCGGCGTGGACCTCAAGGCGGCGGCGGGCCGGGAGGCCGCCCTCGACCTCGTTCGGCGCGCGGACGTGCTGGTCGAGGGCTTCCGGCCCGGCGTGATGGAGCGCCTCGGCCTCGGCCCGGACCGCTGCCTCGGGGAGAACCCCGGGCTGGTCTACGGCCGCATGACCGGTTGGGGGCAGCACGGCCCGCGGGCCGACGAGGCGGGCCACGACATCAACTACCTCGCGGTGACGGGCGCCCTGCGCTCGATGGCACGCCGCGGGGAGGCACCGGTGCCCCCGCTGAACCTCGTGGGCGACTACGGGGGCGGCGGCATGCTGCTCGTCTTCGGGATCCTCACGGCGCTGCTGGAGCGGCAGCGCAGCGGACGC
>DATAOO010000099.1:0-10244 GCA_036265695.1 Pseudonocardia sp. | reverse complement strand
CTCACGAGCCCGAAGTACGGTCCCGTCACCGTGACGGCCGTGCTCTTCGTGGCCATCTTCATCATCGGCGGCGTGCGCTACCGCGGGTTCCTCTCGGGGCAGGTGTTCCTCAACCTGTTCGTCGACAACGCCTACCTGATCGTGCTGGCCGTCGGCATGACCTTCGTGATCATCACCGGTGGCATCGACCTGAGCGTCGGGTCGGTGGTGGCGCTGTCCGGAGTGCTCGCGGCGAAGCTGCTGGCCACGGGCTGGAGCCCGGTGCCGGTCATGGTCCTGGTGCTGCTCATCGGCGGGGCGCTGGGGCTGGTCATGGGGCTGGTCATCCACCACCTGGAGCTGCAGCCGTTTGTGGTCACGCTGGCGGGGATGTTCCTCGCCCGCGGGCTCTGCTACGTGATCAGCGTCGAGTCCATCCCCATCCGCGACCCCCTGTTCACGGCGGTCGCCCAGGGCACCGTCCCCCTGCCCGGCGACACCCACGTCAGCCCGTCCGTCGTCGTCGCGGTGCTGGTCGTGCTGGTCGGGGCGTACCTGCTGCACGCCACCCGTTTCGGGCGGACCGTCTACGCCATCGGCGGCAACCAGCACTCCGCGGTCCTCATGGGGCTGCGCGTCGGCCGCACCAAGGTCGCCGTCTACGCACTCAGCGGGCTGTGCTCGGCCATCAGCGGCCTGCTCTTCGCCTTCTACTCGCTGTCGGGCTACAGCCGCAGCGCGGTCGGCACCGAGCTCGACGCCATCGCCGCCACCGTCATCGGCGGCACCCTGCTCTCCGGCGGCGTCGGGCTGGTGGTCGGTTCGGTGCTCGGGGTGCTGGTCCTCGGCCTGATCCAGACGTTCATCTCGTTCGAGGGCACGCTCAGCTCGTGGTGGACCCGGATCGTCATCGGGGCTCTCTTGCTCGTCTTCGTCGTACTGCAGCGGTTCCTCGTGCGTCATCGGAGCTGAGCTGCTAACACAAGCGCCATGACCGACGTGCAGCAGCTCGCCGACGATCTCGCCGCCCGCGGCGTCGCAGGCGTCACGATCCACTGGGCCGACAACAACGGCATCCCGCGCTCGCGCACCGTGCCGGTGGCGGCGTTGCCGCAGGTGGCGGAGGTCGGCGTCGGCATCACCACGCTGTTCGCCGTGTTCGACAGCCACGACGCCATCACCTACGAGCACGAGCCGCTGTCCACGCCGTCCGGTGACGTCCGGCTCGTGCCGGTGCTCGACGCGCTCACGCCGCTCGCCGGGCAGCCCGCGCTGGCCTGGGTGCCGGGCCGCCAGGTCGCCGCCGACGGCAGCCCGTGGCCCTACGACCAGCGCGGGGTACTCGAACGGCAGGTCGCGGCGCTGGCCGAGCGGGGCCTCTCGGCCCAGGTCGGGTACGAGATGGAGTTCACGGTGACCACCGGGGACTTCGAGCCGGGGCACCCCGGCCCCGCCTACAGCCCGCACGCGCTCGTGCCGATCGACGCGTTCGTCGCCGACGTGTTGCGCGACTGCGCCGCCAACGGCCTGCCGCTCGGCCAACTCCACGCCGAGTACGGCCCGGCGCAGGTGGAGCTGTCGATCGCCGCCGCCGACCCGGTCACCGCGGCCGACCGGCAGCTGTTGGCCCGCCAGACCCTGCGGGCGGCCGCGCAGCACCACGGCCTGCAGCTGTCGTTCGCGCCGTTGCCCGCCCTCACCATGGCGGGCAACGGCTGGCACATCCACACCTCCGTCTGGCGCGACGGCGTGAACCTGCTGGCCGACGGGCCCGGCCCGTGGGTGGCGGGCATCCTGCGCGACCTCGCCGCCGTCGCCGCGGTCACCGCGCCCAGCCTCGGCTCGCTCGAACGGATGCGGCCGGGTTACTTCGCGGGCGCGTTCGCGTTCTGGGGCGTGGAGAACCGGGAGGCGCCGCTCCGCTACATCCCGGGCACGTCGCTGCTCGGGGCCGAGCACGCGAACGTCGAGCTGAAGACGTCGGACGCGTCGGCCAACCCGTACCTCGCGCTGGCCGCCGTGCTCGCCGCGGGCGCCGCGGGCATCGCCGACGACCTGGAGCTGCCCCCGCCGGTGCAGGAAGACCCCGGCACGTGGACCGACGACGAGCGCGAACAGCACGGCATCGTCGCGCTGCCCGCCAACCAGGGTGAGCAGGAGGCGGCGCTGCGCGACTCGCGGGTCGCGGAAGCGCTCGGGCCGGAGGTGCTGGGCGCGTTCCTGGCCGTGCGGCGCTCGGACGCCACCTCGGCGACGGGCATGGAGATCGACGACGTGCTGGCCGGGCTCCGTTTCCGGTACTGACCTGGAGAAACCACGGCGGTGGTGGACGTTGCCGTCCACCACCGCCGTAGGGGTCCCCTCCCTCGTGCTACCCAACCAGAAGTGACCCCGCACTGTGAGCGGTCATCCGTACCCGCTTGGTGCCGGACCACCCCATGATCACACCCGATCCGGTCAACCCTGGCCCACAACGGGGCCAGACCGTGACGTTCGGTACCAGATGTTGTCTCGACGGGGGGTCACGGCCAGGATCGCGGCATGGACGGTCCCGGCGTGCGGGTGTTGATCGCGTCGCAGCTCGGCGGGATCGTCGCGCCCGCGTTCCGGGAGGCGTTCGGGCCGGGGTTGGTGACGGTCGCCGTGGACGAGCCGGGCGTGCGGTCCGCGATCGCCGACCACCTGCGCTACGACGTCGTCCTCACCGACCTCACCTGGCAGCACGTCGACCTGGAGTTCGCGTTCGACGGGCTGGACGTGCTCGACATCGTGCAGCGGCTGGGCAGGCCCGCCCCCGTCCTGTTCGCGCTGCAGGGCCACAACGCCGAGCGCGACCACCTCGACGAGGCCGTGACCAGGGACGGGGTGGCGGGCACCGTGCCCAAGGCAGGCGGCGTGGCCGCAATCGCGGGGGCGGTGCGCGAGGTGGCGGCGGGTCGTTACCTGCGCACGGAGCCGCCCGCGGTGCAGCCGACGATCCACCAGTGGTTCGTCGGCGGACGGCGCGGCGAGACGGCCGCGCGGATGGCGGGCGCGATCGCGGCGGGGCGCGCGGCCAACCACGACACCCTCGCCGCCGCGGCCAAGTGCTCGCGCAACACCGCGGTGAAGGTGGCCGAGAAGTACCTCGGCCCGCTGATCCGCGAGCGCTCCGAGCACGCCGACGATCTGCCGCTCACGACGCAGACCGTGTACCGGTGGTGTGGCGAGCACTCCCGGTATCTGATCAGTTGGTGCCGCCGCAACGGGCATGCCGACGTGCTCGGAGGCTGAACTACCGGGCACGATGGGCGCCGTGCGTCTCGTCCGATTGTGTGTGGTTGTCGCGCTCCTCCTCCTCACCGGTGCCGGGGTGGCGATCGCCGACGCGCCGTTCCGGTTGGCCGACCGGGTCACCGACCGGGCAGGCGTGCTCGACCCGGCCGGGAAGGCCGCCGTGCAGCAGGCGGTCGACGGGCTGCGCGCGGAGCGGGGCTACGACCTCTTCGTCGTCTACGTGCGCTCGTTCGACGGGGCGCAGCCGCAGGCGTGGGCCGACCGCGCAGGCACGCTCTCGCAGCTCGGGCGCACCGACGTGCTGCTCGCGGTGGCCACGCAGGACCGGGCGTACTACGTCTCGTACGCGCAGGACTTCCCGCTGAGCCAGCAGACCACCGACGCGATCGCCGACAAGGACGTCGAGCCGCGTCTCGTGGCGAACGACTGGGCGGGCGCGGCGGTCGGGCTGGCCGACGGCTTGCGCTCCGGCGGGCCCGCGTCGTCCGGTGGGGGTGGGATCGGGGTCGGCGGGCTGGTCGTCGGCGGTGTGGCGGTGGCCGGGATCGGGGGCTACCTGCTGGTGCGGCGCCGTCGTCGGGCCAAGGCGGCGGCACCGGCCGACGCCCCGGCGCCCGAGACGGGCGAGTTCGCCGACGTCAAGACCGACGACCTCGCCTACCGCGGCAGCCAGGCGCTCCTCGACGTCGACGACGCCGTCCGGCGGTCCGAGGTGGAGCTGTCGGCGGCGCGGGCGCACTTCGGCGACGCCGCCGTGGCGGAGTTCGCCGCGGCGCTCGACGCGGCGCGCGGTGAGATGCTGCGCGGGTTCACGTTGCGCCAGCAGCTCGACGACGATATCCCCGAGGACGAGCCGACCAAGCGTCGCATGCTGGCCGAGATCATCACGGTGTGCCGGTCGGCCGACGAGCGCCTCGACGCGCAGGTGGCGGCGTTCGACCAGCTCCGCAACCTGGAGGCGACGGCGCCGGAGTACCTCGCGGGTCTGGCCGCGCGGCTGGACGCGACGAACTCCCGCCTGCCCGTCGCGGAGGCCCGGTGGGCGGCGCTGCAGAAGCAGTACGCGCCGGGGTCCTGGGAGCCCGCCGCGGGCAACCTCGACCAGGCCCGCAGCCTCCTCACCG
This sequence comes from Pseudonocardia sp., assembly GCA_036265695.1. Classification (GTDB taxonomy): domain Bacteria; phylum Actinomycetota; class Actinomycetes; order Mycobacteriales; family Pseudonocardiaceae; genus Pseudonocardia. The sequence continues at coordinate 5,865 of DATAOO010000099.1, read as the reverse complement.
GCGCCGCGGCGGAGCTGGCCGAGGCTCACAAGGCCCTCGCGACCTCCGAGGCCGCTGGGCGGCCTGCGGCTGATGGCGCGACCCGGCCACCGGCGGCGCCTGACGAGCGTGCGGGTGATGGCGCGGTCGCGGCAGCCGATCCGGTGGCGGCCGAAGGCGGGGAACGGAGTGGGCGGAGCGCGGCGGTCGTCGCGGGGCGGGCGGCCGAGCAGGCGATGACCCAGGCCGAGGCGCTGCTCGACGGCATCGGCCGCCTCGGCACCGACCTCGCGGCCGCCGGTGAACGCATCGCCACCGCCCGCGCCGAGACCGAACAGGACATCGCCGAAGCCCGCGCGCTGCTCGCGGCGGGCGAGTCGGGCGGGGCCTCGGGCGAGCTCTCGGGGCTGGTCGCCCGCGCCGAGTCCGCGCTGGCCTCGGCGACGGCCGCCCAGAGCGCCACGCCCCCCGACCCGATGGCGGCGCTGCGGCTGATCGACGAGGCCGACACCGCGCTCGACCGGGGCCTCGTCACCGCTCGCGACGCCCAGGCCGCGAGCCGCCGTGCCGCCACCGCGCGCGACCAGGCGTTGCTCACCGCGCGCCCGGCCGTGGCGGCGGCCGAGGACTTCATCGCGAGCAGGCGCGGCGCCGTCGGCACCGACGCCCGCACGCGGCTGGCCGAGGCGCAGCGACACCTGGCCCAGGCCCAGGTGCCCGGCATCAACCCCGCCGCCGCTCTCGCCGAGGCCCAAGCGGCCGACGCGCTGGCCCGCCAGTCGCTCGAGCTGGCCCGGTCTGACGTGTCCCGCTGGTCGTCGGGCGGGGGCGGGGCCACCGGTGGCGGGCTCGCGGGCGAGCTGGGCGGCCTCGTCCTCGGCGGGATCCTGGCGGGCGGGTTCTCCGGCGGTCGCGGCGGTGGGTACAGCGGCGGCTACGGCCGGGGCGGCGGCTTCGGGGGCGGCTTCGGCGGGGGCTCGTCGGGCGGCTTCGGCGGCTCGGGCGGCGGGCGACGCGGCGGCGGCGGCCGCTTCTGACTCCTCGGGTCGTTGGTCGAACGGCCGGGAGCGCGGCCGGCGTGATCGCCGGTTGGCTGCGGAAGCGTCGCAGCGGCGGTCATGAACCGCGGGGGGCCGCGCGGAGCTCCCGGACGCAGGCGGCGTACGGGGTCTCGCCGTGCTCGACGGCGCCGCCGGGGATCTCCCACGTCGACTTGTAGATCGGCTCCACGATCAAGAGCTGACCACCGTCGTCGAAGAACAGCGCGCCCGCGCCTGCGAGCGGCCGGGCCCGGCCTCAACTTCCACACTTTGCGGTATGCCGTGCCGAGTTATATGCTTGCTAATAGGCAACTATTCCAGGGGGTGACCGTGGCGGACATCGACGCCGAGGACGTCGCCCGGCTGCGCATCGCCCTCGCCCGCATCACGCGGGTGCTCGACCGGCAGTCGCGTGGGCACACCATCACCGGCACCCAGGCCTCCGTGCTGGCCACGGCGGCCCGGCTCGGCCCGCTGCGGATCACCGAGCTGGCCGAGTTCGAGGGCATCAACCCCACGATGATGTCGCGCATCGTCGGCAAGCTCGAGGACGCCGGGCTGCTGCACCGGCGCCCCGATCCGGACGACCGGCGCGCCGCCCTCGTCGAGCCGACCACCGCCGGCCGGGAGCTGCAGCGCCACGTGCGCGAGGAACGCACCCGGCTGCTGGCCGAGCACCTCGCCGCGCTCCCGGCCGGGCACGCCGACGGCCTCCTCAACGCTCTGCCCCACCTCGAAGCGCTCGCAACGGCGCTCCTCACTGCACAACCCCAGAAGGACCCCGTTTGACCACGCTCTCCGACTTCGGCCGCCAGACCTTCTCGGCACTCGCCAACCCGAACTACCGCCGCTACACCCGCGGCCAGGCGATCTCGCTCGCGGGCACCTGGATGCAGATGATCGCCCAGTCCTGGCTGGTGCTCGAGCTCACCGGCTCGGCCGCCGCGCTCGGCGCCGTGATCGCCCTCCAGACCCTGCCGACGCTCGTGCTCGGCCCCTACGCGGGCGTCGTCGCCGACCGCATGGACAAGCGCCGCCTCATGATCGGCCTGCAGGCCGCGATGGGGGTGCTCGCGCTGGCGCTCGGCCTGCTGACGATCACCGGCCTCATCACGCTCTGGCAGGTCTACGTGCTGGCCCTGCTGCTCGGGATCGACAACTGCTTCGAGAACCCGGCGCGGCAGTCGTTCGTGCTGGAGATGGTCGGCCCCGACGAGCTGCGCAATGCCGTCAGCCTCAACTCCGTGATGGTCAACGTCGCCCGGGTGGTGGGCCCGGCGATCGCGGGCATCGTGATCAGCCTGGGCGGCATCGCGCTGTGCTTCCTGCTCAACGCGGCGAGCTTCGTCGCGGTGGTCGTCTCGCTCATGCGGCTGGACACGGCGGCGCTGCAGCCCTCGGAGCCCGCACCCCGCGCGCCCGGGCAGCTCCGCGAGGGCTTCGCGTACGTGCGGCGCACCCCCGCGCTCGCCGTGCCGCTGCTGATGATGGCGCTCGTCGGTTGCCTGGCCTACGAGTTCCAGGTGGTGCTGCCGGTCGTGGCGCAGGAGACGTTCGCGGGCGACGCGCGCACCTACGGCTTCCTCACCGCGGCGATGGGCCTCGGCGCGGTGGTCGGCGGCCTCTACGTGGCCGGGTGGGGGCGCACCGGCATGCCCGCGCTCGTGGTGGCGTCGGGCCTGTTCGGGCTGGCGATGCTGGGCACCGCGGCGGCGCCGACCCTGCCGTGGGCGCTCGTCGGGATGGCGCTGGTCGGGGCGTCCAGCGTGGCGTTCCTCTCGACCGGCAACAGCACGCTCCAGCTCGCCGCCGACCCCCAGATGCGCGGCCGGGTGATGGCGCTCTGGGCGGTGGCGTTCCTGGGGTCGACGCCGATCGGCGGGCCGATCGCGGGGGTGGTCGTCGAGTGGTTCGGCGGCCGGGCGGGCCTGGTGCTGGGCGGGGTGGCGTGCCTCGTCGCCGCCGTGGCCGGGGCGGCGGTGGTGCGATCAGCGCGGAAGGTCGCCCCGCAAGCAGCGCTCAGCGCTCCGGCGGAGTGCTGAAGTCGTCGGGTGACACCTCGTCCAGGAACGAGCGGAACTCCTCCAGCTGCTGCTCGGGCGGGGCGTCGGTGCCGTCCGGGAACAGGTCCTCCACCGGCTGGCCGACCTCGTCGAGGATCGTGTCGGCCACGGCGATCGGCAGCCGTTCCCGCACCGCGACGGCCAGCGCGTCGCTCGGCAGCACCGGGATGCGCTTGTCGCCGTCGAAGACCAGCTCGGCGCTGAACACGCCGTCGGTGAGGCCGGTGATCTCGGCGCCGTCGAGGGTGTGGCCGAGCCCCCGCAGGATGGGGATCAACACATCCTGCGGGAGCAACGGGTCTTGTTCGCCGCGCGGGCCGATCGCGATGACGTCGGCCTGCGGCTGGCGGAGGAACACGGGCAGGCACCGCTTGCCCTCGGCCTCGCCGAGCACCAGCACCGGCTGCCGGGTCTGGGCGTGCAGGACGAGGCGGATCACCCGCATGGTGAGCATCCACGCAGTGTGGCGTGGGGTCGTGGCGGTAGCCGTCTCAATGGGAGACCCGCCTCTCTCAGCTGCCTGTGGTCGGCATCACCGATCACGCGCAGGTCGGCGGCTCGGCGTCGAGCGTGAGACCGCTGCGGTAGACGTACGCGTCCGGGTGCGGGGAGACGAGCCGCATCCATCCGCTCGCGGTGGTGCATCGGACCACCACCGGATCGCCGGAACGCACCGTCGCGATCACCCTCGCGCCGTTGGACGGGCCGGCGCGCACGTTGCGCGTCTCGCCCTGCTTCACAGCGCCGCTGATCTGGGCGGGCGGCTGCGCCCGCTCCGGTGTGGAGCCGAAGGCTCCCACGGCTACGACCCCGATCGACACCAGTGCGGCCAGCAGCACCACCGCGGCCCCGATCATGAGGCTGCGGAGCCGCCGAGGCGTCGACCGTCCGGGTCGACGCCCGGGAAGCAGCGGGAACCCGCGGCCGAGGGGGACGCTCACGCCGAGCGGGAACGGCGCCTCGCGCTCCGCGAGTGTGCGGCCTGCCATCGCCAGCGTGGCCTTGATGCCCACGTCACCGCCGCGCAGTCCGACCAGCCTGCCGCCGCGGACCTCGGCCGAGACCCCGGCGACGTCGGCCGTGACCGTCAGGTCGAAAGCCAGCGTCGCCACCTTCTTGCCGTTGACGAAGATCTCCACCGAGGGATGCGACGTCCAGGTCAACTCCTGGTGGTGGAGCGGGACCGTCTCCGACGCGGCGGGCGGCTCCTGCGTGCGGCGTGCGGCCTCGACGAGCGCGCCGTAGGTCTTCCAGCCGTCGAGTAGTACGCAGGCCAGGTCGACGTCGAGCACCGCATCGACAGCGGCGAGGACCCGCGTGAGCAGCAGTTCCTCGAGTGGTCCCGACACCGTCGGAAGCGCGGCGGCGACGGCGTCGCGATCGAGGGTGTCACGCAGGAGGTCGCCGACGGTGGACGGGACGGTGACGGTCACGAGGGCCTCCGATCGACATCGGTGCAGCGCACCCGGGGCTCCGTCCGGGCCACGACACGAGCGGACACGGCGACGCCGGGCAGGTCCTGCACCCGTGCGGGGCGGGTCACGCCGGGCACGGGAACGGCGTTGATGCCCGCTGCGGGCGACCCAGCTCGGCGGGAGCGGTATCCCGCGATCACGAACACGAGCAGGGCGACGGCGGCCGTGGTCGAGAGCCCGGTGAGCACGAGGTCGGTTCGCTGGGCTGGGTTGGGCTGGGGGACCGCCGTCGGACCTGACGTCGGACCTGACGTCGGACCTGGTGTCGGATCGGCCGTCGGGTCGCGTGGCGGGTTGGGTGTCGGGCTCGCCGTTTCCTGCGGCGGCAGCACGGTCAGCACGACCGAGCCGTTGACGGTGCCCGGCGGAGGCACCCGCGGGCAGGATGCCGTGACGGTGTGCCGACCCGGCGTCGCGTCCGGCGGGACTGTGACCACCGCGCTGAAGTCCGCGGCGGGCCCGAGGTCGGCCAGGCCGAGGACGCGACCGCCGTCCCAGATCACCCGGATCTGAACGGGGCGGGGTGGAATCGTCGTCGCCGGGCGGAACGCGACGACCTGCTCCCGGCATTGGCCGAACAACTGGCCTGCGATGGTCACCGGCGCGCCGGGCCGGACGTCGAGGGGGTCGGTGGTGACAGGCGGACCGGCCGCCGCCCCCGTCAACGGCAGGAGGATCGGCAGGAGCAGCCATCGCGCCCAGCCACCCACGCCGTCACCTCGTTCCTCCACCTTCGGGGAAGAGGGACGGCTGCCGTCGGGAAATACATGGTGCCTGTCAGCGTGCCGGTGGGCGGCTCGTAGCCTGCGGAGCGTGGACCTCGCGCACGCCACCCGCCTCTACCGCACCTACGGCGACGACCTGCGCGCGGTGATCGAGGAGCAGCGGGCCTTCCTCGCCGCGACGCGCGTGATCCCGCAGCTCGACGACGTGGAGGCCGAGCTCACCTACCTGGCCCTACGCGACCACCGCCCGGACGCGGTGATGGAGCTCGGCACCTTCCAGGGCTGGTCGACCACCTGGATCCTGCGCGCCCTGCGCGACAACGGCCACGGGCACCTGCACTCGTTCGACCAGGTGGACGCCGTGCTGCGCACCGTGCCCGCCGACCTCGCCGACGGCCGGTGGACGTTCGTACCGGGCGACGTGGCCGCCAACCTCGCCTTGGTGCCGCGGGACCTCGGCTACCTCTTCGTGGACGCCGACCACGGCCGCCGGTTCGCCCGCTGGTACCTCGCGCACCTCTTCCCGCTGGTGGCGGCGGGCACGCCGGTGAGCGTGCACGACGTGTTCCACCTGCGCTGGGCC
>DATAOO010000098.1:0-10222 GCA_036265695.1 Pseudonocardia sp. | reverse complement strand
CGCGGCGGGCGGCGCGCTCACCCGGGTGAGGCCCAACACGCCGCCGATCACGACCAGCAACGCCACGATGCCGACGCCCACCCACAGCGGCGTGCGGCTGCGGCCGCGCCGCCGGGTGGCCACGACGACGGGCAGCTGCTCGGTGGGCGGGCCGCCCGCGGCGTTGACGGCGGGCAGCCGGAGCTCCACGTCGACGCCGTGCTTGCCCCGGATGATCCGCCCGACGCAGCCGGGCCGCTCGCCGCGGCGCAGCACGCCGTCCACGGTCGGCGCGTAGCGCAGCGACATCAGGGCCGAGAGCTCGCCGACCCGCTCCCCGTCGAGCCGCGCCTCCAGCCGCGGACCGACGGGCACGAGCTCGATCGCGACTGGGTTCGGGTGGTCGCGCAGCACGTGCTGGAGGTGCGCGTCACCGGTGACGACGACCGCGCGTTCGGCGTCGAGCATGGTGAGGCCTGCGGTCGAGTTCTCGGTCATCTGATCCCCGGGGAGCGGCTGGTGCTGCTTGGGTGATCGCAAAGCCGGGCGTGGCGTTACCTCCGCGACACCGCGACCAGCACGACGTCGTCCACACCGGGGTTGTGGAGCGACTCCAACGCGAGGCCGTCCATGAACAGGATCGCCCCCTCGGCGAACCGACGGCGACCGCCGCGCACGCAGCAGAGGTCGACCGACCCGCGTTGGATCGTCACGATGGCGCCCCGCCAGTGTTCGGCCACGTAGGGCACGGTCTCCTGGGCGGGGATGGTCACGGTGCGCCGCCGGAAGGCAGGTCCGGGACGCGTCGGAACGGGCGCGTCGTCGTCCTCCACGGAAGGTAGACCGGGCCGGAGCGGCGAACTCATCGGTGCCTAGGAGCGCACTCGAGAAGTCCCTGATCGCGGTCTCCGTGCCCATATCGCGCCTGGCGGCGTTGCCGCCCGCGGCCGAGTACACCCGGTACGAGGCCGGGACGGCGCCTTGCCAGGCTCGATCTGGATCACGAAGGCCCACGATCGTGACTTCTCAAGCACGGCCTAGCCCCCGGCTGATGACGAGCCGCTGGATCTGGTTCGTGCCCTCGAAGATCTGGGTGATCTTGGCCTCGCGCATGTAGCGCTCGACCGCGAAGTCGCGGGTGTAGCCGTAGCCGCCGAACACCTGCACGGCGTCGGTCGTCACCTTCATGGCCGCGTCGGACGCGACGAGCTTCGCCACCGAGGCCTGCCTGCTGTAGGGCATGCCCGCGTCGCGACGGCGGGCGGCGTCGAGGTAGGTGGCGCGCGCGGCGTCGACGGCCGCGGCCATGTCGGCGAGCAGGAACCCCAGCCCGTCGTGGTCGATGATCGCCCGGCCGAACGCCGTGCGCTCGTGGGCGTAGCCGACGGCCGCGTCCAGGGCGGCCTGCGCGATGCCGGTGGCCACGGCGGCGATGCCCAGCCTGCCCGAGTCGAGCGCGCTGAAGGCGATCTGCAGGCCCTGGCCCTCGCGGCCGACGAGCCGGTCGGCGTCGATCACCGCGCCGTCCCAGTGCGCGGTGACCGTCGGGATCGCGTGCAGCCCCATCTTCTGCTCCGGCTTGCCGAACGAGAGGCCCTCCACGTGGCCGGGCGCGAGGAAGCACGAGACCCCGCCGCTGCCCGCCCCGGTGCGGGCGAAGAGCGCGTACAGGTCGACCTTGCCGCCGTGGGTGATCCAGGCCTTGGTGCCGGTGATCCGGTAGCCGTCGTCGGTGCGCTCGGCCTTGCAGGCGAGGGCGGCGGCGTCCGACCCGGCCTGCGGCTCGGACAGCGAGTAGCCCGCGAGCAGCCTGCCCTCGAGCAGCGGCGGCAGCCAGCGGGCCTGCTGCTCGGGCGTGCCGAAGGCGGCGACCGGGTGGCACGCGAGGGCCTGCACGCTCACCGCTACGGCGACCGCGGCCCACCGGCTCGCCAACTCCTCCAGCACCTGCAGGTACACCTCGTAGGGCTGGCCGCCCCCGCCCCACTCCTCCGGGTAGGGCAGCCCGAGCAGGCCCGCCGCGCCGAGCGTGCCGAACAGGCCCTCGGGGTAGGTCTCGGTGCGCTCGTGCTCCTCGACCCGCGGCGCGAGCTCCTTGTCGGCGATGTCGCGGACGAGCGCGAGCAGGTCGCGGGCCTCCGCGGTCGGCAGCAGCCGGTCGACGGCCATCCTCACTCCAAACGGTACTTTCAAAGGTACTTGAGTACCGCTAAGGGTAGAGGGTGTCCGCTAGGCTGGCCAGGTGTCGCGCACCCGCACCCGCCGGGCCGAGCTCTTCGACGGCCTCGTCGCGCTGCTGCTGGCCGAGGGCTTCAGCGCGCTGACCCTCGACGAGCTCGCCGCCCGGCTCCGCTGCTCCAAGCGCACGCTCTACGCGTTGGCCGGGAGCAAGGAACAGCTGGTCAGGGCGGCCGTCGTGCACTTCTTCCGCGGCGCAACGGAGCGGGTCGAAGCCGCCGTGGCGGACGCGTCAGGCGCGGCCGCGAAGGTGGCGACGTACCTGCACGCGGTGGCGACCGAGCTGGCCCCGGCCTCCCCCGAGTTCCTCGCCGACGTGGCGGGTTTCACGCCCGCCGCCGAGGTCTACGCGCGCAACACCCGGGCCGCGGCCCGGCGGGTCAGCGAGCTGGTGGACGCGGGCGTCGCGGCGGGGGAGTTCCGCGCGGTGCACGCGGCGTTCGTCGGCGACGTCGTGAGCGCGACGACCGTGCGCATCCAGCAGCGCGAGCTGGCCGACGCCACCGGGCTGGCCGACGCGGAGGCCTACCGCCACCTCGCCGACCTGCTCCTCCACGGCCTAGCGGCGCCCGGCGAGCGGTCCGGTGCTGCGGCGGCGCAGCCACCCCCGCGCCTTCTGGAGGCTCCGGCTCGTGCCGTTGGGACCACTGCGGTGCTCGATGACGTCACCGATCCGGCCGAGCAGCCAGGCCAGCACCGGAACGCCGATCGCGAGGAACAGCCACATCCGCAGCCGTCGGGAGAAGAAGGCCCACATGGATGGGGCGTTTCCGGCGAGGTGGGCGGCTAAACCCCGTGACGTGGCCGGGTGGCCGGAGCGTATCCTGAGGACGTGCCGGGAGACGGCTCGGTCGTTCTCGAGCTGCTGATCTACGTGCTGGTCGCCGCCACTCCCACGCTGATGGTGTGGTCGGCCGTCCGGTGGCTCCCCCCTGCGATCGGCCACGTCCTCGATCTTCGCCTCCAGCGCCGCCGCCCGACGGGGCCGACGTTGGAGAGCGTCGTCGGCAACCTCCGCAGGTTGCGCCGCGAGGTCCGCGGCAAGCACCCCACGCAGGTGCGCCACCTCGCCCTGCTCTCGGCCTACGACCAGACGCTCCTGCAGGCGTGCGGCATCGTCGGTGTCGCCGCCCCGCTCGACGGCGCCACCGAGGCCGATCGGCCCTTCGCCCGCCTGCTCACCGAAGCCCAGTTGGAGGAAGCGGGCATAGCACTCGATCCGCCCGGGCGGGCTGCGGCATGATCGCACCGCGTGGGTGGCGGCGAGCGTAAAAACTCCTTTACCCTGCCGGGAACGACCCGGCTCGCTCGCGCGTTGGATGGGTTGTTCAGAGGTTCGACGAGGAGGATCAGGTGCGCAGCAGCAGCAATCCGGCGTTCCGCAACCTGCCGCAGGGCGGCCAGGGGTACGCCACGTTCGGCCAAGCGGCCGGGATGGGGGCCGCCGGGGCCGGCGCACAGCCCGGGCCCGTCGACATGGGGCGCGCGAACGTCGCCGAGCGCCCGCTCACGGTCGACGACATCGTCCTCAGGACCGCCATCACCACGGGCACGGCGATCGTGGCGGGCGCGCTCACCGTCATGTCCGGCCTGTACGGGCTCGCGCTGCCTGCCTTCCTGGTGGGCTTCGTCGTCTCGCTGGTGCTGATCTTCAAGCCGCACCTGGCCAAGGCGCCGCTCGTTCTGCTCTATTCGGCTGCGATGGGTGTGGCCCTCGGCGGCATCTCCGGGCTGCTGAACAACATCTACCCGGGCATCGCGCTGCAGGCCATCATCGGCACCTTCGGGGTGCTCATCGGCATGCTGGTCGTCTACAAGACCGGCGCCGTGCGGGTCACTCCGCGGTTCACCAAGTGGATCCTCGGCGCCATGGTCGGCATCATCGTGCTGTTGCTGTTCAACCTGGTGATGAGCCTGTTCGGCATCAACACCGGGCTCCGCGACGGCGGTCCGCTCGCCATCATCTTCAGCCTCGTCATCATCGGCGTGGCGGCCTTCAGCCTGCTGCTCGACTTCGACCAGGCCGACCAGGCCATCCGGGGCGGGGCCCCGGCGAGCCTCGCGTGGTACATCGCCTTCGGGCTGATGACCACCCTGGTGTGGCTCTACATCGAGATCCTGAATCTGCTGAGCTATCTGCGCAACTAACGCGCAGCTGCCCGACGGCCCGACACCCTTCTGGAGCGGGGGGTGCCGGGCCGTCGCAGTGTGCGGGGCGTGCGCGCGCTAGCTGAGCCGCTCGAGCACCATCGCCATGCCCTGCCCGCCGCCGACGCACATCGTCTCCAGGCCGATGGTCTTGTCGTGCGTGCGCAGCCCGTTGAGCAGCGTGGTGGTGATGCGGGCGCCCGTCATGCCGAACGGGTGACCGAGCGCGATGGCGCCACCGTTGACGTTGAGCTTCTCCTCGTCGATCCCCAGGTCGCGCGCCGAGGGCAGCACCTGCGCCGCGAACGCTTCGTTGATCTCGACGAGGTCGATGTCGTCGATCGACATGCCCGCGCGGGCCAGCGCCTGCTTCGACGCCTCCACCGGGCCGAGGCCCATGATCTCGGGGGAGAGGCCGGACACCCCCGTGGACACCACGCGCGCGAGCGGGGTGACGCCCAGCTCGGCGGCCTTCGTGTCGGACATGACCACCAGCGCGGCGGCGCCGTCGTTGAGCGGGCAGCAGTTGCCCGCCGTGACCCGCCCGTCGGGCCGGAACACCGGCTTGAGCTGGCTGACGGCCTCGTAGGTGACCCCCGCGCGCGGCCCGTCGTCGGTGCTGACGACCGTGCCGTCGGGCAGCGTGACCGGGGTGATCTCGCGGGCGAAGAAGCCGTTGGCGATCGCCTTCTCGGCGAGGTTCTGCGAGCGGACGCCGAAGTGGTCCATGTCCTCGCGGGTGACGCCCTTGAGCCGGGCGAGGTTCTCGGCGGTCTGCCCCATCGCGATGTAGACGTCGGGGAGGTGCTCGTCGGCGCGCGGGTCGCTCCAGTCGTCGGCGCCGTTCTCCGCGACGTGCCGGGTCCGGTCCTCGGCGTCGGCGAAGATCGGGTTGTGCGTGTCGGGCCACGAGTCGGAGTTGCCCTTGGCGAAACGCGAGACGGTCTCCACCCCGGCCGAGAGGAACACATCGCCCTCGCCCGCCCTGATCGCGTGCATCGCCATGCGCGTGGTCTGCAGCGACGACGAGCAGTACCGGTTGACGGTGGTGCCCGGCAGCGTGTCGTACCCCAGCAGCACGGCCACGACGCGGGCCATGTTGAAGCCCTGCTCGCCGCCGGGCAGCCCGCAGCCCAGCGCGAGGTCGTCGATCTCGGTGGGGTCGAGCTGGGGGACCTGCGCCAGCGCGGCGCGGACCATCTGCACGGCGAGGTCGTCGGGCCGGATGCCGGTGAGCGAGCCCTTGAACGCGCGGCCGATGGGCGAACGGGCCGCTGCAACGATGACTGCTTCCGGCATCGACTTCCCTCCTCGCAGGATGTGCTCCGACTTTACGCGCGGGCCCCGGCCCAGGGCCGGGATTGTCGGTGGCCCGTGCCACAGTTCGGGCATGGCCAGCTGGAGTGAGGTCGAGGCCGCCGAGCCCGCTTTCGCCGCGCGGGTGCGCGAGCTGTTCGACGCCGAGAAGCACAAGACGATCGCCACCGTGCGCGCCGACGGCGGGCCGCGCATCTCCGGCATCGAGGTGCAGTTCGCCGATGGCGAGCTCACGTTCGGCTCGATGCCGCAGGCGCGCAAGGGTGCCGATCTGCGCCGCGATCCCCGGTTCGCCCTGCACAGCGCCTCGGTGGCGCCGCCGGAGGGCAAGGAGGCCCTGTGGGCGGGCGATGCCAAGGTCGCCGGGCTGGCCGTTCCCGCGGGGCCGATCGGCGGTCCGGAGAGCCCCGCAGCGGGCGAGCTGTTCCGAGCCGATCTGCGCGAGGTCGTGCTCACCCGCCTCACCCCCACGGCGTCCGCCCTGCGGATCGAGTGGTGGACGCCGGAGGGCGGGTTGCGCAGCGTGGAGCGGGAGTGAGGTAGCGCCTAGTCCAGGTCGGCCTGCCGCTTGGCGAGCAGGGCGCGGAGCTTGATCATCGCCCGGTGCTGGGTCACCCGCACCGCGCCCGCGGTCGAGCCGATCGCCCGGGCCGTCTCCTCCGCGGAGTAGCCCATGGCCACCCGCAGGGCGAGCACCTCCCGCTGCAGTTCGGGCAGTTCCGCGAGCAGCTCGTGCAGGAGCTCACGGTCGGCCGAACGCAGCGCGGCCGCTTCCGGGCCCGCGCGGTCGTCGTCGATGTGATCGGGAAGATCCTCCATCGGCTCCGAGCGGTCGCGGCCCGCGGCGCGGTAGGCGTCGATCACCTTGTTGCGCACGATGCCGTAGACGAACGCCATCCACCGCGTCTCCGCGGGGCGGAAGCGGCCCAGTGCGCCGCACACGGCGATGAGCACTTCCTGCGCGATGTCCTCGGCGGTCTGCTGGCCGATCGTCCGCCCGTTCATCCGGGCGCGGCACTGCCACACCACCGGCCCGCGGATGCGGTCGAGCAGCTCGCTCAGCGCCTGCCGATCGCCGCCCGACGCGCGGAGAGCGAGATCGTCGAGCTCGGTCTCCAGGCGTGCCGCCCGTCCTGCGGGCGCGTGGTCGTCCGGAGCCGGGCGCCCGATGTCGCCGCCGTCCGGCGGTTCGGGGCCCGCGACGCCCGCTGGATCACGTCCGGCGAGCGGATAGCCGTTCCCTTCGTCGTTGTCGCTGTCGTCGGTCCTGTGGTCCACCTGCCCGTACTCGGCGATTAACACCGAGCGCCCCTCCTGCTGTTGTGCCCGTGATGCAGCCGGGACGGGGTGGGTCCCGGTTCGTTTGCCGCCGCACGGTCGCCGGGTGTGGCAACCGGGGGGACGGCGGTGTGGATCACGGGAACGCCCCGGGCCGAGAAGTGTGCCCTCTCCTCAGCGAATGGGGAGCTCCTGAGTGCAGCCGAGGGTAGTACCTACGGCTCAGAGAACATCTACCGGATGACGGATTGGCCCCGAAAAGCGGCGTGCCGACCACCGTGAGCGATCATCGGAAAGCCCATCGGCCCAGAGCTAGGCGTCATCAACGGCAGAAACGGTGTTGCTCGTTCGACCGGACGACTCAGCGCGCTTGGCCCGCACCCTGCGGTAGCTGTAGCCGAGCAGCCCGAGCAGCACGACGCCGGAGAGGATCAAACTCGAGCCGGTGGGCCAGCCGCCCAGCCACAGCTGCTTGTTGAGGCCCCACACGATGCCTGCGGCGATGAGCGCCAGGCCCGCGAGCACGGAGCAGGTGATCCGCAGCGGCGAGGCGACGCTCTGCTCCATCGCCTGCATGGCGCGCTTCTCGACGGGGCCGACGTACTTGTCGATGCTGGGGAACTGGTTGGCCAGGACGACCAGGCCCGCGAGCACCAGGAGCAGGCCAGGCCCCGGTAGCACGAGCAGCACCACGCCGATCACCAGCAACAGCCCGCCGCCGATCAACGCCGCTGCGCGTTTCGCCGGATTCCCCGCCATGCTCCAACCCCTCCCGCCGCCTGCCGCGCTAACGCTCCCGCGGTGCCCCGGGGTTCCCGCTTTGTGCAGACCGGACACCTGTCGGTGAGACGATGAAGCCATGCAGTTCGTCGAGCACGTCGCCGACCTCGTCGGCAACACCCCGCTGGTGCGGTTCGGGCCGGTCGCCGCGGGCATCGAGGCCACCGTGCTGGCCAAGCTCGAGTACCTCAACCCGGGCGGCAGCGTGAAGGACCGGATCGCGCTGCGCATGATCGAGGCCGCGGAGGCGTCGGGCGAGCTGCGCCCCGGCGGCACGATCGTCGAGCCGACGTCGGGCAACACCGGCGTCGGGCTGGCGATGATCGCCCAGCGCAAGGGCTACAAGTGCGTGTTCATCTGCCCCGACAAGGTCAGCGAGGACAAGCGCAACGTCCTGCGGGCCTACGGAGCCGACGTGGTGGTGTGCCCGACGGCGGTCGAGCCCGACCACCCCGACTCCTACTACAGCGTGTCCGACCGGCTGGCGGGCGAGATCGAGGGCGGCTGGAAGCCCAACCAGTACGCCAACGTGCACAACCCCGAGTCGCACTACCTGCAGACCGGGCCGGAGCTCTGGGCGCAGACCGACGGCCGGATCACGCACTTCGTGGCGGGCATCGGCACCGGTGGCACGATCAGCGGCACGGGCCGCTACCTCAAGGAGGTGTCCGACGGGCGGGTCCAGGTGATCGGGGCCGACCCGGAGGGCTCGGTGTACTCCGGTGGCAGCGGGCGGCCCTACCTCGTCGAGGGCGTCGGCGAGGACTTCTGGCCCTCGACCTACGACAAGGACATCTGCGACCGGATCGTGGCCGTCTCCGACGCCGACTCGTTCGCGATGACCCGGCGGCTGGCCCGCGAGGAGGCGCTGCTGGTGGGCGGGTCGTGCGGGATGGCGGCGGTCGCGGCGCTGCGGGTGGCCGCCGAGCTGCCGCCCGACGCCGTGGTCGTCGTGCTCCTGCCCGACGGCGGCCGCGGCTACCTCGGCAAGGTCTTCAACGACGCCTGGATGGCGGGCTACGGGTTCCTGCCGCCCGCGAGCGGCGCCACGGTGGGCGACGTGCTGCGCCGCAAGGACGGCGCCATCCCGGCGCTCGTGCACGCGCACCCCAACGAGACCGTCGCCGACGCCGCGGCCTACCTGCGCGAGTTCCACGTCTCCCAGATGCCGGTCGTGCGGGCCGAACCGCCCGTGATGGCGGCGGAGGTGGTGGGCTCGGTCGTCGAACGCGACCTGCTCGACGCCCTGTTCACCGGGCGCGCACAGCTGTCCGACCGGCTCACCAAGCACATGTCGCCGCCGCTGCCGACGATCGGGGCGAACGAGGCCCTCGACACGGCGATGAGCGCGTTCGCCGAGGCCGACGCCGCACTGGTGCTCGTCGACGGCAAGCCCGCGGGCGTGGTGACGCGGTCGGATGTGCTCGGCTTCCTCGGCACCGCGTAGCGTTGACCCATGCACGGCTTCTCGACCAAGGCGATCCACGCGGGCCAGGAGCCCGACCCGACCACCGGCGCGGTGATCCCGCCGATCCACCCGTCGTCCACGTACGCGCAGGACGGCGTGGGCGGCACCCGGTCGGGCTACGAGTACTCGCGTAGCGCCAACCCCACCCGCACCGCGCTGCAGGAGTGCCTCGCCGCGCTGGAGGGCGGGCGGCACGCCGTCGCGTTCGGGTCCGGGATGGGCGCCACCGACGTGCTGCTGCGCGTGCTGCTGTCGCCGGGCGACCACATCGTGATCCCGCACGACGCCTACGGCGGCACGTTCCGGCTGGTCGACAAGGTGCTCGGGCCGTGGGGCATCGCGTACACCCCGGTCGACCTCGCCGACGTGGGCGCGCTGCGGGCCGCCCTGCGCCCCGAGACCCGGGCGATCTGGTGCGAAACGCCGACCAACCCGCTGCTGGGCATCGCCGACATCGCCGCGGTGGCCGACGTCGCCCGGGAGGCGCAGGCCCGGCTCGTCGTCGACAACACGTTCGCCTCGCCCTACCTGCAGGCACCGCTCGCGCTGGGCGCCGACGTCGTGCTGCACTCCACCACCAAGTACATCGGTGGCCACTCCGACGTCGTCGTCGGCGCGCTGGTCACCTCCGACGACGCGCTCGCCGAGCGGCTGCTCTTCACCCAGAACGCGGTGGGCTCGGTGCCGAGCCCGTTCGACGCGTGGCTCACGCTGCGCGGCGTGAAGACCCTCGCCGTGCGCATGGAGCGGCACAGCGACAACGCCGAGCGGGTGGTCGGGTTCCTCGCCGGGCACCCCGCGGTGGCGCGGGTGCTCTACCCGGGCCTGCCCGAGCACCCGGGGCACGAGGTCGCGGCCAAGCAGATGCGCCGCTTCGGCGGCATGGTCTCCATCCGGCTGCGCGGGGGCCGCAGCGCCGCGCTGCGGGTCTGCGCGGCCACCGAGGTGTTCACGCTCGCCGAGTCGCTCGGCGGCGTCGAGTCGCTCATCGAGCACCCCGGCCAGATGACGCAC
>DATAOO010000097.1:0-5283 GCA_036265695.1 Pseudonocardia sp. | reverse complement strand
GCGGGGCCGCAGACGTAGACGTCGCGGCGCGTGATGTCGGGCACCAGCGCGGCGAGCTGCGCGGGCTCGAACGGCGCGAACGGCGGGTTGCCCTGCCCGGTGCGCCCGGCCAGCACCTGCAACCAGGCCCCGCGCTGCCTGCACAGCTCCTGCAGCTCGCGCAGCAGCACGGCGTCGCCGATGTTCGACACGCGGTACAGCACGACCGTCGGCACGGTCGACTCCTCGAGGAGGGCTCGGATCGGGGTGACGCCCACGCCGCCCGCGACGAGCAACATGCCCGCCGCCACCTGGTGCAGGCTCGTGAAGGCGCCGTACGGGCCCTCGACGAACACCCGGCTGCCGGGCTGCAGGCCGCGCAGGCCCGCGCTGGTCGTGCCGACGGCCTTGGCGGTGAGTCGCAGGTGCCGACCGTCGGGCGCCGCCGAGAGCGAGAACGGGTTGGCCTGCCACCAGCCGTTGTGGTCGGGGAAGCGCCAGATGCAGAACTGGCCTGCGCGGGCGGGCAGCTTGTCGAGGTCGCGGCCCGTGACGTAGACGGAGGTGGCGTTCGGGCCTTCCGGGACGACACCCGCCACCCGGAACGCGTGGCGGGCGTTGCGCCGCAGGGGGATGACGATCCGGCCCACGAGGAGAGCGCCGATCACCAGCGCCCACACCGCCCACCAGTAGGCCCGCGCCCACGGGCTGGAGAACGTGGTGCCTTCGAGGAACTGGTGGGCGAGCGCGACGAAGATCGCGACGTAGACGGCCATGTGGATGCCGTGCCAGGCCTCGTAGGACAGCCGCCGTCGCAGGAACTTGCCCGACGTCACGGCGATGACGACGATGATCGTGGCGGCGATCATGCCGAGCAGCGACGCGACCACCCCGGCCAGCCCCAGGAACGTCTTGAGCAGCGGTGCGTTGTCGAGCCGGGCGTAGCCGAGCACCACGATCGAGGCGTGTGTCAACACCGTCCAGAAGAGGGTGAAGCCGACCCAGCGGTGCCACCGGGTGAGCCGGTCCATGCCGAGGCGGCGGTCCAGGAACGGCAGCCGCGCGATGAGGACCAGCTGCAGCATCATCAGCGTGGCCGCGTGCAGCGCGAAGAATTTCGCCACGGTGAGCGTCGCGTTCTTGCCCGCGCCCACGGTGAAGAAGGCGACCTCGACGACGAGCAGGTGCACCAGGAGGACGCCGCCCAAGACGAGCTGCGCGGTGGTGGCGGGCGGGAGCCCCGGGCGGGCCTTCGGCGGGCTCGTCGTCGTCACCGCAACCTCCTTCTGGGACTGGTCGGATCATCATCGCGGAGATTCGTGACGAATCTGTCGATTCCGGCAGACCGGAACCGGTAATTCGACACAGAGGCGAGGTTGACGCGCGGCGGCCGCGCTGATCCCGATCTCCGTCGGGCGTCCGCCTGGAGCGGGACCGCTTGCTCCGTTCGTCCGTGTCGTCTCCGCTGTATCGGGTCAGCGGGCGACGAACGGCGGGGGAGGGGCGGGGTGGCAGCGCCGAATGGTGGCCGTTGTCGCGGCGTGTCCCGTTGGACACACCGCGTCCGCTTGGCGCTCCTCGAGTCCCGGTGGTCTCAGCGGGGTGGTCGGGGACTCAACCCGACGCCGCAGAGCCGCTAGCGTTGTCCGCGGATCGATCACGACCCGGTCACAGACCGGACACGGACCACGCTCCCCCAGCGGTCCGGCCGACAACCCCGGTCGGCGCGTCCGGGCCAGGTCGTGTGGGATCCAAGAAGGAAAGGTTGTGTCCCGGCACCGCTCCCCCAAGGGCCGGCGCGCATACCACGGACCCCCGCTGTCCGCCCTCGTGGCGGCAGCGGGGTCCGGTGGCGCCCACCGGTCCAACGCGCTCCCGTCGGTCTTGCCGACCCCGATGCACGCCGTCGCGGCGGTCGTCGTGGGCGGAACGTTGGCCGCCGCGGCCCAGCAGGCCCTCATCACGGCGCTGCCCGTCGTCGACGACGGCATCGCTGCCTCGCGCGCCAGTTTCAACAACGCCGTCGCAGGCCCCGCGGCTGTGGCCACCGTCGCGCCCGTCGTGCCTGAACCGACCGTGGCCGACGCCACCTCGCTGGTCAAGGCGGCCGACCTGCAGCAGGCGGCGGCCCAGGCCCGGGCGAAGTCAGTGGCCGCGGCGGCGGCCGCCGCGCCCGCAGCAGCGCCGCGCGTGGCTCCCCGGTTGGCCCCCGCCGCGCCTGCCGCCGCCCCGCGCCCGGCGGCCACGCCGGGCGGTGCCGTCCGGATCCTGTCCGGCGCCGTCACGTCCGGCTTCGGCGGGCGCTGGGGCACGGTCCACCAGGGCCTCGACATCGCCGCCCCGATCGGCACCCCCATCCACGTCCCGATGGCGGGCGTCGTCATCAGCTCCGGGCCCGCCAGCGGCTTCGGCATGTGGGTGCGGGTGCAGCACGGCGACGGCACGATCACCGTCTACGGCCACATCAACCGCTCGCTCGTGCAGGTGGGGCAGCGCGTCGCCGCGGGCCAGGTGATCGCCGAGACCGGCAACCGCGGCCAGTCCACGGGCCCGCACCTGCACATCGGCGTGATGCAGAACGGCGTCTACGTCAACCCGAAGCCCTGGCTGGACGCCCACGGCTTCCTCTACTAGTCGAGATCCTCCTCGAAGGCCCGCAGCGCCCGCAGCTTGTTCGTCGCGTCCAGCGCCGCGACCTTGTAGGCCTCCGACAGCGTGGGGTAGTTGAGCACGGTGTCGACGAGGTAGTCGACCGTGCCGCCGCAGCCCATGATGGCCTGCCCGATGTGCACCACCTCGGTGGCGTTGGTGCCGAAGACGTGCACGCCGAGCAGGGTGCGTTCCTCGCTGTGCACCAGCAGCTTGAGCATGCCGTAGGAGTCGCCGACGATCGCGCCGCGGGCCAGCTCCCGGTAGCGCGACATGCCCACCTCGTACGGCACGGCGTCGCGGGTCAGCTCGGCCTCGGTCAGCCCGCAGAAGGAGATCTCGGGCACCGTGTAGATCCCGATCGGCTGCAGCTCCCGCAGCTCGCGCACGGGCTCGCCGAACGCGTGGCAGGCCGCGAGCCTGCCCTGGTCCATGCTCGTCGCGGCCAGCGCCGGGAAGCCGATCACGTCGCCGACGGCGAAGATGTGCGGCACCGAGGTGCGGTACTCGCTATCGACCTCGATGCGGCCGCGCTTGTCCGCCGCGAGGCCCGCCTTCTCCAGGTCGAGCTCGTCGGTCACGCCCTGGCGACCCGCCGAGTACATCACCATGTCGGCAGCGACCCGCTTGCCGCTGGCCAGGCTGGTCACCGTGCCGCGCGGCGTGATCTCCACCTTGGAAACCTCTTCGCCAAACCGGAACGTCACCGCCTGGTCGCGGAGGTGGAACTTCAACGATTCCACGACCTCCGGGTCGCAGAACTCCAGCATCGTGGGGCGTTTCTCCACCACCGTGACCCGCGTTCCGAGCGCGGCGAACATCGAGGCGTACTCGATGCCGATCACGCCCGCGCCGACGACGACGAGCGAACCCGGCACCCGCTGCAGGCGCAGCACGGCGTCGGAGTCGATCACGTGGTCGTCGTCGAACTCGACCGTCGACGGCCGGGCGGGCTTGGTGCCCGTGGCGATCACGATGTGCTCGGCGGTGACCGTCTGGTGGTCGCCGCGGTGCTCGCCCTCGACGACCACGGTGTGCGCGTCCTCGAAGCGCGCGGTGCCGCCGAGGATGTCGACGTGGTTGCGCAGCAGTTGAGCGCGGATCACCTCGACCTCGCGCGCGACCACGTGTTGGCTGCGCGCCAACAGGTCGGCGATCGTGATCTCGGACTTCACGCGGTAGCTCGCGCCGTACATGTCGCGCTGCGAGAAGCCGGTGAGGTACAGCACCGCCTCGCGCAGCGTCTTCGACGGGATCGTCCCGGTGTTGACGCAGACCCCGCCCATCATCGCGCGGCGCTCGGCGACGGCCACCCGCTTCCCGAGTTTGGCCGCGGCGATGGCAGCCTTCTGTCCGCCGGGGCCCGAGCCGATCACCAGCAGGTCGTAGTCGTAGGCCGCGTCCATGGCGACAGCGTCGTGGTGCGGCGGCCGCACGGCAAGCCGGCCCACGGTAACAGCCGGTGCCGACGAGATGGCCAGGTCGGATCCGGGTGGGGCGGGGTTGTCCCCATCGGGGCCGGGCGGCGCCGCCCGTCCACAGCCGGACGGGTGAAGCCGGGCCGACCGGTCCGCGGCGGGGCCACGCTCGGGTCATGAACTCGTCCGAGCCGCTCGCCACCATCTCGCTCTCCGAGCCCGGCGACCTGATCGCCGCCACACCCGCGCTGTTGGGCTTCGTACCACGGTCGTCGCTCGTGGCGTTGGCGCTCGGCGGTGCCTCGGGCAGGCGGCTCGGCCTCACGCTGCGCATCGACCTCCCGCCACCCGAGTACGTCGGCGAGGCGACCGCGAAGGTCGTCACCGGCGTGCTGCTCGACCACCCGGCTGCCGTCGTCGTCATCGTCGTCGGGCCGGGCGGTGATGCCGGGCCGCCCGCCGTCGAGTTCGTCGAACGGGTCGTGGCGGGGTTGGCCGAGCACGGCGTGGATGCCTGTCTCACGCTGTGGACGGAGAGCACCGCGGCGGGCAGCCGATGGCGGTGCTACGGCGAATGCCTGTGCACCGGGCTGGTGCCCCCGCCGAGCACCTCCCCGCTCATGGCCGCGGCCCGAGCCGAAGGGCGCGTGGTCCGCGCCGACCGCTCGGACCTGGAGCGGTTGGTGGCACCCCTCCATGAGGCGGTGTTGCAGCGCCGCGAGGCCCTCCTCGACGCGGCCGTCGACGCGGAGGCTGAAGCCACCTTCGCGGCCTTCGCCGATCCCGCCTCTCCGGCCGCGTCGACTCCGGCCGCGTCGACTCCGGCCGCGTCGACTCCGGCCGCGTCGAGTCCGCCCGCGTCCACCTCGCCGGTGTCCACCTCGCCGGTGCCCACCTCGCCGGTGCCCACCTCGCCGGTGCCCACCTCGCCGGTGCCCACCTCGCCCGTGCCCACGTCAGGCGAACCGGCCGGTGGTGCTGCTGCGGAGGGTGCTGACGCCGGGAGCGCGCCCGCCGCGGATGACTCGCTTGGCGCTACTGCCCGGGCGGCGTCCGACAACGCTGCGGGCACGCGCGGTGCGGAGGAGCGCTGGCCGGGGGAGCGCTGGATCGACCCTCGTGCGGAGGTGATCGAGGGGATCGCGGTGCTCGACGCCGCGCTCGACGCGGCGCAGGAAGCGGTGGCCGCCGAACGCGGCGGCGGGGATGCGGGCGCATGCCCTCCCGTCGGCCCTGC
>DATAOO010000096.1:0-3974 GCA_036265695.1 Pseudonocardia sp. | reverse complement strand
CGGCGGGTCGGTGGGGGTGTCGAGCGCGACGACGAGCATGCCCGCCTGCTTGGCCTTGTCGATCTCGGGGACGATGGCCTTCGAGTCGCTCGGCGTGATCAGGATGCCCTTGGCGCCCGCGGAGATCAGGTTCTCGATCGCCTGGACCTGGGCCTCGTTGTCACCGTCCTGCTTGCCCGCGAAGCTCTGCAGCGTGAGGCCCGCCTTGTCGGCGGCCTGCTGCGCGCCTTCCTTCATCTTGACGAAGAAGGGGTTGGTGTCGGTCTTGGTGATCAGGCCGACGATCGGCTTCTCACCACTTGCGCCGCCGGTGGACGAGCCGCCGGACGAGCTGCCGGAGCTGCCGCCACAGCCCGCGAGGGCCAGCGCGGCGGCAGCGCCGAGGCTGACGAGTGCAGTGGTCCGGCGCGAGGAGGACCAAGAGAGGTTCATGCGCGACCCTTTCGTCTTCATTGACAGATAACCCGCCGCTTGTCGACAACGTTGTCAACAGACAATGCAGGTTCGGTTCAGCTTTGACAAGCCCTTACCCGGTTTGATCTGTAACAGGTTGGCAACGGCCGGGTAATGGTTGACAACGTTGACGGCCCTTGGCCACGATGTGGCGCACCACCGCGGCAGCGCCGCCCGGGGTCGGCGTCGGAGGCTTCCTTGGGTTCCTTGGGTAAGGCAGAGGATGGTCGTCGTCCTACGATGCGCGATGTCGCAGCGCGGGCGCAGGTCAGCTTCAAGACCGTCTCCCGGGTCGTCAACGAAGAGGGCGGCGTCTCCCCTCTGCTCGAGCGACGGGTGCGGCAGGCCATCGATGACCTCGATTTTCGTCCTAACGCAGGCGCTCGGATCCTGCGCCGTTCCGATCACAGGACGGCCACGATCGGGTTGCTCCTCGAAGACGTGGCCAACCCGTTCTCCGCCGCCGTCCAGCGCGCGGTGGAGGACGTCGCCGTGCCGCGCGGGGTGTTCGTGCTCTCCGCCAGCCTCGACGAGGACGCCGACCGGGAGCGGGTGCTCTGCAGGCAGTTCGGCGCGCGGCACGTCGACGGGCTGGTGCTCGCGCCCGCCGGGGAGGACCAGTCGCACCTCGCGGGGGAGCTGCGGCGGGGCACGGCGATCGTCTGCGTCGACCGGGCGGCGGGCAACCTGCCGGTCGACTCGGTGGTCGCCACCAACGGCGTCGGCGCCGCGGAAGGGGTGCGGCACCTCGTGGCCGCGGGTCACCGGCGCATCGCCTACCTCGGCGACCGGCGGACCATCCCGACCGCCGTCCAGCGGCTCGCGGGCTACCACGACGCGCTCGCCGCCCGGGGCATCGCCGCCGACCCCGCACTGGTCGTCCAGGACATCCGGGACGCGGGCGGCTCGGACGGGGCGGTCACGGCGCTGCTGTCGCGGCCCGACCCCCCGACCGCGCTCTTCACCGCCCAGAACATGATCACGATCGGCGCGGTGCGGGCCATGCGCCGCCTCGGCCTCGAGCACCGCGTGGCGTTGGTCGGCTTCGACGACTTCCTGCTGGCCGAGCTGCTCTCCCCGGGCGTCACGGTGGTGGCGCAGGACCCGGCGGCGATGGGTCGCACGGCCGCGGAGCTGCTGTTCGACCGGATCGGCGGCAGCACCCGTCCGCCCGAGGTGCGGCTGGTGCCGACCACCCTGATCCGCCGGGGCTCCGGCGAGATACCCCCCACCCTGGCCTGAGACGCGAACATGTGTTCGACTTGAGGGGTGGGCTGGAACAACCCGGACGTCCCGTGGAGCACCTTGGAGGCGGTGCTCTCCGGACGGCCTGCCGGCGGTGCGAACGGCGGCTCGCTGTCCGGCGGCCCGGAGGCCGACGGCGGCGACAGCCCGGCCTGGTCGCGCAAGCGCGACCGCTACGCCCCACCGCTGCTGGACGAGCCCGCCGAGCGGGTGCCCTACGCCGAGCTGCACTGCCACTCCAACTTCAGCTTCCTCGACGGCGCGAGCCCGCCCGAGGAGCTCGTCGAGCAGGCCAAGCGGCTCGGGCTGGAGGCCTTGGCGCTCACCGACCACGACGGCATGTACGGCGTGGTCCGCTTCGCGGAGGCGGCCGCCGAGCTGGAGGTCCCCACGGTGTTCGGCACCGAGCTCTCGCTCGGCCTCTCCGCGCCGCAGAACGGCGTGGCCGACCCGGAGGGCACCCACCTGCTGCTGCTCGCCCGCGATCCCGAGGGCTACCGCGGGCTCTGCCGCGTGGTCAGCGCCGCCCAGCTGCGCGGCGGGGAGAAGGGGCGCCCGGTCTACGACGTCGACGAGCTGGTCGGGCACACCGCGGGCCACGTCCTCGCGCTCACCGGCTGCCGCAAAGGCGCGGTGCGCCAGGCCCTGGCGAACGGCGGCGATCCCCGGCGCGAGCTGCGGCAGCTGCGCGAGTGGTTCGGGGCCGACAACGTGGCCGTCGAGCTCACCCACGCGGGCCTACCCACCGACACCGAACGCAACGACGCGCTGGCCGCGCTCGCCGCCGACGCGGGCCTGCCCACGATCGTCACCACCGCGGCGCACTACGCCGCGCCCGGTCGCTACCCCCTCGCCACGGCGCTGGCCGCGGTGCGCGCCCGGCGCAGCCTCGACGACGCCGACGGCTGGCTCCCCCCGGCGGGCACCGCGCACCTGCGCTCCGGCGCCGAGCTCACCGCCCGCTTCGAACACCGCCACCCGGGCGCCGTGGAGCGGGCGGCGGTGCTCGGGCGCGAGTGCGCGTTCTCGATCCGGCTGGTGGCGCCGAACCTGCCGCCGTTCCCGGTGCCGCCGGGGGAGACCGAGGTGACGTGGCTGCGCGAGCTCACCTGGCGCGGTGTGGCGAAGCGCTACGGCAGCCACGCGGAGTACCCCGAGGCCGTCCACATGATCAGCCACGAGCTGGCGATCATCGAGGAGAAGAACTTCCCGGGCTACTTCCTGATCGTCCACGACATCGTCGAGTTCTGCCGCCGCGCCGACATCCTCTGCCAGGGCCGCGGCTCGGCCGCCAACTCGGCGGTGTGCTTCGCACTGGGCATCACCAACGTCGACGCCGTGGCGATGGGGCTGCTGTTCGAGCGCTTCCTGTCCCCGGCGCGGGAGGGCTACCCCGACATCGACCTCGACATCGAGTCCGGCCGCCGCGAGGAGGTGATCCAGTACGTCTACCAGACCTACGGGCGGGGGTGCGCCGCGCAGGTCGCCAACGTGATCACCTACCGGCCGCGCTCCGCCGTGCGCGACGTCGCCAAAGCGCTGGGGTTCTCCCCGGGCCAGCAGGACGCGTGGAGCAAGCGGATCGAGCGCTGGAACGGCGCGCCCGCCGTGGAGGGCATGCCCGCCGAGGTCGGCGCACTGGCCACCCAGCTCCTGGGCTTCCCCCGCCACCTGGGCATCCACTCCGGCGGCATGGTGATCTGCGACCGTCCGGTGTCGGAGGTGGTGCCCGTCGAGTGGGCCCGGATGGAGGGGCGCTCGGTCGTCCAGTGGGACAAGGACGACTGCGCCTACGCGGGCCTGGTCAAGTTCGACCTGCTCGGCCTGGGCATGCTCACCGCGCTGCACCTGATGATCGACCTCGTCCGCGAGCACACCGGCGAGAAGATCGAGCTGCACGAGCTGCAGGCCACCGACCCGGCCGTGTACGCGATGCTGCAGAAGGCCGATTCGGTCGGGGTGTTCCAGGTGGAGTCCCGCGCCCAGATGGCCACGCTGCCCCGGCTCAAGCCGCGCGAGTTCTACGACCTGGTCGTCGAGGTCGCGCTGATCCGGCCCGGCCCGATCCAGGGCGGCTCGGTGCACCCCTACATCCGCCGCCGCAACGGGCTGGAGGAGCCCACCTACGACCACCCGTTGCTGGCGGGTGCGCTGAAGAAGACCCTCGGGGTGCCGTTGTTCCAGGAGCAGCTCATGCAGATCGCGGTGGACGTCGCCGGGTTCTCCGCGGGCGACGCCGACGAGCTGCGCCGCGCGATGGGCTCCAAGCGCTCCAC
>DATAOO010000095.1:0-2688 GCA_036265695.1 Pseudonocardia sp. | reverse complement strand
ACCCGCGGCACACCGTGCCCACCATGCGCACGTTCGCGCGCACGCTCTCGCGCACCGCGGTGCTGCAGATCGACTCGGTCAACGTGCTCGCGCGCGCCCACTACATGCCGCTGTTCTCGCGGATGGGCCCCTACGACCCCGGCCTGCTGCACCGGGCCGCGGAGCGGCCGCCGCGCAAGATCGTGGAGTACTGGGCGCACGTCGCGGCGTTCATGCCCGTCGAGCTGTGGCCGCACATGCGGCACCGGATGCGGGCCTACGAGGCGCGCGGCCACGAGTGGCAGGCGATCCGGCACAAGCCCGAGCTGGTCGACTCGATCATCGCGGAGGTCGCGGAGCGCGGCGCGTCCACCGCCCGCGACCTCGACGACGGGCTGCCTCGCGCGAAGGAGCACTGGGGCTGGAACTGGTCGGACACCAAGAAGGTCATGGAGTACCTCTTCGCGGCGGGCCGGCTCGCCGTCTCCGGGCGCAACAGCGCCTTCGAGCGGCTCTACGACCTCCCCGAGCGGGTGATCCCGCGCGCGCACCTCGAGGCGCCGGAGCCGACGGTCGAGGAGGCTTCGGTCGAGCTGCTGCGTCGGGCCGCGGTGGCGCACGGCGTCGGCACCGAGTACGACCTGCGCGACTACTTCCGGATGCGGCCCGAGCTCACCAAGCCGGCGCTGGCCACGCTCGTGGAGTCCGGCGAGCTGCTGCCGGTGCGCGTCGAGGGCTGGGCCCGGCAGGCGTACCTGCATCGCGACGCCGCCCTGCCCCGCAAGGTGCACGCCCGCGCCCTGCTGTCGCCGTTCGACCCGCTCGTGTGGGAGCGCCAGCGCACCGAGCAGCTCTTCGACTTCCGCTACCGCATCGAGATCTACGTCCCCGAGCACAAGCGGGTGCACGGCTACTACGTGCTGCCGTTCCTGCTCGGTGACCGGATCGTCGGCCGGGTCGACCTCAAGGCGGACCGCAAGGCGGGCCTGCTGCGGGTGCTCGGCACGTACGCCGAGCCGGGCGCGCCGGAGGAGACCGCCGACGAGCTGGCCGCCGAGCTGCGCGACCTCGCGGGCTGGCTCGGGCTGGCCGAGATCGAGGTCGTCCCGCGCGGGGACCTGGCGCCCGAGCTGGCGGTCGCGGTGAAGGCCGGTGCCTAGGGTGCGCCTCTCGGACCTGCCGCGGCACCTCTTCGACGTCACCCCCAGCGGGTTCTGGGGGATCGTGGTCGGCTGGGTGCTGGCCGTCCAGCCGGTGCTGCCCGCGGCCGGGCCGCCCGCCCCGTCGCCGCCGCGCTTCCCGGTGACCGGCCGGGTCAGCTACGGCCCCTACCACCACGACTACCCGGCCGCCGACATCTTCGGGCGCTGCGGCGCCCGGGTGGTCGCGCCGGCCGACGGCACCGTGCTGGAGGTCGGGCGTCGCGACCGCTGGGACCCGGCGACCGACCGCGGCGCCGACCGCGGCGGCCGGTTCTTCTCGATCGCCGCCGCGGGCGGGGTCCGCTACTACGGCAGCCACCTGTGGACGGTGCGGCCCCGGCTGCGGGCCGGCACGACGGTGCGGGCGGGGGACCCGCTGGGACGGGTCGGGCACAGCGGCGACGCGCGCGGGATCGCCTGCCACCTGCACTTCGGCATCTCCCCGGTGTGCCGCGGCACCGGCGACTGGCGGGTGCGGCGGGGCGTCGTCGCGCCGTACCCGTTCCTGCGGAGCTGGCAGCGGCACGGGCACCGCTCGCCCGCCGCCGCGGTGCACCGCTGGCAGGCGCGTCACCGTTGCCGGTGAGCGGGCGCCCAGGGTCCGGTTACGATGGCCGTTGGGCTCCACCGGCCCGGAGCCACTCGAACCCGACCACAGGAGTCGAACGCACGTGCCTGCCATCCTCGACAAGATCCTCCGCATCGGCGAGGGCAAGATCCTCCGGCAGCTCGAGGCGATCTCACGCGCCGTGAACGCCATCGAGGAGGACTTCGCCGCTATGAGCGACGAGGAGCTCCAGGGGCAGACCGCGGAGTTCAAGCGGCGCCTCGCCGACGGCGAGACCCTCGACGACCTGATGCCCGAGGCGTTCGCGACGGTCCGGGAGGCCGCCAAGCGGGTGCTCGGCCAGCGGCACTACGACGTGCAGGTGATGGGCGGCGCGGCGCTGCACCTCGGCAACATCGCCGAGATGAAGACCGGTGAGGGCAAGACCCTGGTCTCGACCCTGCCGGCGTACCTCAACGCGCTCTCCGGCGACGGCGTGCACGTGGTCACCGTCAACGACTACCTCGCGAAGTACCACGCCGAGTGGATGGGCCGCGTCCACCAGTTCCTCGGCCTGACCGTCGGCATCATCCTGCCGGAGATGCGTCCCGACGAGCGTCGCGTCGCCTACGCCGCCGACATCACCTACGGCACCAACAACGAGCTCGGCTTCGACTACCTGCGCGACAACATGGCCAACTCGATCGACGAGTGCGTGCAGCGCGGCCACAACTTCGCGATCGTGGACGAGGTCGACTCGATCCTCATCGACGAGGCCCGCACCCCGCTGATCATCTCCGGCCCCACCCAGGACGAGGTGCGGTGGTACTCCGAGTTCGCCACCATCGCGGGCTCTATGCGCAAGGACGTCGACTACGAGGTCGACGAGAAGAAGCGCACCATCTCCGTGCTCGAGCCGGGGATCACCAAGGTCGAGGACTACCTCGGCATCGACAACCT
>DATAOO010000094.1:0-12096 GCA_036265695.1 Pseudonocardia sp. | reverse complement strand
CGCTGGCCGTCCACGAGTACTCGGTCGCAGATTCGGTGCGCAGCAAGGCGATCTGGTCGGCGGTCTGCTGGAGCGTGATCATCCCGATGGGCACGCTCCGGTCCGGCTCCGCCGATCTCTACAAGTACCTGTGGCGCAGCGTGCTGGACTTCGACGGCGTCGAGGCGTTCACCACCCGGATGCACGCCACGGGGTTCGTCGACGTGAAGGTGCAGACCTTCCCCGGCTGGCAGCAGCACATCGTGCACACGTTCCTCGGCAGGCGCGCCCCCGAGCCGGACACGCCGCCGCTGGGCCTGAACCTCACGAAGAAGGCCGAGCCTCGGGACGAGTAGCGCGCAGGGCGTGGCGGCGCTCGGCGTAGGCGATGTCGTCGCGCCAGAGCCGGGCCGCCGTGTGCGCGATCATCGGCCGCAGCGCGCCCGCGACCCGGTGGGTGAGCGGGAAGCCGGGCCGGTCGGAGTGCGCCACCACGGCCTCGATCACGGCCGTGCGCGGACGGCCCGCGGCGTCGGGGCGCAGCGGGGTGGCGTGGGTCTCCACGACCGAGCCCGCGCCCTCGCCGTCGACGATCTCCATCGTGATCGTGCGCGGTTCGGGGCAGCTGAACGCGGCGTACACCGGTACGCCGAAGCGCTTGCCGAGGGTGAACGTCACCTCGACGAGAAAGCGGTCCTCCGCAGGTGGGCAGTCGATCGGCGGGGCGGAGAGCACCTTGAGCGCGGTGAACGAGTAGGGGTGCAGCCACGCGCCGTGCCACGGGTCGAGCCGGTTGGCGATGACGTCCTCGGGCTCGCAGTGGCCGATCACGGTGGCGACGGCGTCGAGGCCCGCGGGCGGACGGGGGCCGAGCACGGGCGCCTCGGTGACGGGGCCGTCGGCGAGGTCGTCCAGGCGCACCCAGGCGAGCACGCCGTCGTCGAACGCGGGCAGCGTGCGCCAGCCCGGCCGCCCGCCGGGCCCGAGGGTCATGCCGTGCCAGCGACAGACCAGGTCGTCACCGTGCACGGGCGCGTCGCAGAGGGCCGCGCCCAGGTGCGGGCAGGCGCCGGGGCCCACGGCGAGGACGCCTTCGGCGGTGCGCCAGGCCACCAGCTCCCGGCCCGCGACCGTGCGCCCGAACGCCCGCCTCGGCCGCACCTCCCGGCTCGCGGCCATCACGAACCAGCCCCCGGAGGGCCGCGCCAGCGCGCGGTTGAGCGCCGCCCGGATCAGCCCGGGCTTGGCGTCCGCCCACGTGGGCGGCTGCTCCGCCCAGGCGGGGCGGCGCAGGCGGCGGAGCGGGTTGATCCGGCGGTCGTTCACCCCGACCACGTTAGTTCGGAGCGCACTGATCCGCTCGGGGCCACCGCGCCACGGCCCGCGGCGGCCGGAGCTACAGCCAGCGGTTCCTGCGGAAGTTGCGGTAGAGCACCAGCACCAGCGCGGCCGTCATCACCAGGATGAGCGGGTACCCGAACCGCCAGTGCAGCTCGGGCATGAAGTCGAAGTTCATGCCGTACACGCCCGCCACCATGGTGGGCACGGAGATCAGGCCCGCGTATGCGGTGATCTTGCGCATGTCGTTGTTCTGCCGCAGCGTGATCTTCGCGAGCACGGCGTCGACGAGCGTGGTGAGCAGCTCGTCGAAGCCCGTCACCCGCTCGGTGACGGTGGAGAGGTGGTCGTCGACGTCGCGGAAGTACGAGCGCACTTCGTGCGGCACCAACGAGGAGTAGCCCTCGGTGAGCTTGCGCAGCGGCCCGACGAGCGGCACCACCGACCGCCGCAGCTCCAGCACCTCGCGCTTCATGACGTAGATCTGCTCGGAGTCCATGGCCGAGCGCGGCTCGAAGACCTCGGCCTCGATCTCGTCCATGTCCTTCTCGATGGCGTCGGTGACGGCGACGTACTGGTCCACGATGTGGTCGGCGATCGCGTGCAGCACGGCGGCGGGCCCGAGCGCGAGCTGCTCCGGGTCGGCCTCCAGCGTCTCGCGCACGTGGTGCAGTCCGCAGTGGTCGCCGTGGCGGACCGTCACGATGAAGTCCGGGCCGACGAACGCCATGACCTCGCCGGTCTTGATCAGCTCGGTGGCCGTGGTGGGCTCGTCGTGCTCGACGTAGGTCACGGTCTTGAGCACCATGAACAGCGAGTCCTCGTAGCGCTCCAGCTTGGGCCGCTGCTTCGCCGTGACGGCGTCCTCGACGGCCAGCTCATGCAGGCCGTAGGTCTCGGCGATGGCCGTGATCTGGTCGTCGGTGGGCTCGTGCAGCCCGATCCACACGAACCCCTCGCCGCGCTCGCGGACCTCGTCGATGGCCTGGTCGTGGCTGAATCGCCCGTCGAGGCGCATGCCGTCGACGTAGACGGCGCAGTCGACGACGTAGGCCGACAGCGGCACGCGGAGCTTGGGCAGCAGGTTCTCGCGGCCGGGGCGGCGCAGCGACGGGCGGATCGAGGACAGGGTGTTCTTGGACAGCGTGGCCATCGGGCTCTACTCCAGGGTCTTACGAGCGCTCACGCGCGGTGATGGAGCGCGCGCCCTGGAGCCTCAGGATCGCGGTCGGCCATCCTCGTCGCCCGGGGCGCGGCGACTACTGCATCCGGGTGCCGTCGGCACCGCGCTCACCTCCTGACCTGTGGTCGCGGCCACGCCATGATCGGCGGACCGCGGGATAGATTACCTCTACGCGGGCTTTATCGGCGATGGAGGCGACGGCGTTGCAGTTCGGGCGGTTCTACGAGGAGTTCGAGGTCGGCGCCGTCTACAAGCACTGGCCGGGCAAGACGGTCACCGAGTACGACGACCACCTCTTCTGCCTCATCACCATGAACCACCACCCGTTGCACCTGGACGCCCACTACGCGCAGGAGACCACCGAGTTCGGCCGCAACGTGGTGGTCGGCAACTACATCTACTCACTGCTCCTGGGCATGTCGGTGCCCGACGTGTCGGGCAAGGCGATCGCCAACCTCGAGGTGGAGTCGCTCAAGCACACCCGCCCGACCTTCCACGGCGACACGATCTACGGCGAGACCGAGGTGCTCGACAAGACCGAGTCGCGCTCCAAGGACGACCGCGGCGTCGTCTACGTGGAGACCCGCGGGTACAAGCAGGACGGCACCGTGGTGTGCACGTTCCGGCGCAAGGTGATGGTGCCCAAGCGCTCCTACGGCGACGCGCGCGGCGGCGAGCAGCCGGGCCGCCCCGTGCCGCAGAGCTAGCCCAGGGTTAGCGGGGGAGCGCGTCCCACTCCCGCAGGGTGTCGTACAGCAGGGGGACGAGCGGCAGGCTCGCCAACGCGACGGCGTCGCACCACCGGGCGTCCGTGGCGTCGTCGCCTGCGCGCAGCGTGCCGCCGACGACCGCGCACCGGTAGTCGGCGATCAGGTAGGGCCCGCGGCGCACCGTGCCGACCAGCGGGCCGGGCTCGACGACCAGCCCGGTCTCCTCCGCCATCTCGCGCACCACGGCGTCGGCGTCCGACTCGCCGGGCTCGACGCGGCCGCCGGGAACCGACCACAGCCCGCGTCCGGGCTCGTTGCCGCGCCGGATCAACAACAGCCGGTCGTCGGCGTCGTACGCGAGCGCCCCCACACAGGGGACACCGGTGTTACCCTCGGTCATCGAATAACGACGTTCGGGCCCGCGCGCCGGATACCGCCGATCCGGTGTGTGCGGTACAAATCTCGGGTCAAGGGTCCCTCCCCCGGCGCGGAACGGTGGTTGTCGGTGAATCTCAGAAGGATCGTGGGCCTTCTGCTCGTCGTATTCCTCATCTTCTTCATCCTCACGCAGCCGGTCGCGGCCGCCAACGTCCTCTCGAGCATCGCGGCCACCCTGCGCACCTGGGCGACCAACTTCGGCACCTTCATCAGCACGTCCGTGTCCAGATTGTGACGTAGCCATGCTTGCCCCCAGGGAGATCGACGAGTATCTGCTGCCGACCGAGCGCCGGGTCATCCGCGTGCGCCAGCACTGGGCGTACATGTTCAACACGGTGCTCCAGACGGCGCTCTTCCTGCTGCTCATGGTCGTGGCCCAGCGTTACCTCGCCGGCGGTGTGCTCGTCGACAACGTCACGTTCTACCTGGCGCTGGTCGCGGTCGCGCGGTTCACCGTGCTCACGATCCTGTGGTGGATCGAGCGCATCGTGATCACCGACAAGCGGGTGATGCTCGCCGAGGGCTTCATCGTGCACAAGGTCGGCATGATGCCGTTGTCCAAGGTCACCGACCTCACGTTCGAGCGCAGCATCGGTGGACGCATGCTGGGCTACGGCACGTTGATCGTGGAGTCCGCCGGGCAGATCCAGGCGCTCAACCGCATCGACTACATGCCGCGCCCGGAAGAGGTCTACGAGGCGCTGTCGGAGCTGGTGTTCGGGGAGAAGGGCAAGACACGCGCCACCGGGCTGCTGGCCCGGCCGCGGTGGCGGCGCTGATCAGCGACATGTTCTAGCCTCCGGTGGTGTCGCCACCGCTGATCGACCTGCACACCCACTCCACGGCGTCCGACGGGACCGATACCCCGGAGCAGCTCGTCGCGGCCGCCCACCGGGCGGGCGTCGACGTGCTGGCGATCACCGACCACGACACCACCGGCGGCTGGGACGAGGCCGCTGCCGCGCTGCCGACCGGTATGCGGCTGGTGCGCGGGGCCGAGTTCTCGTGCGTGAGCCCCACCGGGCGGGAGGAGCGCCCGGTCTCGGTGCACCTGCTCGGGTACCTGTTCGACCCCACGCACCCGGCGATCGTGGCCGAGCAGTCGCGGCTGCGCGACGAGCGCGTCGTCCGGCTGGCCCGCATCACGGAGAAGATGGCCGCGGACGGCTACCCGGTCGACGTCGAGTCGGTGTTCGCGCTCGTCCCCGACGGCACGAGCGCCGGGCGCCCGCATCTGGCCAGGGCGCTGGTCGGCGCCGGGGTGGTGGAGTCGGTGAACGAGGCGTTCGCCACGTTGCTGCACAACGGCAGCCCCTACTACGTGCCCAAGGCCGACACGCCCGTCGAGCGGGCGATCGCGATGGTGCGGGCGGCCGGGGGAGTGGCGGTGTTCGCCCACGCGTTCGCCCGCCGTCGCGGCCGGGTGGTGGAGCCGTCCGTGATCGCGGACCTGGCGGCCGTCGGCCTCGGCGGCGTCGAGGTGGACCACCCCGACCACACCCCCGAGGACCGGGAGCTCTTGCGCGAGCTCGCGGCCGCGCACGACCTCGTCACCACCGGGTCCAGCGACTACCACGGCACGAACAAGATCACCCCGGTCGCGGTCGAGCACACCGACCCCGACGCCCTCGACGCGCTCGTCGCCCGGACGTCGGGGGTCGACGTGCTGGTCGGGTGAGCCCGGCTACCGTGGGTTCCATGACCGGCGCGCAGCTCGGGCTCGACTTCGAGGCCCCCCGGCTGGTGCGCGTCACCCCGGCCCGGCTCGGCACCTGGGACGACTGCCCCCGCCGCTACCGGCTCACCTACCTCGACCGGCCCGCGCCCGTGCGCAGCGGCGCGCGGGCGGCGAGCACGTTGGGCGCGGTCGTCCACCTTGCGTTGCGGTCGCTGTTCGCGCTGCCGCCAGGCCGGCGCACCCCGGAGGCCGCGGCCCGGCTGGTCGACCGGCACTGGAACAGCGAGGGCTTCCGCGACGCCGAGCAGGCCCACCACTACCGCGAACGCGCCCGTGCCTGGCTGGCCGAGTACGCCGAGGGAGCGGCCGAGGTCGACGCCGTCGGGCTGGAGCAGTGGGTGTCGGTGGCGGTCGGCGGGATCGTCGCGGAGGGCCGGGTCGACCGGATCGACCGGCGCGGCGACGAGCTGGTGGTGGTCGACTACAAGACCGGCCGTGCGGCCACGGCGGAGGATGCGCGCGGGTCCCGCGCGCTGGCGCTCTACGCGCTCGGTGCGGAGCGCACGCTGCGGCGCCGGTGCGTCGAGGTGGAGCTGCACCACCTGCCCAGCGGGCACGTCGCGGGGTGGCGGCACGACCGCGAGTCGCTGGCCGCGCACGTCGCGGCGGCGGAGCGCTCGGCCTCGGCCCTCGCCGCGGCGGCCGAGGACCTGGCGGCGGGCGCCGACCCGGAGACGCGCTTCCCGGCCCGGCCCGCGCCCCGCTGCGGGTCCTGCGACGTCCGTCGGCACTGCCCGGAGGGGCGCGCCGCGGCACCGGAGAGCGAGCCGTGGGCGCAGCTGAGCCCGTGAGCGAGTCCACGAGCGACCCCTCGGCCCGGCGGTCGCGGCACCGGGCGCGGCGCCCGGGGGTGCTGCGCAGCGTGTCCGGCGTGCTCGCGGCCGGGATGGTCGCGCTGGTCGCCGGCCTCCTCGTGGCGTACGTCGTGGCGCTGCGGGAGGGGGCACCCGGCCCCGGAGCCGCCACGCTGCTCGTACACGCCGTCACGGCCGTCCTGGCGGTCGTTGCGCAGGTGTTCGCCGACCGCACCCCGGGTCCGCGCGGGGCGTGGACCGCGGCGGGCGTGATCGTCGCGGTCGGCGCCGTGCTGACCGTGGAGTGGCTCCTCTAACGGGTGGGCAGCAGCCCGACGACCTCGGGGCCGCGCTGCTCCAGCAGCACCTCGCCCGCCGCCGCGATGCGGACGTCGGCGGTGGGGTCGGGCCGCGGCACGGGCAGCGTGCGCAGCGTGGTGCCGCGCGCGGGGTCGAGGTCGACCAGGCCGTCGCGGACGGGGACCAGGAGGCCGGTGCCGTAGGTGGCCGGGGGGCCGAGCGTGTCGCGGAGGGCCCAGGCGGGGGTGAGCGTGTCGACGTCGAGCGCGACCGTGGTGCCGCCCGCCCACCAGTAGAAGCGGGAGCCATCGGTGGTCACGGCGGCGGGTGCGCCCGCGGGGGCGGTGGCCAGTGCCGCGTCGGGGACGTCGAGGGGCGTCTGGCTGATCTGCAGCCCGGCCTTGTCGTACACGATCAGGCGCGGCGGGCCGGGCACCGCGACCGCGGCCCGTTCGCCCGAGAGCGCCACCAGCACCGCGCCGGAGGCGGGCAGCTCCACCGACGACTGCACCTCGGGGGTGTCGGCGCCCTTCGCGCCGTCCGGGGTGAGCACGGTGAGCCGGTCGGTGGGCGCGCCGGGGCAGCGTTCGATGACGCCGATGCGGTCGCTGCTCATCGCGGTGGAGCCGTAGCTGCACTCCGGGCGGGGTTGCTTGCCCGGCTGCACGGGAGTGGGCACGTCGCCGTACTCGAGGGTGCGCACGAGGTCGGAGCGCCACACCTCCATGTAGTCGGTGCCGGTCGCGGTGACGTACGAGCCGTCGGCGAGGAGCTGCACGCCGGGGCGCATGTCCGGGTTGCTGGTGTCGGCACGCTTGCCGCTGCTCGGGTGGAGCGCGGTGAGCTCGCTGCACCAGCCCGTGCGGCCTTCGTACAGGGCGAGGGCGTGGCCGTCGCCGTCGTCGGTGCCGGGGAAGCCCGCGGCGACCGTGCAGAGCGTGAGGTCGCGCTGGTAGCTCCAGGCGACGGCGCCGGACGTGGCGTCGTGGCCCGCGACGAGCCCGCCGTCGCCGGTGACCACGGCCGGTCCGGCCACCACCGGGGCGCGGGTGACGCCGCTCGGGGCGCGCCAGGCCTCGACGAAGCCCGCGGGCACGTCACCCGCCGGGCTGGGGGCCGCGAGCGGCGTGGTGTCGGGGGTGCTGACGGTGGCGACCTCCGGGCTGGTGCGCCACACCACGAGGGCCGCGACGCCCAGCAGCACGACCAGCGCCACCGCCACGACGACATCACCGCGCCGCCGTCGCTCGGGAGCGAGGCGGCGCGGTGTGCGCGCTTCGGGTGGTGCGCTCGCCACTAGCTCGCGGCGGCGTCTTGCGTGCCGGTGTCGGCCACCGGCTGGCCCTGGCCGCCGCGGCGGGCCCCGCCGCGACGACGGCGCCGCCGCGGCTTCCCGTCGGCGTCGGCCACCGACTCGGGTCCGGCGGTGGCGGCCGTCGCCTCGGCGGGCGCGGCGGCTGCCTCGCCCTCCGACGACTTGCCGCCGCGGGTGCGGCTGCGCGGCCTGCGGGCGCGGACCGGCGTGCTGGGCTCGCCGTGCTCGCCGCGGGACCGGGTGCGGCTGCGCGGCTTGCGACCGCTGCCGACGTCGCCCTCGCTGTCGACGTACTCGGCCGCGAGCCCCGCGCGGGTGCGCTTGGCGAGCGGGAGCCGCCCGGTGGCGCTCGTCGGGATGCTGAGGTCGGTGTAGAGGTGCTCGGACGTCGAGTACGTCTCGGCGGGCTCGTCGATGCCGAGGCCCAGCTCGTCGCTCACCATCTTCCAGCGGGGCATGTCGTCCCAGTCGACGAGCGTGACCGCCACGCCTTCCTTGCCCGCCCGGCCGGTGCGCCCGATGCGGTGGACGTAGGTCTTCTCGTCCTCCGGGCACTGGTAGTTGATCACGTGCGTGACGTCCATGACGTCGATCCCGCGGGCCGCGACGTCCGTGGCGACCAGCACGTCGACCTTGCCGGAGCGGAATGCGCGCAGTGCCTGCTCGCGGGCGCCTTGGCCGAGGTCGCCGTGGACGGCGGCGGCGGCGAACCCGCGCTCGGCGAGGTCGTCGGCGACGCGCTGCACGGTGCGCTTGGTGCGGGCGAAGATCATGGTGAGCCCGCGGCCCTCGGCCTGCAGCACGCGGGTGAGCAGCTCCACCTTGTCCATGGCGTGCGCGCGGTAGACGAGCTGGCGGGTGCGCTCGTGCACGGAGCCCTGGGTGGACTCCTCGGCGCGGATGTGGGTGGGGCGGCTGAGGAACGCGCGGGACAGCGCGATGATCGGGCCCGGCATCGTGGCCGAGAACAGCATGGTGTGGCGCTCGGCGGGCAGCATCCGCATGATGCGCTCGACATCGGGCAGGAAGCCGAGGTCCAGCATCTCGTCGGCCTCGTCGAGCACCAGCGCGTTGACCCGCCCGAGGACGATGTGGCGCTGCTCGGCCAGGTCGAGCAGGCGGCCGGGCGTGCCGACCACGATGTCGACGCCCTTGCGCAGGGCGGCGAGCTGCGGCTCGTACGCGCGGCCGCCGTAGATCGCGACGACCCGCACACCCAGGTGGCGGCCCGCGTCGGAGAGGTCCTTGGCGACCTGGACGCAGAGCTCGCGGGTGGGCACAACGACGAGGGCCTGCGGCACGTCACGGGTGCGGTCGGCGGCCTCGCCGTCGGCCGTGGCGGCCGGGCGCTCGGCGGGCGGCACGAGCCGCTGCAGCATCGGCACGCCGAAGCCGAGCGTCTTTCCCATGCCGGTGCGGGCCTGGCCGATGATGTCCTCGCCCGCCAGCGCGAGCGGGAGCGTGAGCTCCTGGATGGCGAACGTGCGGACGATGCCCGCTTCCGCCAGCGCCCGCACGATCTCGGGCCGGACGCCGAGTTCGGCGAACGTGGGGGAGTCTTCGCGAACCGGGGCCCCCGCCTGAAGCGGGTGGGCGGTGACGTCCTCGGGGAGGTCTTCGGGGGAATCTGTGGAGATCTCGGGGGAGTTCTCGGTCGGGACGGACAGGGTGATCGCCTCTCTCCGCGCACCAGAGCCGGGGCCGGCTCGTCGACCGCCCGCGGCGTCGGCGCCGACCGGGCAGGAGAGCCGACAAGGCGCAGTACGCACAATGTCGGGTGCGGCTCCCGGAACTTCCGGTGGCCGCGGCAAGGCGCGCTCGCGGCGCGCTCCCGCCATCATACCCGGACAGGTCAGCCGACGTCAGGCCGTGGTGCGGCGAGTCCCGTCACCTGATCGTCGCGGCCGGTCGGCGAGCGCCTCGCGACGCGCCGCGGGGGCCGCCGTCCCCCCGCAGGTCATCTAGGCTCCGGCACATGACGACTGCGGCACCGCCGGACGGGATCGACGAGCCGGGTGCAGCGCGCGCCACCGTCGACCTGCTCGGCGTGCTGGCCTACGGCGAGCTCTCCGCGTTCGACCGCATCTCGGAGGACGCCCGCGGCGCGCCTACCCTCTCGGGCCGGGCGACGCTCTCCAAGATCGCGGCCGCCGAGATGGGGCACTTCGTGCTGCTGGAAGAGCACCTGCGCGGCATGGGCGTGGCCGTCGAGGACGCGATGGTGCCGTTCGTGGCCGCCTACGACTCCTACCACGCGTCGACCGCGCCGCGGAGCTGGCTCGAGTCGATCGTCAAGGTGTACCTCGGCGACGGTCTGGCCGCCGACTTCTACCGCGAGATCTCCGGGTGGTTGCCCGGCGCCACCGGCGAGCTCGTGCAGCGCGTGATGGCCGACACCGGGCACAGCGCGTTCGCCGAGCGCGAGGTGCACGCCGCGTGCCAGGCCGACCGCACGATGCGCGACCGGCTCGCGCTGTGGGGGCGACGGCTGCTCGGCGAAGCGGTGACGCAGGCCCAGCAGATCGTCGCCGAGCGCGACGAGCTCGCCGCGTTCATCATCACCGGCACCGGCGACCTGTCCGGCATCGCGTCCCTGCTCAAGCGCGTGCAGTTCAACCACGGCAGGCGGATGGCGAAGCTCGGCCTCAACTGACCCGCGGTGAGTCGTACGTTCGACCGCGGTGAGTCGGCCGATCGGTCGTGGTGAGTGGGTCATGCCGCCGGGCCGCTTTCGCCGAGGGCGGACGCCCGGTGGCGGCCTGGCCCGCCGCGCTCGACTAGCCTGGGCCGCGCTCGTCCCCATAGTTATGACCAGGAGGGTCCCGTGGAGGTCAAGATCGGCATCGCGGAGAGCGCGCGGGAGCTCGTGGTGTCCAGCGACCAGTCCGCGGACGAGGTCGCGAAGCTCGTCGACGATGCCCTGGCGGGCGGTGACGGCCTGCTCCGGCTGGTCGACGAGAAGGGCCGCCGGTACGTCGTCCGCGCCAACCAGATCGCCTACGTCGAGATCGCGCCCGAGGACGGGCGCAAGGTGGGTTTCGCGATCGGCTGAGGCTTCCGGCCTGCGCGCACCGGTTCGCTCGAATCGCCCGACTCACCGCGGCGAATCGCCCGACTCACCGCGGCGAAACGCCCGACTCACCGCGGTGATATGTACGACTCACCGCGGTGAGACGGCGGACTCACCGCACACGCTGCCGGTGGAACGGTCGACCGGGGTGGCCGGCCGGGCTAGCCGCCCTGGTGGACCAGCGGGAAACCGGCCAGGCCGCGCCAGGCCAGGCTGGCCAGCAGCGCCACGGCCTCGTCGCGGTCGACGGTCTGCTCCGAGTCCAGCCAGTACTGCGCCGCGACCTGCGACAGCCCGACCAGCCCGACGGCCAGCAGCCGCGCCCGGGCCGAATCCAGCCCCGCGTCGGTGGTGACCGCGGCGGCCACCTTCTCGATGCAGCGGTTCATCGCGTCCTCGACGACCTCGGCGGCGTCGCCCCGCAGGTCGGAGCCGAAGATCAGCCGGTAGGCCTTGCCGTCGCCCGCGACGAAGTCGAAGTACGCCGCGACGGCCGCCTGCACGCGTTCCTCGTTCTCGCCGCTGCCCGTGAGCGCCGCCTCGACCTGCCCGACGAGCTCGTCGGCGTACGTGGTGAGCAGCGCCTGGTAGAGCTCCAGCTTGCCGGGGAAGTGCTGGTAGAGAACCGGCTTGCTGACGCCCGCGCGCTCGGCGATGTCGTCCATCGCGGCAGCGTGGTAGCCCTGGTCGGCGAAGACGTCGCGCGCCGCGTCGAGCAGTTGGGCGCGCCGGGCGCTGCGCGACAGCCTGCCGCGCGGCACCGTGGTCTCGCTCATCCTCGCCGCCTTCCCGCCCCTCGGGGCGGCGCACACCTTACCCGTCGGTAGCCGCTCGCGCGCCGTCTGAGGTCGTGAATCGCCGCAACCGCAGGCTGTTGGTCACCACGAACACCGAGCTGAACGCCATCGCGGCGCCCGCGATCACCGGACTGAGCAGCCCGGACGCCGCCAGGGGCAGCGCGGCGACGTTGTACGCGAACGCCCAGAACAGGTTGCCCTTGATCACGGCGAGCGTGCGCCGGGCGAGCCGCACCGCGTCGACGGCCGTGGGCAGGCCGCCGCGCACGAGCGTGATGTCGCTCGCCTCGATCGCCGCGTCGGTGCCGGTGCCCATCGCGATGCCGAGGTCGGCGACCGCGAGCGCCGCGGCGTCGTTGACGCCGTCGCCCACCATCGCGACGACCCGCCCGTCGGCCTGCAGCGCCCGGACCGCGGCCACCTTGTCCTCGGGC
>DATAOO010000093.1:0-24237 GCA_036265695.1 Pseudonocardia sp. | reverse complement strand
AATCGCGTACCGCGTCGCGGGTCTCCTCGGCGACGAGGTCGGCGTTGATGTGCGCGCCCGCCATAGCTCCAGCAGCGGCCGCCGCCCCGACCTGGGCCGTCAGATCGGTGACGTTGCCCGCCACCCACACGCCCGGTACCTCCGTCACCCCGGCGAGACCCGCCGGGATGTGCTCGCCCGCGCCGCTCGGGTGCTCGACCGGGGCCAAGCCCAGCTCCGCGAGGAAGCCCGCCCGCGCGACCATCCGGGGCGCGACCACCAGCGCGTCGCGCGGCACCAGCCGACCGTCGCGCATCCGCACGCCGACCAGCCGGTCGTCGACGATGTCGAGGCTCGCGGGCACGCCGTCGACCACCGCAATGCCGCGAGCGGCGAACTGCTCGGACTGCTCGTCGGTGAGCGTCGTTCCCGGCAGGAAGTAGGCGACGTCCGCGCTCAGCTGGCGGAAGAGCAGCGCCTGGTGCACCGACATCGGGCCGCTCGCCAGCACGCCGATGGCCCGGTCACGCACCTCCCAGCCGTGGCAGTACGGGCAGTGCAGCACCTCGCGGCCCCACCGCTCGCGCAGCCCCGGCACGTCGGGCAACTCGTCGGTCAGGCCGGTCGTCACCAGCAGGCGCCGGGCCCGCACCCGACGGCCGTCGGCCAGGGTCACCGCGAATCCGCCGTCGACCTTGCGCGCCGTCGTGACCTCACCGGTCTCGATCCGGCCGCCGTAGCCGCGCACCTCCGCGCGCCCCGTCGCGAGCAGCTCGCCCGGCGGCGTGCCCTCGCGCCCCAACAGGCCGTGCACGCCGCTCGCAGGCGCGTTGCGCGGCGCGCCCGCGTCGACGACCAGCACCGACCGGCGCGACCTCGCCAGCATCAGCGCCCCGTTCAACCCGGCGGCACCGCCGCCGATCACCACTACGTCGTATCTCTCATCCATGCGCTCACCGTGCGCCAGGACTCCTCAAGCTGGCAAACTTATTTGCCGACCTGGCAAACTGACGGCGTGGACGACTTCGACGAGACGATCGCGGCGGCGGGTCCGCGGCTGCGCACCCTGCGCCAGCGGCAGGAGATCACGCTGGTCGAGCTCTCCGCGGCCACAGGCATCTCGGCGAGCACGCTCTCGCGCCTGGAGTCCGGCGCCCGCCGTCCGACGCTCGAACTGCTGCTCCCGCTGGCCAGGACGTTCGGCGTCACGCTCGACGAGCTCGTCGACGCCCCGCCCACTGGCGACCCCCGCGTCCACCTGCGCCCGGTGCAACGGGGCGGCATGACCATGCTGCCGCTTTCCCGACGGGCGGGCGGCGTGCAGGCGTACAAGATCATCATCTCGGCCGGCGGCCGTTCGCAGGAGCCGGACCCGAAGTCCCACGAGGGCTACGAGTGGCTCTACGTCCTCGACGGGCGGTTGCGGGTCGTCCTCGGCGACCACGACCTGGTGCTGACGCCGGGCGAGGCAGCCGAGTTCGACACCCGCACACCGCACTGGTTCGGGCCGGCGGACGGGCGCAGCGTCGAGTTCCTCAGCCTGTTCGGCAAGCAGGGCGAGCGCGCCCACCTGCGCGCCCGACCCGCCGGTTCCTAGTGTCCCGAGTCGCAGTTCGCCACAGATCTCGGCGGCCCAGCGGATTCCGGCCCCGAACCTCCGACTCGGGACACTAGCCTCGGCCGAGGAGCGACCGGAGGAAGAACGCCAGGTTGGCGGGCCGCTCGGCCAGGCGGCGCATGAAGTAGCCGAACCACTCGGTGCCGTAGGGCACGTAGACGCGCACGGTCTCGCCCTCCGCAGCCAACGCCCGCTGCGCCGCCGGACGCACGCCGTGCAGCATCTGGAGCTCGTACGCCACCGCGCGCTCTCGGCCCAGCCTGCGGGCCACGTCGATCAGGCGCGGGTCGTGGGTCGCCACCATCGGCAGCCCCTCCCCCGACATGAGCACCCCGAGGCAGCGTGCGAACGACGCGTCGACGCCCGCCCGGTCGCGGTAGGCGACGGATTCGGGCTCGTCGTAGGCGCCCTTGCACAGCCGTACCCGCGAGCCGGGCCCGGCGAGATCGCGGCAGTCCGCCTCCGTGCGGCGCAGGTGGGCCTGCACCACGGCACCGACCCACGGGTGGTCGACCCGCAGCTCGCGCACGGTGTCGAGGGTGCGGTCGGTGGTGGTGTGGTCTTCCATGTCGACGGTGACGGTCGTGCCGACGGCCGCGGCCGCCGCGCACACCCGGCGGGCGCTCTCAAGGGCGATCTTGTCGCCGTCGGTCGGCAGGCTCTGCCCGAGCGCCGAGAGCTTCACCGAAACCTCGACCCGGTCGGCGAGGCCCGCGTCGCCCAGCAGCGCGAGGATCTGCTCGTAAGCGGCCACGTTGGCGTCGGCCTGTGCGCGCTCGGTGGTGTCCTCGCCGAGGTGGTCGAGCGTGACGAGGCGGTCGACGGTCAGCACGCGGGCGGTGGCGAGCGCGTCGGCGGCGGTGGCACCCGCCACGAAACGGCTCACGAGCGGGTCGAACGGGCCGGACTCGACGATCGCCCGCGCCCGGGGCGACCGGGCGGCGGCCAGCAACGTGGACCTCAACATGCGGAAAACGGTAGGCGGTGGTGGCGACCGGCGGCTTGTCCGATCGGCTAACGTTGGCGCACCTGAATCGTCGGACAGGACGACGTCATGAGTACGCTGCGCGAGCTCCTCGCGGCCGTCGGCGAGCCGCTGATCACGGTGCTGGCCGCGCCCGCAGGCCTTGACGTGCCGATCAGCGGCCTG
Organism: Pseudonocardia sp.; assembly: GCA_036265695.1. Taxonomy (GTDB): domain Bacteria; phylum Actinomycetota; class Actinomycetes; order Mycobacteriales; family Pseudonocardiaceae; genus Pseudonocardia. The sequence goes on along the minus strand of DATAOO010000093.1, from coordinate 21,490 downwards.
GCCATCATCGATCCCGACGATGCGCCCGACGAACACCGCGGCGGCCTCGTCCTCGTCGTCGGCGCCCGCGGGCGCGACGCCGTGCCGCTCGTGCGCGCGGCCGGCGCCGCAGGCGCGGCGGCGGTCGCGGTCAAGGTCGGGGCGGCGGATGGGTCGATCACCCGGGCCGCCCCCGGCGCCACAGCAGGCAGCGGCGCAGCAGGCAGCGGCGCAGCAGGCAGCGGCGCAGCAGCCAGCGGCGCAGCAGCCAGCGGCGCAGCAGCCAGTCGCGGGGCGGGCGGCGGGACGGCACGAGGCGGCGCGGCAGGACGCGCGGCAGGCGGCGTGGCGGTCGGCGACCAGGCGGCGGTCGGCGCCGAGGCGGTGGACGGGCGCGATGACGAGCGGGCGGCGCTGCGGGAGGCGGCCGTGGCGGCGGGGGTGGCGCTGCTCGCGGTGCCTGCCGACGTGCGCTGGGAGCGGCTGGAGTCGCTCGCCGCGGGCGTGCTCGACGCGAGCGAGAGCGGGGGGCCCGACGACCTGTTCGCGCTCGCGCAGACCGTCGCGCTGCTTACCCACGGCATCGTCTGCATCGAGGACACCGCCAGCCGGGTGCTCGCCTACTCCCGCTCCGACAGCGACGACGGGCAGATCGACGAGCTGCGCAGGCTGTCCATCCTGGGCTGGCAGGGGCCCGCGGACTACCTGCGCCACCTGCGGGAGTGGGGCGTGTTCGACCGGCTGCGGGCGGGCGAGGAGGTCGTGCTGGTCGACGAGCACGCCGAACTCGGCGTCCGACGCAGGCTGGCCATCGGCATCCACGCGGGCCCGCGCGCGCTGGGCACCATCTGGGTGCAGGAGGGCGCGCAGCCGTTCTCGCCCCGCGCCGAGGACGTGCTCGTCGGCGCGGCCCGCGTCGCCGCGGGCCACCTCGTCCGGCGCCGCCGCACCGCCCCCACCTGGCACCGCGACCTGGTGGAAGGCCTGCTCGACGGACGCGCGAGCCCCGACCTCGTCGCGGGCACGTTCGGCCTGGACGAGCACGCGCCCGCGATCGTCGTCGGCTTCGCGGTGCGGGCGGACCCCGACGTCACCGGCGTCACGCGCGAGCTGTCGGTCGCCGAGCTGGCCGACCTGGTCGCCGTGCACGCGGCCGGGTACCGGCGGGCGGCGCTCACCGCGTGGCGCGGCGACACGGTCTACGCCCTGCTCCCGGACACGAGGCGGGTGGATGCGGCGATGCGGGCGATGTGCGCGGAGGTCGTGGCCGCCACCCGACGCCGCACCGGCGTGCGGGTGCAGGCGGGCATCGGCGCGGTGGCCCGTGACCTCGCGGGTGCGCAGGCCTCGCGCGCCGAGGCCGACCGGGTGCTCGTCGCCATGCCCGCGGACGGCGCGGTGGCGGCGTTCGACGACCTCCGCGCCGAGGTGCTGCTCGACCAGACCCTCGCCGTGCTCCGCGAGCGGCCCGACCTGCGCGACCCGGCCGTCGACGCGCTCGTGGCCTACGACCACGCGCACGGCGGCGACCTCGCGGGCTCTGTGCTGGCCTGGCTCGACGCCCACGGCGACGTCCGCGCCGCCGCCCGCCTGCTCACGGTGCACCCCAACACGCTGCGCTACCGGGTGCGCCGCGCCGTCGCGGTGGCCGGGCTGCGGCTCGGCGACCCCCGCGCCCGGCTCGTCCACCACCTCGCGTTGCACGCCGCCCGCGCCCCCGACCCGACAGCACCGGACCGCCCGCGGTAACCGGACGTCCTCCGCCCCGGCGCGCACCTCGACCCGAGCGGACCGGCCCCCGTCGACCGCTCGGGCCGAGCGGATCGGACCGCCCGCGGGGACCGTGTTCCCGCGCCACCCGGCCGAACTCGCCTCGGCCGCGGAGCGCCGCGGCCTTGCTTGGCCTGGCGGACAACTCCGCGCCCGGTTCGTAGTACCGGACGACGAATCGACGAGCGGGCCCGAGTTCCTAGGCTGACAGCCATGGACGCCTCCACCTCGACCCCGCAGCCGCGCAACGAACCCGTCCGCGACTACGCGCCCGGCAGCCCGGAGCGCGCGAGCCTCCAGGCCGCGCTGGCCGAGCTCGGCGGCGTCCACCACGAGCTGCCGGTGACCATCGACGGCGCCCGCCACCTCGCGGGCGGCACGCCGTTCGACGTCGTCGCCCCGCACGACCATGCCCACGTCCTCGGCACCGGCGGCAACGCCACCCGCGAGGACGCCAAGGGCGCGGTCGAAGCGGCACTGCGCGCGGCGCCGTCCTGGCGCGAGCTGCCGTTCGACGAGCGCGCCGCCGTGCTGCTGCGCGCGGCCGAGCTACTCAGCGGCCCCTGGCGCGACCGGCTCAACGCGGCGACGATGCTGGGCCAGTCCAAGACCTGCTACCAGGCCGAGATCGACGCGGCGTGCGAGCTCGCCGACTTCTGGCGGTTCAACGTCGCCTTCGCCAAGCAGATCCACGCCGAGCAGCCCGTGAGCTCCCCCGGCGTGTGGAACCGGGCGGACTACCGGCCGCTCGAGGGCTTCGTCTACGCGATCACCCCGTTCAACTTCACCGCGATCGCGGGCAACCTCCCCACCGCGCCCGCATTGATGGGCAACACCGTGATCTGGAAGCCCTCCCCCACCCAGACGCTCGCCGCCGTCCTCACCATGCAGCTGCTGGAGGAGGCAGGCCTGCCCCCGGGCGTGATCAACCTGCTCACCGGCGACGGCCGCGACGTCTCCGAGGTGCTGCTCGCCGACCCGGCGCTCGCGGGCATCCACTTCACCGGCTCGACGGCGACCTTCCAGCACCTCTGGTCGACGGTCGGCGCGAACATCGGCAGCTACGCGGGCTACCCGCGCCTGGTCGGCGAGACCGGCGGCAAGGACTTCGTGCTCGCCCACCCCTCGGCCGACGTCGACGTCCTGCGCACCGCGCTCATCCGCGGCGCGTTCGAGTACCAGGGCCAGAAGTGCTCGGCGGCGTCGCGGGCGTTCGTCGCGCGGTCGGTGTGGACGAAGCTTCGCGACGACCTGGTCGCGGAGACCGAAGCGCTCGCCATGGGCGACGTCGCCGACTTCGGCAACTTCCTCGGCGCCGTGATCGACCGGCGCTCCTACGACAAGCTCGCCGCCGCGCAGGAGATGGCGCGGGCCGAGCTGGACGTGATCGCGGGCGGCACGGCGTCGGACGAGGTCGGCTACTTCGTGCGGCCCACGATCGCGGTCGGCGCCGACCCCACCCACCGTGTGTTCTCCACCGAGTACTTCGGGCCGATGCTTGCCGTGCACGTCTACGACGACGGCGACTTCGACCGGGTGCTCGCCCAGGTCGACCGCGGGGCGCCCTACGCGCTCACCGGTTCGGTGATCGCCCGCGACCGCGCGGCCGTGGCCAAGGCGTCCGAGGCGCTGCGGTTCGCGGCGGGCAACTTCTACGTGAACGACAAGCCCACCGGCGCGGTGGTCGGGCAGCAGCCCTTCGGCGGCGCCCGGGCGAGCGGCACCAACGACAAGGCGGGCTCGATCCTCAACCTCCTGCGCTGGACGAGCCCGCGCACCCTCAAGGAAACCCTCGTGCCGCCGACCAGCGTGGGCTACCCCCACCAGGCCTGACAGCCTTTCCTTCGCCCCCCGTCGACGGGGTGCGAAGTGCACTCACGAAGTCAGCCGGAGCGCGGGCGCCACTGGTTCGCGCGCTCGTTCACCTGCGCCTTCGCCGCGGCCTCCGCGACCCGGTTGGCCCGGGTCTCGGCCCGCTTGGCCTGCACGATCCACTCCAGGATCGCGCGGCGCACCGAGCGGGGGAAGGCGTCCCAGTGCTGCTGCGCGGGCGGGTGGGCGGCGAAGGCCGCGGCGAGGTCGTCGGGCACCACGAGGTTCTCGACGTCGTCGAGCAGTGACCAGGACCCGTCGGCCTTGGCCGCGTCGATCACCGCCTGGCCTGCGGGCGCCATGAGCCCGGCCGCGGTGAGCCGTTCGATCCGTTCCTTGTTGGTGCGGGCCCAGCCGCTGCCGCGCTTGCGCGGGGCGAACCACAGCATCGTGCGCTCGGCGTCGAGGGAACGGCCCTTGCTGTCCACCCAGCCGAAGCACAGCGCCTGCTCGACGGACTCCTCGTAGCTGATCCGCGGCCCGCCCGCGCTCGCCCTGCGCATCACGAGCCAGACCCCGGCCCCCCGGTGGTGGTTCTGTACGAGCCACTCCCGCCACTCGGCCAACGACTCGGGCTGCACCTGCTCGTCGTCCACCCCGTCAGTGTGGCGTGGGCCGCGTTGCTGCCGCTCGCCGCCATCAATTAGCATAAGTCAACTAAATGAGTGGGAGGCGGCCAGTGGACACCCACTACAAGTGGATCGCGCTGTCCAACACGACGCTGGGCCTGCTGATGGCCACGATCAACTCCTCGATCGTGCTCATCGCGCTGCCCGACATCTTCCGCGGCATCGGCATCGACCCCCTCGGGCCCGGGAACACCAGCTACCTCCTCTGGATGATCATGGGGTTCCTGGTCGTCACGGCGGTGCTGGTGGTCGGCTTCGGGCGCCTGGGCGACATGTACGGCCGCGTGCGGATGTACAACCTCGGCTTCGTCGTGTTCACCGTGGCGTCGATCCTGCTCGCCGTCACCTGGCAGCAGGGCGAGGCGGCGGCGCTGTGGCTGATCGGCTGGCGCATCGTGCAGGGCATCGGCGGCGCGTTCATCATGGCCAACTCCACCGCGATCCTCACCGACGCCTTCCCCGCCGACCAGCGCGGCACCGCGCTCGGCATCAACGGCGTGGCCGCGATCGCGGGCTCCTTCCTCGGCCTGGTGATCGGCGGCCTGCTCGGCCCGCTCAACTGGCACCTGGTGTTCCTCGTGTCAGTGCCGTTCGGCATCTTCGGCACGATCTGGGCCTACCTCAAGCTGCGCGACACCGGCGAGCGCAGGCCCGCGAAGATGGACTGGTGGGGCAACATCACGTTCGCCGTCGGCCTCATCGCCCTGCTCATCGGCATCACCTACGGCATCCAGCCCTACGGTGACAGCACGATGGGTTGGGGCAGCCCGCTCGTGCTGACCTGCGTGATCGGCGGCCTCGTCGTGCTCGTGGCGTTCGTCGTGATCGAGACCAGGGTGGCCAACCCGCTGTTCACGCTCTCACTGTTCCGCATCCGCGCGTTCACCCTCGGCAACATCGCGATCCTGCTCTCCTCGCTCGGACGCGGCGGCCTGCAGTTCATCTTGATCATCTGGCTGCAGGGCATCTGGCTGCCGCAGCACGGCTACAGCTTCGAGCAGACCCCGCTCTGGGCGGGCATCTACATGCTGCCGCTCACGCTGGGGTTCCTGGTGTCCGCGCCCGCGTCGGGCTACCTGTCCGACCGGTTCGGGGCCCGCTGGTTCTCCGCGGGCGGCATGGTGCTCACCGCGGTGAGCTTCGTGCTGCTGGAGGCGCTGCCCATCGACTTCGACTACTGGGCCTTCGCGGCGGTCCTGCTGCTCTCCGGCATCGGGATGGGCCTTTTCACCTCGCCGAACCGCGCCGAGATCATGAACAGCCTGCCCGCGACGTCGCGCGGCGCCGGAGCGGGCATGAACGCCACGTTCCAGAACGCGGCCATGGTGCTCTCGATCGGCGTGTTCTTCAGCCTGATGATCGCCGGGCTCTCGCAGAACCTGCCGTCGGTGTTGGAGCAGGGCCTCGCGGCGCACGGCGTGCCCGCCGCGGACGCGGGTCGCGTGGCGGGCCTGCCGCCGGTCGGCGTGCTGTTCGCTGCGTTCCTCGGCTACAACCCGATTCAGCAGCTGCTCGGCCCCATCCTCGCCGGGCTGCCCGCCGACCAGGCCGGGTTCCTCACCGGCCGCAGCTTCTTCCCGCAGTTGATCTCGGGCCCGTTCGCCGACGGGCTGACGGCCGCCTTCTGGTTCGCGACCGTCGCGTGCGTCGTCGCCGCCGTCGCCTCCTGGTTCGCCTCCGGGCGCACCCGCGGCCCGCGGCACGAGTCGGTGGGTGGCGAGCTGGCCGCGAGCAGCGGCGAGCTGGTGGTCGACGAGACGCCCCGCGAACCCGTGGCGGGCCAGCTCATGGGCGCCGTGCGCACCGTCAGCGGCTCGACCGTGCTGGACTCGGTCGTCACCGTCACCGACGCGCAGGGCACGCAACGCGGCCGGTCGGTGGCCGCCCCCAACGGGCGCTACACCGTCGGCGGGCTCGACTCCGGCGAGTACACCGTGGTGGCCAGCTCGCCGGGCTTCCGGCCGACCGTCGCCACCGTCACCCGGGGCGGCCGGGGCGCCACACACGACTTCGCGCTCGACGGACACGGCGGCGTCCGCGGCCTCGTCGACGACGGCGCCGCGCCGATCCCGGACGCCGTGGTGATCGTCACTGACGCCCAGGGCCGCGTCGTCGGCCGCACCCGCTCGGCCACCGACGGCACGTTCGCGCTGAACGGCCTCCCGCTCGGCCCGGCGACGGTGACCGCGAGCATGCCCCAGCACCAGCCCACGGCGACGGCGGTGTCGATCGGCCCGGCCGACGCGGCCCCGGTCGAGCTGCGGCTGCTGCCCTCGATCGGCGGACTGGTGGGCACGGTCCTCGCACCCGACGGCTCCGTCGTCCCCGAAGCCACCGTGACGGCGAGCGACGCCCGCGGCGACATCGTCAGCTCCACCCGCAGCGACGTCGACGGCCGCTACCGGCTCGCCGACCTGCCGCCCGGGCGCTACATGGTGGTCGCGACCACCTATGCGCCTGCCGCCGTGCAGGTCCAGGTGCCCGCGGGCGAGGCCGCGCAGGTCGACCTGCGGCTGGGCACGCTGAGCAGGGCGGAGCCATGACCACCGCGCTGGCCGCCGACGTCGAGTTCGCCGGACGGCTGCGCATCGCGGCGGGCCGGATCGCCCGCGACGGGCTGGGCCAGAAGCGGGTCGACGGCATGACCCCCAGCCGCATGACGGCGCTCGCGGTGCTGGCTGCCGAGGCGCCGCTGCGAATGGGCGAGCTTGCCGCCCGACTGGGGATCAGCGCGCCGACGGTGTCGCGGCTGGTCGACCACCTCGCCGAGCTCGGGTTCCTCGAGCGCGTCGCCGACGAGGACGACCACCGCGCCACCCGCGTGCGCCTGTCCGCCGAGGGCCACCGCGGCCTCGCCGCCGTCCGCGAGCACGGGGCGACCCGCCTCGCCGACCGGATCGCCGAGCTCGACGACGCCGAGCGCGCCGCGCTGGAGCGCGCGCTTCCCGTGCTGGAGCGGCTCGCTTGACCTGAAGTCGGGTTGAGCGTGCACGGTGGTCGTCATGACTACCGCGACCCAGCTCGCAAGGGCCGACCTGCCCGATCTGATGACCCTCATGACGGGCGACGAGAAGCACGGCCCCAGCGCCACGTCCACCCTCGACGTGCTCTGGGTGCTCTACGACCGCGTGCTGCGCGTCGACCCCCGTCGCCCGGACGACCCCGACCGCGACCGGTTCCTGCTCTCCAAGGGCCACGGACCGATGGCCTACTACGCGGTGCTGGCGGCCAAGGGCTTCCTCACCCAGGACGACCTGCGCAGCTTCGGACGGAGCGACTCCATCCTGGGCTACCACCCCGACCGCACGCTGGTCCCCGGCGTCGAGATCTCCGCCGGGTCGCTGGGTCACGGGCTCGGCCTGGCCGTCGGCACCGCGCTCGGCCTGCGGATCTCCGGTCGCACCGCCCGGGTCGTCGTGCTCCTCGGCGACGCGGAGCTGGAGGAGGGCTCGAACATGGAGGCGATCCAGTACGCCGGACGGGTCGGGCTGGCCAACCTGACCGCCGTCGTGATCGACAACGCGTCCGCGTCGCTGGGCTGGCCCGACGGGATCGGGCGGCGCTTCACCGTCGAGGGCTGGACGGGCGTCGACGTCGACGGCCGCGACCACGACGCGCTGGAACGGGCGTTCCGACCCCCGTCCGCCACACCGCACGTCGTCGTCGCCCACGTCGAGCCGAAGGAGGCCTGATCATGACCGCCGCCGTCACCGAAGACCTGCGCACCCGCTTCTACCGCCTGCTCCCCGAACTGCTCGCCGAGGACCCGCGCGCCGTCGCCGTGTTCGGCGAGGTCGGCGTCGGCTACCTCGACGAGGCCGCGGTGGCCCCGGTCGCCGACCGCGTGCTCAACGTCGGGATCCGGGAGCAGCTCGTGATCGGCGTGGCGGGCGGGCTCGCGCTCACCGGGCTGCGCCCGATCGCGCACACGTTCGGCCCGTTCCTCGTCGAGCGCCCCTTCGAGCAGGTCAAGCTGGATCTCGGGCACCAGGGCGTCGGCGCCGTGCTGGTCAGCGCGGGCGGGTCGTACGACTGGCCGCAGGGCGGCGAGACCCACTTCGGCTACCGCGACGTCGCCGTCCTCGACACGCTCGACGGCTGGACCGTGCACGTGCCGGGCCACCCCGACGAGGCCGAGGCCCTGCTGCGCGCCGCCGTCCGCGACGACGGGCGGGTCTACCTGCGGCTGGGCGCCGACGCCAACGCCGAGGCCCACCCCACCGGGCCGATGGCCATGCTGCGCCGCGGGCGCCGGGGCACGGTCGTGGCCGTCGGGCCGATGGCCGACCGAACGCTCGCCGCCGTCGCGGACCTCGACGTCACCGTCCTCTACGCCGCCACCGTGCGACCCTTCGACGCCGCGACGCTGCGGGCCACGCTCGACGTCCCCGACGTGGTGCTCGTGGAGCCCTACCTGCGCGACACGTCGACCGCCGCCGTCGCCCGCGCGCTCGCCGACCGGCCGCACCGGGTGCTCGGCCTCGGCGTCGGACCCGCCGAGCTGCGCATCTACGGCAGCCGGGCCGACCACGACGCTCGGCACGGCCTCGACGAGCGGGGCATCCGGTCCCGGATCGCGGAATTCCTGCGCTGATCGCCCCGCGCACCTGACACGCTGGCCGGGTGAGCCTCTCCCCCACACGTCGCTCGACGCCCACCCGGCTGCGTGAACGGGCCCGCACCGACCGGGCCGACCTCTACGCCGTGCTCGACGAGGGCCTGGTGTGCCACGTCGGCGTGGTCCGCGACGGGGCGCCGGTCGTGCTGCCGACCGGGTACGGGCGGATCGGCGACACCGTGTACCTGCACGGCTCCACGGGCGCGGGGTGGCTGCGGATCGCCGACGGGGCGCCGGTCTGCCTCACGGTCACCCACGTGGACGGGGTCGTGTACGCCCGCTCCGTCTTCCACCACTCGATGAACTACCGCAGCGCGGTGGTGCACGGGCCCGCCCGGGTCGTCACGGACGCGGCGGAGCGGACGGCCGGGCTGCGGGCGGTCGCCGAGCAGCTGTCCCCCGGCTCCTGGGAGCACGCGCGCGAGCCCAACGCCCGGGAGATGGCGGCGACGGTCGTCATCGCGCTGGACCTGGCCGAGGCGAGCGTCAAGGTGCGCAGCGGGCCACCCGGCGACGAGGACGACGACATCGCCGAGGGCGGGCGCTGGGCCGGGGTGCTGCCGGTGATCACGACGTTCGGTGAGCCGGAGCCCGACCCGACGTTGGAACGCATGGCGACCCCTACCCATGTGCGGAACCGATGATCGCTCCGCAAGCTCCGCTCAGCGTCGATGATCGCTCCGCAAGCTCCGCTCAGCCGTCGAGCAGGTACCACGGCACCAGCTGGACCGCCCCGTTGAGACCCGGCATCGGCACGCCCAGCGCCTCGAGCCCGCGGACCTCGTCGCGGGCGACGACCATCCACCGACCCGCCGCGTCGACGCTCATCTCGATATCGACGGTCTGGTCCTCGCCGTCCTGGCGGGCCCGGTAGACCCGGCAGCGGTGGGCGATCTCCCACAGCTGCGCGTCCGCGAGCTCGGGTACCTTCTCCAGGATCTCCAGGACATCGACATCCTCACGCCGCATGAGGCACGGTATCCACCGGAGGTGGGCGATGGCGACGACCGACGTGGGGGAACTGGCCGCCGCGGCGCGGGCCGCGCTGGCCGAGGGCAGGCTGCACGACGCGCTCAGCTGCTACGCGTCGGCAGGGCAATCCGCCCGCACCCTGCTGCCGCCGCACGCCCCCGAGCGGATCGCGCTCGCGGCCGAGCACGCGCAGGTGGTGTTCGACCACCGGTCCGACCCCGAGTCGGCGTTGGCGATCGCGTCGGCGGCCTATCACGAGGCCGTGGAGGGCATCGACGACGCGGGCGAGCACCCGACGGCGGTCCGCGAGCTCGCCCTCCTACGCGACCAGATGACGTTCTGGGCCTTTCGCATGGGCGACTGACCCGCGCTGCCCACCGGGCGAACCGAGAGCCCTTCGCCGGACCCTCTAACCTCGGAACGCGTGAGGAAGACCGCCGTCTACCCCGCCGCGCCACGGCTCGACGTCGTCGACGTCCTGCACGGCCAGCGCGTCGCCGACCCCTACCGCTGGCTCGAGGACCCGGCCGACGAACGCACCGTCGCCTGGTCGCGCGCCCAGGACGAACTGGCCGCCGCCCAGCTCGCCGCGCTGCCCGGCCGCGCCGCCCTCGCCGCCCGGATGCACGCCCTCCTCGACGCGGGCTCGGTCGGCGCACCGCTGTGGCGGGCCGGTCGGCGGTTCTGGACGCGCCGGGAGCCCGGGCAGGAACACGCGGTCGTGCTCGTACGCGGCTCGTACGGCGACGAGCGGGTGGTGATCGACCCGATGGCGATCGACCCCTCCGGCCGCACCACGCTCGACGCCTGGCTGCCCGACCTGGAGGGCAGGCTGCTGGCCTACCAGCTCTCCGCGGGCGGCGACGAGCACTCGGTGCTGCACGTCATCGACGTCACCACCGGCCGCGAGGTGGAGCCGCCGATCGACCGGTGCCGCTACTCGTCGGTGGCGTGGCTGCCCGGCGGGGCCGAGTTCGTCTACGTCCGGATGGTGGCCGACGACGAGGTGCCCGAGGGTGAACAGGCCTTCCACCGCCGCGTGTGGCGGCACCGCGTCGGCACCCCGACCAGCGAAGACCGGCTGATCGACGGGCCCGGCCTCTACGTCGAGCACACGTACTACTCCGTGCACGTCTCCCGCGACGGCCGGTGGCTGGTGGTCACCGGCAACGTCGGCACGGCGCGCCGCGACAGCGTCTGGATCGGCGACCTGCACGGCGACGGCGTCCAGGGGGCGCCGCTGCACCCGCTGCTCACGCAGGCCGACGACGTGCAGTGCTCGGCGTGGGTCGAGCGCGACGGGCTGCTCTACCTGCGCACCACCGACGGCGCACCGCGCTGGCGGCTGGCCGTCACCGACCCGCGCACCCCCGGCCGCGAGCACTGGCGCGAGCTCGTCGCCGAGGACCCGGACTCCGTGCTCGACGGCGTCCGCCGCCTGGAGCCGCCCGACGGGCCGCCGCTGCTCGTCCTGGCCCGCAGCCGCCACGCCGTGGCCGAGCTGGCGCTGCACCACGCCGCCGACGGCGCTCCGCGCGGCACGGTGCCGCTGCCCGGACCGGGGTCGCTCACCGGCCTCTCGGTGGCCGACCGCGACACCCCGGCCGAAGCCGGAAAGCTCTGGGTCGGCTGGACCGACTTCGTCACCCCCAGCCAGGTGCACCGCTACGAGAACGGCGAAACGGTGCTGGAGGCGGCGGCGCCGGGCGCGGTCGCCGTGCCCGCCGTCCGGAGCACCCAGCGCACGTTCACCTCGGCCGACGGCACGACGATCCGCATGTTCGTGCTCGCCCCCGCGAGCGACGCGGGCCCGCGCCCCACGCTCGTCACCGGCTACGGCGGATTCGGCATCTCCCGCGAGCCCGCCTACAGCGCGGCCGCGCTCGCCTGGGTCGAGGCGGGCGGCTGCTACGTGGTCGTCTCGCTGCGCGGCGGCGGCGAGGAGGGCGACGCCTGGCACCTCGCGGGCAACCGCGCCAACAAGCAGAACGTGTTCGACGACTTCCACGCCGCCTGCGACGCGCTGGTTTCCGCGGGCACGACCACCACCAACCAGCTCTCGATCATGGGCGGGTCCAACGGCGGGCTGCTCGTCGGCGCGGCGCTCACCCAGCGACCCGCCGCGTACCGGGCCGTGGTCTGCTCGGCGCCGCTGCTGGACATGGTGCGCTACGAGGAGTTCGCCCTGGGCCGCACGTGGAACGACGAGTACGGCACGGCCGCCGACGCCGAGGAGCTCGGCTGGCTGCTGTCCTACTCGCCCTACCACCACGTGGAGCCGGGCACGGAGTACCCGGCGGTGCTGTTCACCGTGTTCGAGTCGGACACCCGCGTCGACCCGCTGCACGCCCGCAAGATGTGCGCCGCGCTGCAGTACGCGACGCGGGGCGACCTCGAGACGCACCCGATCCTGCTGCGCCGCGAGACGGACGTGGGCCACGGCGCGCGCTCGGTCAGCCGCACGGTGGCGCTCGCCGTCGACCAGCTGGCGTTCCTGGCCGCCCACACGGGGCTGGTGTTGCCGACATGAGCAGCTCCCTGTTCCCCAGCCAGCCCGAGTGCGCGGCGGACGCGGGCAGCTGGTGCGCCCAGATCTACCGGCTGACCGACAGCGACTTCCTCGCCCGGTCCGCCGACGCGATCTTCGCGGCCGGGTCGCAGATCCTCCTCGTCCTCATCCTCGCGCTGATCGCGCGCTGGTTCCTGCACCGGCTGATCACCCGGATCGTCGCCGGAGCCACGAGCAACCCGGTCAGCAAGCTGATGAACCGCGGCGCGGCCGCCGCGGCCGCCGACCGCAGCGGCCAACGGGCCCGTACCCTCGGTTCCGTTCTGCGATCGCTCTGCTCGGCCGTCGTCGGGATCATCGCCACGATCATGGTGCTGGGCGAGTTCGGCGTCGATCTCGCGCCGATCCTGGCGTCGGCGGGCATCGTCGGCATCGCGATCGGCTTCGGCGCTCAGAACCTCGTCAAGGACTTCCTCTCCGGCATGTTCATGCTGCTGGAGGACCAGTACGGGGTGGGCGACATCGTCGACGTCGGCCAGGCCAGCGGCACCGTCGAGACCGTCGGGCTGCGCATCACGACCTTGCGCGACGTCAACGGCACCCTCTGGTACGTGCGCAACGGCGAGATCCTGCGCGTGGGCAACAAGAGCCAGGGCTTCGCCGTCGCGGTGGTGGACGTGCCGATGGCGCACGGCACCGACGTGACGGAGGCCTCCGAGGTCGCCACCCGGGTCGCGCGGGAGCGGGTGAAGGAGCCCGACATCGCCGAGGACGTGCTGGAGGAGGTGCAGACCCTCGGCATCGAGTCCGTCACGGCCGAGAAGCTCACGCTGCGGCTGACCGTGCGGGTGCAGCCCGGCAGGCAGTTCGCCGTGCAGCGCGCGCTCAACGCGGCGTTGTCCGACGCGTTGGGCTACACACCCACGGCTCCGCCCCCGGTAGCCGGGGGATGATGGTGCGGTGAGCACTCCCCAGAACTTCTACGCCGAGGTGGGCGGCGCGCCGGTCTTCGCCAAGATCGTCGCCCGCTTCTACGAGGAGGTGGCCCGCGACGAGGTGCTGCGGCCGCTCTACCCGGAAGAGGACCTCGGGCCTGCCGAGGAACGGCTGCGGATGTTCCTCGAGCAGTACTGGGGCGGCCCGCGCACGTACTCCGACCAACGCGGGCACCCACGGCTGCGGATGCGCCACGCCCCGTTCCGCATCGGGCCGATCGAGCGCGACGCCTGGCTGCGCTGCATGCGGATCGCCGTGGACGAGGCCGACCTCGACGACGAACACCGTGCGCAACTGTGGCAGTACCTGCAGTATGCGGCCATCAGCATGATGAACGCCGACTTCTGAACCGATTCTTGTTCTAATCGGTGGGTGCAGTGGTGGCGGGGCGCCCTGGTCTACGAGCTCGACGTACGCAGTTTCGGCGACTCCGACGGCGACGGCATCGGTGACCTCGACGGACTCCGCGCCCGCCTCGGCTACCTCGAACTGCTCGGCGTCGACATCGTCTGGTTGGAGCCGACGCCCATCGCCGACCGCCGCACCGTCGACCCGCTGTTCGGCGATCTGGCGGCGTTCGACGCCCTCGTCGAAGCCGTCGTAGAGCTGCGGCTGCGGCTGGTCGCCGACCTGGTGCGGGACAACGGGCCTCCGCAGTACCACCGGCCCGACCGGATCCGCATCGCCCTCGACCGCGCGCTCCAGACCACGCCGTTCGACGCCGCCGCCGTGCAGGACGCGGTGCAGCACGCGCTCGGCAGCCGGGCGGAGACGGCGTGGTCGCTGGCCCACCACGACGTGTCGCGCGCCGCCACCCGGTACGGCGGCGGCGCCGCGGGCCTGGCCAGGGCCCGGTCGATGGCGCTCGTGATGCTGGCGCTGCCCGGCACCGCGCACGTCTACCAGGGCGAGGAGCTGGGGCTGACCGACGGCGACCTCCCCGCCGAGGCGCGGGCACGGGTTCCGCTGCCGTGGGAGGGCGGGCCGCCGGGCTTCGGGTTCACCACCGGCGAGCCGTGGCTGGCCGCGCCCGCCGAGTACGGCGAGCGCACGGTGGCGGGCCAACTGGAGGACACGACGTCCACGCTGTCGCTCTACCGGCGGGCCATCGCGCTGCGGCGCACCCACGTCCCCGACCCCGCCGCGCCGCTGGAGTGGTACGGCGCGCCGCCGGGCTGCCTGGCGTTCCGGCCCGAGGGCTCGGCGCTGGTGTGCGCGCTCAACACGTCCGACGTGCCGGTGCCGCTGCCACCCGGGGAGGTCCTGTTGGCCAGCGGCGCCCCACCGCAGGGGGCCGTCCTCGCCCCGGACACGGCCGTCTGGCTGGTGTAATCAGACGAGCAACGGCAACGTGAGGGTGCGGCGGCGCACGACCGCGCCGTAGTGCGCGTCGAGGCGCAGCCACGCCCCGGTGGCCGAGACCCGCACCTCGCCGTCCGGGTCGACGAAGCCCATCCCGGACAGCGCGAACAGGCAGCGCAGCGGCACCTTGACGGTGGGGCCCGACGCGGCGCTCACCGTGAGCACGTTCTGGTCCAGGAGCGAGGCGGGCGGCCCGAGGGGGCCGGCGTTCTCCCGCGCGACCGTAAGGCCCCGCTCGGTGAGCGCGTCGATCTCGGCCGCGGGCACGACGTCGACCGGCGACCAGCCCGAGTCGGGGGGCAGATCGCCGGGCCACAGACCACCCGCACCGGGGTCGACACTCGCCGCCTTCTCCACCGCCAACGCCGTGAGCAGCGCGTTCGCGGAGACGGTGACGTCAGGCGGGTCGAGGCGGCCGTGCACGGTGCGGGTGGCGAGCACGTCGAACGGCGTGGCGGCCCACGCCGTGACGGTGCCGTCGCCCGCGCGCAGGCGGGCCGTCGCCGTCGGGTCGAGCCGCACCACCCTGGCCACGAACGCGCCGAGGTCGCCGCGCTCGTCGGCGTCGGGGATCGCGAGCGCGGTCACGCCGCCCACCGCGCGAGGAAGGCCCGCTCGGGCGGGTCGAGCCTGCGCGGGCGGCCCGCGTGGAGGTCGTAGATCGCCATCCGGGTCCAGGCGTCGATCGCGACGGGGTCCTCGTCGCCGGGCCCGTCGTGCAGCGCGTACCGGATCCGGAACGAGGCGGCGCGCAGTTCGTCGACGGTCATCGTGATCCGCACCGGCGTCGAGCGGTAGGCCACCTGCCGCCGGTAGGCCACGTTCAGCTCGGCGACGAGCAACCCGTCGGCGAACCCGCGCAGGCCGTCCTCGGCGGCCTGGTCGAAGAACAGGTCGATGCGCGCCTCCTCCAACACGGTCACCGCGCGGGCGTGGTTGAGGTGCCGGTAGGCGTCCTGGTCGGTCCAGCGCAGCGGCACCTGCGTGACGAAGCAACCCACTAGCGCGCCAGCCCCCGCAGCTGCCGCGAGACCACGGACAAGGTCGCCAGATCGAGCTGCCCGGCCGTGCCCACCTCGTGCAGCGCGGCCCGGGCCCGCACCAGCCGCGACGCGTTGGCCTGCTCCCACTGCGAGATGGCCTCCGGCACCGGCGTGCCGGGCGCCGCCTCGCGCAGCGCGTCGAGGGTGATCGCCCGCAACGAGCCGTAGAGGTCGTCGCGGAGGGCGAGCCGGGCGAGCGCGTGCCACCGGTCGCCGCGCTCCAGCGCGCTGACCGAGGTCAGCGCGAGGTCGACGCCGAGGTGCTCGGACAGGCCGTAGTAGAGCTCCGCGACCTCGGACGGCGCGCGCGGCTCCCGGTCGCGTTCGGCGATCTCGGTGAGGTCGACGACGTCCAGCAGCGAGTAGCCGTACATCATCGCCGACGCCTTCATGGCCCACTCGGCGTCGACGCCCGCCTCTTGCAGCTCCTCAGCGTGCTCCAGCACCGTCTGCCGCTCCCGGCCCTGCAGCAGCTCCGTGAGCCGCGGCATGAGGGCGCGGATCGGCTCGCTGAACCGCGCGAGGGCCGATCCGACGGTCAGCGGCTGCGGCCGGTTGGTGAGCAGCCATCGGGACACGCGGTCGAGCACGCGGCGCGACTCCAGGATGATCGCGTCCGAGACAGCCGTCGGGATCGCCGGGTCGCGCATCCGCTCCCACAGGGCGGGGAGGTCGAACACCACGGTGGCGACCTTGTAGGCCCGCACGGCGTCGGCCGCGCCCGCCGACAGCTCCTCGCCGAGCCGGAAGGCGTAGGTGATCCCCGCGCCGTCGACCATCTCGTTCACGAGCATCGTCGTGACGATCTCCCGGCGCAGCGGGTGGTCGCGCACCGCCGCGGGGAACCGGTCGCGCAACGCCGCCGGGAAGTACTCCGGCAGGCGTCCGGCGAACGCGGGGGTGTCGGGCAGGTCGGAGGCGAGCACTTGGGTGGTGAGGTCGAGCTTCGTGTGCGCGAGCAGCGTGGCCAGCTCCGGGCTCGACAGCCCCTCCCCAGCTTCTTCGAGCTCGGCGAACTGCGCCGTGCTCGGCAGCACGTCGAGAGTGCGTTCCAGCTGGTTGCGGGCCTCCAGCTCGGTGATGAGCCGCGCGTGGACGTTCGCCATCTGGGCCGCGTGCGCCCGCGCCACGCCGAGCACCACGTTCTGGTCGCGGTTGTCGTCCAGCGTCAGCTGGGCCACGTCGTCGGTCATCTCCGCGAGGAGGGCGTTGCGGGCCTCGCGGTCCAGGTCGCCCGCCGCGACGAGCCGGTCGAGCAGGATCTTGATGTTGACCTCGTGGTCGGAGCAGTCCACGCCCGCCGAGTTGTCGATCGCGTCGGTGTTGATCTTCCCGCCCGCGCGGGAGAACTCGATGCGGCCGCGCTGGGTGAGCCCGAGGTTGCCGCCCTCCCCCACGACCTTGACGCGCAGCTCGTTGCCGTCGGCCCGCACGGTGTCGTTGGTCTTGTCGCCCGCGTCGGCGTGCGACTCGGTGGACGCCTTGACGTAAGTGCCGATGCCGCCGTTCCACAGCAGGTCGGCCGGGGCGCGCAGGATGGCCGCGATCAGCTCCGGCGGGCTCAGCTCGGTGACGTCGTCGGCGATGCCCAGCGCGGCGCGCATCTCCGGCCCGACCGGCACGGCCTTGGCCGTGCGCGGCCACACCCCGCCGCCCGCGCTGATCGTCGCGCGGTCGTAGTCGTCCCATGACGAGCGGGGCAGGGCGAACATGCGCTCGCGCTCGGCGAAGCTCGCGGCCGTGTCCGGGTCGGGGTCGACGAACACGTGGCGGTGGTCGAACGCGGCGAGCAGCCGAATGTGCCGGGAGAGCAGCATGCCGTTGCCGAACACGTCGCCGGACATGTCGCCCACGCCGACGACCGTGAACTCCTCGCGCTGCGTGTCGACGCCCAGCTCGCGGAAGTGCCGCTTGACGCTCTCCCACGCGCCCTTCGCGGTGATCCCCATCGCCTTGTGGTCGTAGCCGACGGAGCCACCGGAGGCGAATGCGTCGCCGAGCCAGAACCCGTAGGACATCGCGACCTCGTTGGCGATGTCGGAGAACTTCGCCGTGCCCTTGTCGGCCGCGACCACGAGGTAGGAGTCGTCGGCGTCGTGCCGCACGACGTCGGGTGGCGGCACCGTCTCGCCGCCGACGAGGTTGTCGGTGACGTCGAGCAGACCCGAGATGAACGTGCGGTAGCAGGCCTCGACCTCCGCGGGGCCGGGCGCGGGCGCGCGCACCACGAAGCCGCCCTTCGCACCGACGGGAACGATCACCGCGTTCTTCACCGCCTGCGCCTTGACCAGGCCGAGGATCTCGGTGCGGTAGTCGGCGGGCCGGTCAGACCACCGCAGGCCGCCGCGGGCGACCGACCCGAACCGCAGGTGCACGCCCTCGATCCGAGGCGAGTAGACGAAGATCTCGAACCGCGGCCGCGGCGCGGGCATGCCCGGCACCTGCGACGGGTCGATCTTGAACGAGAAGAAGGGGCGCTCGCGGAACCAGTTGGTGCGCAGCGTCGCCATGATCATCGCAAGGAAGCTGCGCAGGATGCGGTCGGCGTCCAGCCCCGTGACGGCGTCGATGCGGGTGCGTACGTCGGCGACGGCGTCCTCGACCGCCTGGTCGCGGCGCAGCAGCCCCGGGTCGAACCGGGCGCGGAAGAGCGCCAGCAGGCCGCGGGCGACGTCGGGGTGTGCGAGCAGCGTGTCCGCCATGTACTGGAGGCCGTACAGGGCGCCGATCTGGCGGGCGTAGCGGGCGTAGGCGCGCAGCACCGCAACCTCGCGCCACGGCAGGCCCGCGCGCAGCACGAGAGCGGAGAACCGGTCGGTCTCGACGTCGCCGCGCCAGGCCGCGCCGAACGCCGCGCAGAACTCCCGCTCGATGTCCGCCTCGGGGCGGGCGTCGAGCGCGGTGCGGGTGGCGTCGTCGAGCCGGATGCTGAAGTCGTAGACGTGCACGTGCAGGCCGTCGGCGCGCTCGAACTCCGAAGGGCGCTCGTCGAGGACGTCGAGGCCGAGCTGCTGCAGGAGCGGCAGCACGTCGGTGAGCGTGGCGGGGGTGCTCGCGAGGTAGAGGGTGAAGCGGCGGTCGGCGGGGCCGTCGGCCGGGCACAGGCGCACCGAAAAGTCGACCGGACCCGCCAGCGCGGCGATCCGGGTGAGGTCCTCCACCGCACGCGCGGGCGGCGTGATGGCCTTGTACGCCTCCGGCACGCCTGCGAGCTGCGCGGCGAGCGCTCCCCCGCCCGGCGCGGAGAGGAACCGGTCCTCCCAGGTGCGGACGACCTCGGTGAGCTCGTCCTGCAGGCCCGCGACGTCCACCCCGGCGTAGCCGACGGCGTCGGCGGCCGTCTGGATCGTGAAGTGCACCAGCGCCAGCCGCGACTCCGAGACCCGCGCGGTGTACTCCACCGAGCTCCCGCCGAGGCGACGCCGCAGCAGGTCCGCCATCGCAAGTCGGGAGGACGTCGTGTACTGGTCGCGCGGGAGGTAGACCAGGCAGGAGATGAAGCGGCGGAAGGGGTCGGGGCGCAGGAAGAGGCGCACCGCGCGCCGGTCGGCGACGGCGAGCACGCCGACCGCCGTCTCGTGCAGCCGCTCCTCCGTGGCGCTGAACAGCTCCTCGCGCGGCATGCCGGAGATCACTTCGAGCATCTGCTGGCCGGAGTAGGACTCGAGCGGGAACCCGGCCCGGTGGATCGCGCCGCGCACTCGACGCTCCACCACCGGGATGTCCAGCACGCTCTCGTACAGCGCGGGCACGGTGAGGGTGCCGAGGAAGCGGTGCTCGCCGGTGCGGCGGCCCTCGCCGTCGAAGGTCGGCACGGCGAGGTAGTAGGGGTGCACGGGCTTGAGCGGGCTGGGGGCGTTGGCCCTGGTGATCACCAGGGGTTCGCGGCGACCGCCGGGCTCGTCGGGCACGGCGCCGATGTCGCCGCCGCGGGTGCCGTCGCGCAACATGCCGAGCCCGGACGCGCTGTCGGGGCACAGCGTGCCGTCGGGCCCGGCGACGTGGTGGCGGTAACCGAGGAACGTGAGGTGCCCGTCGACGAGCCAGCGCAGCAGCGACGCGACGTCGGACGGCGGGGTGGCGCCGGGGCTTGCAGGTTGGCTGGCGAGGGTGTCGGCGATCTCGAGGGCGCGGTCGTGCATGGGCTGCGCGTCCGCGACGATCTCCCGCACGTCGCGCAGCACCCCGGTGAGCTTGGCTTGCAGCTTGTCGGCCGGGACGCCGAGCGGGGCGAGCTCGAGCCGCGTCCACGACTCGGCCAGCGCGTCGGGCGGCGGGGCGTCGGGATCGGCGCGGGTGAGCACGTCGGCGAGCTTGCCGTCGGGGGTGCGGCGCACCACCACGATGGGGTGCAGCACCCGGCGGACCTCCCCGCCCGCGCGGGCGATCGCCGCCAGCAGCGCGGCGACCAGGAACGGCATGTCGTCGGCGACCGTTTCGATCACGATGCCGCCGTCGGGCGCCGTCTCGACCCGGACCACCGGCTCCCCGGAGGCGCGCTGCTCGGCCAACGCCAGGTGGGCGCGGGCGGCGACCTCCAACTCGACCCCGTTCCCCTCGACCCCGTTCCCGCTGAGCGGACCGATGAGGTCCGGGGCGTGGCGCGCGTACAACGCGGTGAGCGCGGCCAGGTCGGGGTCGGATGGGGACAGGTGTTCCGGGGACCGGCTCGTCACATGAGGCTCCGGGATAGGCGGCGTTCGTCACGCTGCGGCGACGGTCCACCCTAACCCCGCGAGAGCGGCCCGCCGCGACCCGTCGCGACCGGCTCAGATGGCGCGGTAAGCCGCCAACGCCCCGGCGAGCAGGTCGGCCAGCCCGAGGCCTTCGACCGAGAGCGCTTCCTCGGCCGCCGCCGGCGCCGGGCCGGGCTCCGGGTCAGCGGCTGCCGCCTGGCCACCGGCGGGGACGGCGGGCGACCGCGGCTCGCCCCCGGGTCCTTCGGGCTCGCCGTCGCCCTCGGCCCATCCGTCTTCCCAGACGGCGTCGTACTCGGGCGTGCCGATCGCCGCATCCCCGCTCTGCGCGCCCGCCCCCGCTGCGGCTGGACCTGCGCCCGCCGCGGCTGCTGCGGCCACCGCGGCACAACCCGCGTCTGCGCCCGCCACCTCGGAGCCAGCCGCATCGGAGCCGGCCACCTCGGGGCCCGCCGCGCCTGAGTCCGCGCCCACCGTGCCCGCCGCCGCCACAGCAGCGCCCGCCGTGCCCGCGCCCACGTCCGCCCCCGCCACGCCCGTGCTCGCCGTATCCGCACTCACCGTGCTGGCACCCGCCAGACCCGCGACCGGCACGCCCGCACCCGTCACGCCGCCCGCGGCGCCCATCGTGTCCGCGTGCGGCACCTCGGCGCTCGCCGCGCCGACGCCTGAACCACCCCCAGCCGCACCAGGACGGCCGTCTCCAGCCGCGCCTCGGCGCATGCCATCCGCCGCGTCCCGCACTCGGCGGCGCATGCCGCTCACCGCGCCGTCGCGCCGCACGCCATCGAGGCCGTCGATCGTCGCAGGCGAGGGGGAGGCGATTCCTACACCGAAGCCTGGGCCGGCGGCCGCACCCGTGAGCGTGCCGGCGCTTGCCCCCGGCCACGGGCGAGGGCGCCTGCTGACCATCGGTCGGCCGAAAGCCGGTGGCGGCCCATCGTCTGGCCCCTCGCGATGTCGACCCGGCCGTCTCGCCGTGTCCACAGCGCCTGCGACCACCCCGCCTGCGTCCTCCGGGCGACGGCGTCGACCGCCACTGC
>DATAOO010000092.1:0-5240 GCA_036265695.1 Pseudonocardia sp. | reverse complement strand
GTCGGTGAGCGACGCCGCGGCCAGCACGGTGAGCGTCTGGGGTGCGGCGGCCGGGGTCGCGGGCGCGGCCGTCCCGCCGCTTCCGCAGGCCGTGAGGAGCAGGGCAGGCGCCGCTCCGATCGCGGCCCATGCACGGATCTTCACGAGTGTCCTCCGGGGATCTCGACGACGACGTTCGTCGACTTGATGACGGCTACGGCGAGCACGCCGGGCTCGAGGCCGAGGTCCCCGACGGCCTCGGTGGACATGAGCGACACCACCCGGTGCGGGCCGCACTGCATCTCGACGCCTGGTCCGACACCAGAGGTCCCGAGGCCGACGAGCCGGTTGCGGGCCGAGCGCTGCACCTCGGAGGGATCGGGGGCGGTCTGGGCGTGGTCGCGGGCGAACGCGGCCAGCGCCGCACCGTCGATGACCTTGCGGTTCGACGCGTCCGGGCGCACCGGCAGGGCGCCCGCGTCGACCCACCGGCGCACGGTGTCGTCGCTGACGCCCAGCAGGCGTGCGGCGTCGGCGATCCTGAACTGCGGCACTCTGGGGATGATAGATCCGCGATTGCGAGTTTGACCAGTTGGGGGCCCGGTTGTGGTTGAGTGCGATGCGTGGACTTCGCACCCAGCGCCGTGGCCGACGACTACACCAAGCGCATGCGCGCCTTCCTCGACGACCGGATCCTCCCGGCCGAGGCCGCCTACCTGGAGTTCCGGGCCGCGCGGCGCGGCACGCCGTCGGAGTGGGAGCTGCCGCCCGTCGTCGAGGAGCTGAAGGCCGAAGCGCGGGCCCTGGGGCTGTGGAACCTGTTCCTGCCCTCGATCTCGGGGCTGTCCAACCTCGAGTACGCCGCGGTCGCGGAGGTCACCGGCTGGTCACCGGACATCGCGCCCGAGGTGATCAACTGTCAGGCACCCGACACCGGCAACATGGAGACGCTGCACCTGTTCGGCACCCCGGAGCAGAAGGAGCAGTGGCTCGAGCCGCTGCTGGCGGGCGAGATCCGCTCGGCGTTCGCGATGACCGAGCCGGACGTCGCGTCCTCGGACGCCACCAACATCCAGACCAGCATCGTGCGCGACGGCGACGACTACGTCATCAACGGCCGCAAGTGGTGGATCTCCGGCGCGGCCGACGAACGCTGCAAGATCTTCATCCTGATGGGCAAGACCGACCCCGACGCGGCCTCGCACCGGCAGCAGTCCATGGTGCTCGTGCCGCGGGACACGCCGGGTCTTTCGATCGACCGGCACCTCCCGACGTTCGGCTACCAGGATCAGCACGGCCACTCCGAGCTCACGCTCACCGACGTGCGCGTGCCGGTGACCAACCTGCTCGGCGAGGAGGGCGGCGGGTTCACGATCGCGCAGGCGCGCCTGGGCCCCGGCCGGATCCACCACTGCATGCGGCTGATCGGGATGGCGGAGCGGGCGATCGACCTCATGGTGCGCCGGGCCCAGTCGCGGGTGGCGTTCAAGCGCCCGTTGTCCGAGCAGGGCGTGGTGCGGGAGCAGATCGCGCTGTCGCGGATCGAGGTGGAGCAGGCCCGGCTGCTGGTGCTCAAGACGGCGTGGCTGATCGACAGCGCCGGGTCGAAGGCCGCGGCCACCGAGATCGCGGCGATCAAGGTCGCCGTGCCGCGGATGGCGTGCACGGTGATCGACCGGGCCATCCAGATCCACGGCGGCGGCGGCATCACCGACATCACCCCGCTCCCGGCGTTCTACACCTGGGCCCGAGCCCTCCGCCTCGCCGACGGCCCCGACGAGGTCCACCTGCGCACGGTCGCCCGCCAGGAGTTGGGCCGCCACCCCCAACCGTGAGTCGTACGTTTCGCCGCAGTGAGTCGTACGTTTCGCCGCTGTGAGTGGGGCATCTCGCCGGGATGAATTGGGCATCTCGCCGGGGGCGAGTCGGGCATCTCGCCGGGCGAGTCGGCCTTCTCGCCGCGATGAGTCGGGCATCCGGCGCGGTGAGTCGGCCTCCTCGCCGCGGCCAGTCCGGCGTTTCGGACCGCGATCCCCTCGGGTAGGCCTAGCTATGCAGATTCCCAAGGGCATGGTCGTCGAGCGCATCCGGGCGGCAGGCGACCCCGACCGCACGGCGCGCGCCGACGCCGAGCTGCCCGAGCGGGTCGATACGGACCGCGACGCCGACCTGCTCCGCAGCTTCGACCTCGACCCGCAGGAGCTTGCCGACGGGCTCGGTGGTCAGGCGCCTGCCGTCGGCTGATCCGGCCCACCCGTTCGGTCAGCCTGAGAGCGTCGACGAACCGGCATCTGCGGCGGCGATCGCCCCAGGACGCCGTTCTTGCGGAGTGGCGCATTCGTGCTGGTCGGAGCCCGGTTGGAGATCCCTTTCGACGGTTACGCTCGTGGTGTGACGGCAACCGAGCTGGGCCTGCCCGCGCTACGCGGCGCGGCCCGTCGCGACCCCGCCCGCCCCGCCGACCCCCGCCTCGTCGACACGTTCGGGCGGGTCGCGACCGATCTCCGCATCTCCCTGACCGACCGCTGCAACCTCCGCTGCACGTACTGCATGCCCGCCGAGGGCCTCGACTGGATGCCGCGCGACGAGCAGCTCACCGACGACGAGCTGGTGCGGCTCATCACGATCGCGGTGCGCGACCTCGGCGTGCAGGAGCTGCGCTTCACCGGCGGCGAGCCGCTGCTGCGCCGCGGGCTCGAGCACATCATCGCGGCTTCGGCGGACCAGCAGCCGCGTCCCGACATCTCGCTCACCACCAACGGCATCGGCCTCGCCCGCCGTGCCGAGGCGCTGGCCGCAGCCGGGGTCGACCGGCTCAACGTCTCGCTCGACACCCTGCGCCCCGAACGTTTCGCCTCGATCACCCGCCGCGACCGCCTCTCCGACGTCCTCGCGGGCCTCACCGCCGCCCGCGCCGCGGGGCTCGACCCCGTCAAGATCAACACTGTGCTGCTGCGGGGCGTCAACGACGACGAGGCCGTGCCGCTGCTGGAGTTCGCCGTCGACCACGGCTTCGAGCTGCGTTTCATCGAGCAGATGCCGCTCGACGCCCAGCACGGCTGGCAGCGCGCCGAGATGGTGACCGCCGGGGAGATCATGGAGATGCTCCGCGCGCGGTTCACGCTCACGCCCGACCCCACCGAGCGCGGCGGGGCTCCGGCGGAGCGGTGGGTCGTCGACGGCGGGCCTGCGGTGGTCGGCGTCATCGCCTCGGTCACCCGGCCGTTCTGCGGCGCCTGCGACCGCACGCGCCTCACGTCCGACGGGCAGATCCGCTCGTGCCTCTTCGCCCGCACCGAGACCGACCTGCGCGCGCTCCTGCGTGACGGCGCGTCCGACCGGGAGATCGCCGACACGTGGCGCGACGCCATGTGGGGCAAGCTCGCGGGCCACGGCATCGACGACCCCGGCTTCCTGCAGCCGGACCGCCCGATGAGCGCGATCGGTGGCTAGGAGAATGACCGCCGTGACCACCACGACCATCACTGTTCGCTACTTCGCGGCCGCCCGTGCGGCGGCAGGCGTCGAGGTGGAGAAGATCCAGGTGGCGTCGGCCGCGACGGTAGCGGACCTCCTCGACGCCGTGCGCGCCGCGCACGGGCCGGAGCTCGCCCGGGTGCTGGCGCGCTGCAGCTACCTCCTCGACGAAGTGGCCGTGCGCGACCACGGCGCACCCGTCGCGGGCGCCACCAGCCTGGACGTCCTCCCGCCGTTCGCGGGCGGCTAACGCCCGCCGGGCCACGTGCCGGCGGGCGTCGTGACCGTCTCGGCGTTCAGCAGCGCATGCACCACCGCTCGGGTGACGACCTCGGCCGCCGACGCGTGCAGCGCGAACAGCTCCTCCACCGACGGCGCTACGCGGGCGAACGTGGACAGGCCGAAGATCGTGTCGCCGTCCATCACGGTGTGAACGGGGTTGATCGCGCGGGCCAGACCGTCGTGACCCATCGTGGCGAGCCGGGCGGCGCCCGCCTTGTCCAGCGTGAGATCCGTGGCGACGACGGCGAGCGTCGTGGCCGTACCGGGCGTCCGCGGGTTCGGCGGCACGGGGGCGAGCGGCGCAACCGGGCCGAACTCGCCGTCCACCTCGGCCCGCATCCCGTGCGGCAGGCCGGAGGCCGGGTCGACGGCCGAGCCGACGGCGTTGAGCACCACCAGCGCGGCAACCGTGGCGCCGCTGTCGAGCACCGCGCTGGCCGTGCCGACCCCGCCCTTCCGGCCGCCGACGACGGCGCCGGTGCCCGCCCCGACGACGCCTTGCGCCACCGGACCGTCGGTCGCGCAGTCGTGGGCGGCAGCGCCGGTGGCCGCGGTCGGGCGGGCGCCGAACGCCCCGCCGCGACCGAGGTCGAACACGACGGCGGCGGGCACGATCGGCACCACGCCGCCAGGCACAGGGAACCCGACGCCCGCTGCCTCCAGGCGGGCCATCACGCCGTCGGCGGCGGCGAGCCCGTACGCCGACCCGCCGGTCAGCACGATGGCGTGGACGCGCTGGACGGTCGCGTCCGGGCGGAGCAGATCGGTTTCGCGGGTGCCGGGCGCCGCCCCGCGCACGTCGGCGCCCGCCACGACGCCGTCGACGGGCGCCAGCACCACCGTCGTGCCGGAGAGCCCGCCGTCGACCTGAGCGTGCCCGACGCGCAGGCCTACGACGTCGGTCAGGGCGTTGTGCGGTCCGTGCGGCATGCGTCCATCTTGGGCCGCGGAGGCTTGCTCAGACGTCCGACGCGACCACCTGTGATGTGAGACTCGCCGTATCGAGGGGCGGAACTCGCCTGCCGAACGGCGGACTCGCGGTGTCGAGACGCCCGACCTCCCGCGGGGGAACGGCAGACTCACCACGGCGAAACGCATGACTCACCGGGACGAGATGCCCTACTCCCCGCTGGAACGCCCGACTCACCACGGCCAAACGCACGACTCACCGCAGCGAGATGCCGGACTCACCACAGCGAACGCCCGACTCACCGCAGCCAAACGCCCAACTCACCGGGGCGGGATGACCGACTCACCGCGGCGAAACGTACGACTCACCGTCGTCGAAACGGGGACTCGCCGTCGTGGAAACGGAGACTCGGGTCAGGGGTGGCGGGGCGTGCCGCACTGGGGGCAGAAGGGCGTGCCTTGGGCCGGGGCGCCGCAGGCGGTGCAGGCGGGCGGGGCGAGGGGGTTGCCGCACTGGGCGCAGAACCGGCCTGCGGCCGTCGCACCGCAGTTCGTGCAGCACACCGCCGGGCTGCTCGGGCGGCCGGGGTGGC